>CAZVBD010000179.1:0-5022 GCA_964625255.1 uncultured Thiohalobacter sp. | reverse complement strand
CACGGGATTTTGTGAAGCGCAGCGTAACAAAATTCCGGTGCAGCGCCTTGTTATGCGATTGCTGGCACGCGATCTGAGTTTGGCACTGTTTCATGTAATTGTTTTACTCTATTTATTGATATTTGATACTGCCCATTTTTAGGTATTTTTTTGCCCGCAAATGTGTCCCATATAATATGCCCTGGACCATTAAAGCACTCGATGAACGTACCGTCTTTATTGATTTTTATAATAATAGTATGTTCGGGACAGCTACGAAATGCCACGCTTTTTGATTGAGTGGCTTTAATCTCTATTTTTTTGCCACCTTTTGTTTTAGCATCAAATCCCTCATTTGAAGGTTGCATTAAATCTAGGTTGTATGCGTCAGCAACCAAACATTCTCCAAGACTACCAACCATATGCCCATCTGGAGTAAATGGGCGACCGGGAAACATTAACTCAAGTTCCTTTACTGCCTTGTAAATATTTTTAACCTGAGTTTGAAAGTGTTTGTGGTTCATTTTTTATTACGCATAACAGTTCAATGTAACGACGCCATACCATTGAGTGATAGGCCGCGTCGGCCTATTGTGCGAATTAAAGAATCGGCATAGCATAGTCGTAAATATACATTCTCCGGGCTGGATGCCCTGTTATCGTGACAAGGAGGTCACTATGACTACTCTCCCTGTTAACGTCGCTGACGTTGCCTCACGCTTTTTCGACAAATACCTGATTTGCCTCGCCAAAGCGGGCGTGCCTGAAAAGTGTCGGCGATGGTATGTGAAACACATCGAAGCGTTCATTAAGGCGCAAAACGGTCGCAAGATCAAGACGCTTTCTGCGGAAGACGTGAATCAGTACTTTGATATGCTAGGCCGCCAGAATCGGCTGCAAGGTTGGCAGTTTTCACAGCGGATTGATGCAATACGGATTTTGTATTGTGAATTATTCGCATTGCCAGTATGCCAAAAAGTTGACTGGGATTACTTGCTGGAGTCTGCGCGTTTACTCGAAGATGACCACCCGACCAATGCACGAAAGTTAACACCGGAAGAACTGACCTTTATAAAGGAACGGAAAGGAGAAGGTCCTCTTCAGCAAGTTCGTGCCGATCATCATGATCTGCTGGTGTGTCTGGTCAGTGAAATTCGCCGCAGAGGTTACGCTTATCGTACCGAACAAAGTTATGAGCAGTGGGTCTGTCGGTACATATTGTTTTGTAAGGGCTTGTCTCCGGAAGAAACCGGTGCACGTGAAGTGAAGGCCTTTCTGGAATACCTGGCGATACGACGGCAAGTCGGCGCCAGTACACAGAACCAGGCATTGAATGCACTGGTATTTTTGTACGGTAAAGCGCTGAATCGTGAGCTGGGTGATTTGGACGCGTTTACACGCGCCAAACGGCCACGACATCTGCCTGTTGTGCTAAGCCGTCAGGAAGTAACGATGTTGCTTGATAAAATGGATGGCCTCTACAAACTGCTGGCCTCTTTACTTTATGGAACCGGTATGCGGCTGCTGGAAGCGATTCGATTACGGGTTCAGGATATTGATTTTGAATATTGCAGGATTTATGTCTACCAGGCCAAGGGAAAGAAGGATCGCTATGTGCCATTACCTGAAAGACTTGTGTCCGGTATAAAAATTCAGCTTGCCAGGGTACAGGAGCTGCATAAAAAAGATCTTGAAGCCGGTTATGGTGAGGTGGTGTTACCCGATGCCTTGCATCGAAAATATCCCAATGCAGGGCGCGAGTTGAAATGGCAATTCCTGTTTCCTTCAGGCCGGCTTTCTGTCGATCCGCACGGTGGCAAGGTTCGTCGTCATCACCTGCATGAGAGCGCCCTGCAGAAAGCAGTGAAACGTGCTGTCGTGGCAAGTGGTATTAACAAACGGGTTGGTTGTCATACGTTGCGTCATTGCTTTGCTACCCATTTGCTGGAAGCGAATCATGACATCCGTACCGTACAGACATTACTTGGGCATGCGAATGTTTCTACAACCATGATTTACACACACGTTCTTGATCGGCCTGGCGTCAGTGCATTTAGCCCCCTGGATCAGTTGCCGGGCGGAAAAGAATAAACCTGTCAAAACGTAAAAAATGCCGGCTTTGCCAATGCCCCCTGATGGATTGCGCAGGTGTAGTACTGTGTTTCAAAACCTGGTTGTTCAGCACCCTTCTCCCGGAAGTGGGCCAGGTCTTGTTTGCCTCCTAGCGTAGCTGACCACCAGCCCGATGGATAACAGGGCTGTGGAAAGGGCAATGTGTGGGTCTGCGTAAATCCAGCCGCCTGCATGGCGCGGTGCATGGGCTGGATAATACTCTCTAAGTGCAGCAGTGGTGATTCACTCTGCTGCACGATCAGTCCGGTATCGCCCAATGCGTGGTAACAGGTTTGGTAAAACGCTTCGGTGAACAGGCCTTCAGCCGGGCCGATGGGGTCGGTGCTGTCGACAATAACGATGTCCACGCTGCCGGGCTGTGCCTCTTTCATCCACTGGATGCCATCACCAAAGAAAAATTCAGCGCGTGGGTCGTTGTTGGATTCACACAGTTCGGGAAAATACTGTTCCGACAGGCGTGTAACCCGTTCGTCGATTTCCACCTGGATGACATGTTCAACGGTTTTGTGTTTCAGCACTTCCCGCAGGGTTCCACAATCACCGCCGCCGATGATAACGACCCGCCTGGGTGCCGGGTGGGTGAACAGTGCCGGGTGTGACATCATTTCGTGGTAGAGAAAATTATCCCGGCTGGTGAGCATGACGAAGCCGTCGATGACCATCAGGTTGCCGAAGTCGGTGGTCTCATAGATTTCGATATGCTGGTAGGGGGTTTTTTCATCGTGCCGTTTTTGACGGATGCGGAAGGAAATGGCGGAGCCGTGTTCTTCGCAGATTTCGGTAAACCAGGCACTTTTGTCGGGAAGATTCATGGGCGGAAAAGATAGCAGATTCTGATACGCTGTGCGTTATGACTGACCAATCCATTGAAGCGGCGCGCCGGCGCTATAATCTGCGGGGCTGGAGTAACGGCTATTTTGACGTGAATGCGCAGGGACACCTGTTTGCGCGGATTCCTTACCAGTGCAAGGCAGCCGAGGTGGATCTGTATGCCCTGTCGCAGGAAATTCGTGCAGCGGGTCTGCGCCTGCCGGTGCTGGTGCGGTGTACGGATCTGCTGCACCACCGGGTGGCCAGCCTGTGTGAGGCGTTCAAGCGCGCCATGCATGGCCGCAATTACACGGCGGATTACACGGCGGTGTATCCCATCAAGGTCAACCAGCAGTTTAGTGTGGTGCGCCAGATCCTTAACACCGAGGCGGCCCGGGTTGGTCTGGAAGCCGGCAGCAAGCCCGAATTAATGGCGGTTCTGGGGCTGTCAAAACCGGGTAGTGTGGTGGTCTGCAACGGTTACAAGGATCGTGCCTATATCCGCCTGGCCCTGATGGGGCGTCGGCTGGGGTTGCGCATTTACCTGGTGGTGGAGAAGCTGTCCGAGCTGGATCTGATCATCGAGCAGGCGGCGGCCTTGCAGGTACGCCCCCTGCTCGGTGTGCGGGTGCGCATGGCATCTATCGGTGCCGGTAACTGGCAGAATACCGGTGGTGCGAAATCCAAGTTCGGCCTGCGCACGGCACAGGTGCTGGAGATGGTCGGGCGTTTGCGCGATGCCGGTCTGCTCGATCAATTACAGATGATGCACTTCCACCTCGGTTCACAACTGGCGAACATTGCGGATATTCGTACCGGTGTGGCTGAAGCCGCGCGGGTCTATGCGGATCTGCGTGCGCTGGATGCGCCGGTTGATACGCTCGATGTCGGCGGTGGTCTGGGTGTGGATTACGAGGGGACGGCATCGCGCAGTTTCTGTTCCATGAACTACACGCTCGACCAGTACGCCGAAGCCATTGTGCACGGCATCAGCGCTGTGTGTGAGGAAAACGCCTTGCCTCACCCGGCGCTGATGACGGAATCCGGGCGTGCGATAACGGCACACCATGCCTTCATGATCACCAACGTTATTGACAGCGAACAGTCACCGGGAGAAACACCGCCTGCCCCCTTGCAGGAGGTTGTTCCCGATGTGCTGAGATCAATCGGTGACCTGTATGACAATGCTGAACATAATGCCGTGCTGGAGACCTGGCACGAAACCCGGCAGGCAATGGATGATATCCTCGCGGCTTACAGCAAGGGTTACCTCACGCTGAAGCAACGCGCCTGGGGAGAACAGTATTACTATGCCACTCTTCAACGCTTGCGCGGGCTGTTGCAACCGGAACGGCGCGAGCACCGTGAAGTGCTCGACCCGTTAAATGAAATACTGGCGGACAAGTATTTCTGCAACCTGTCTGTGTTCCAGTCATTGCCGGATGTCTGGGCGCTGGACCAGATTTTCCCGATTGTTCCCCTGCACCGGCTTGACGAGACACCCACACGCCGCACGACCCTTGAAGACCTGACCTGTGATTCCGATGGTCGTATTGATTATTACGTCGATGGCGAGGGGATTGAACACACCTTGCCGGTACATGCGATTAATCCCGGCGAAGAGTATCTGCTGGGTATCTTCATGGTTGGTGCCTACCAGGAAATTCTTGGTGATATGCATAACCTGTTCGGTGATACCGACGCGGTGGATATCGAGATCCACGAGGATGGTTCGCACCATCTCAGCCATGCCGAACAGGGTGATCGCGTGGATGAGTTATTGCGTTATGTGCATTTTGACCCGGAGCAACTGCGCGAGGCGTACCGTCGTCTGGTTGAGGATGCCGGACTGAGTGAGGCTGACGCGGCGCAATATCTCGGTGAGATTGAGGCTGGGTTAACGGGGTATACCTATCTTGAGGTGTGAGCCGCGTAATGACGAGGTCAGTAGCGAATGGCACTTACTTAAGCTGAAATCGCAACCGTCATCCCGGCCTGCGCCGGGATGACGGGAGTACGTGTATTTAAGGCTTAGGTAAGTGTCTTTCGGTTCAGCGGCTACTTTGTCAGGCGGATCAGAATGGCATCAATACCATTCTG
>CAZVBD010000178.1:0-5089 GCA_964625255.1 uncultured Thiohalobacter sp. | reverse complement strand
TCAGGTGGGCCGTTGTCTTGGCGGCGCGCTGGAGCAACCTTGAAGTCACTCAGTCAGGGTATTGGTATGACTTCCCAGCGTACCCGCGACCGGCTGGTGGCACGCCTGCGCGAAGAGGGGATACGCAACAACCGGGTGCTGGAAGCTATTGCTTCAACACCACGTCACCTGTTTATCGATGAAGCGCTGGCATCGCGCGCCTACGAGGATACTGCGCTACCGATCGGTCACGGCCAGACCATCTCCCAGCCTTACATCGTGGCGCGCATGACGGAGTTGTTGCTTGAAGTCGAACCCAAAGTCGTACTTGAAGTTGGAACCGGTTCAGGTTACCAGGCCGCCATTCTTGCCGGACTGGTGGACAAGGTGTATTCCACGGAACGCATCGAACCACTGGCCACTCAGGCGCGGCAACGTTTCCGTCAGCTGGGTTATCGCAATATTCGCGTACAGCATAGTGACGGTAGCTGGGGCTGGCCGCAGTTCGGTCCGTTTGATGCCATTATCGTGACTGCCGGCGCCGCTGATATTCCCGAAGCCCTGCTCGAACAACTTCGGGTGGGTGGTCGTCTGGTCATGCCGCTGGGTGGTCGTGATCAACAGGTTCTGATCAGCGTGACCCGCACCCCGACTGTCTATGAACGCGAGGATTTCGAGCCGGTGGTATTCGTGCCATTACTGGGAGGCGCGGATTAATGAAGTTGTTTACACGTTTGTATGACATGACACTAAGCTGGTCCCGTCATCGCTATGCTCCACAGTATCTGGGTGCGTTGAGCTTTGCAGAATCATCATTCTTCCCGATCCCACCTGACGTCATGCTGATGCCCATGGTACTGGCAAAGCCACATCGTGCCATGTACTACGCGACGCTGACGACGCTGATGTCCGTCGTAGGAGGGATGGCGGGATATGCCATCGGGCATTTCGCCCTGGAATGGGTGCAGCCGCTGATCGGCGAAGGTGGACGTTGGGCGGAAGCTTATACGATTGCCACGGGCTGGTTCCGTCACTGGGGCTTCTGGGCAGTACTGATTGCCGGTTTCTCCCCGATTCCTTACAAGGTGTTCACCATTTCTGCCGGCGCTTTATCCATGAGCTTCATCCCCTTCGTACTGGCCTCAGCGGCCGGGCGAGGAGGACGTTTTTTTCTGGTCGCCGGTCTGCTGGCCTGGGGTGGTGAGGCTATGGAAGCCCGTATCCGACGCTATGTCGAGTGGATCGGCTGGTCACTGGTGGCACTGGGTGTTACCGCCTGGTGGCTGATCAGGGACTAATGATGCGCCGGCAGGTGTGGCTGTTATTGTGCTGCTTGCTACCGGCCTGTTCATCCGGCCCGGTTCATGCGCCGGTTGGTGATCGTAGCCGTCAGCTCGTGCATGTTCCCGCGAGCCATACGGTAGAGCAGGGCGATACGCTGTATTCCGTGGCCTTTCTGTACGGCAAGACTGTCGATGAGCTGGCCGTCTGGAATGGAATTCGCAAGCCTTACACGATTTATCGTGGACAGAAAATACGCCTGACGGCACCCTCGCGAAAGCCTGCCCTCGTTGTGCACAAACCTGGACCAAGCAAGCCCAAAATCAGTGCGTCTTCCCGGCCAAAGCCCGCAAGGTCTACGAACGTCCAGCCATCTCAACCGAAAACAACCACTTCCCGATCCAGAAAACCTGCTACGTCTGCTCCTGTATCTGGCAAAGGCCCACCAACCTGGACCTGGCCTGCCAATGGACTACTCATCCGCCGTTTCGATGTGCGTTCGATGGGGAAAAAAGGCATCAATATTGCGGGCAAACCGGGCAGCCCGGTGCGTGCCGCAGCAGCCGGTAAGGTCGTGTACGCAGGGAGTGGACTTAGTGGTTATGGTAGGCTTATTATCATCAAGCATAACAGAGACTTTCTGAGTGCATATGCACATAATCGAAAGTTGATTGCCAGGGAAGGACAATGGGTAAAGAAGGGCGAGCTGATCGCCCGTATGGGTAGCAGTGCAACTGACCGCACCGAATTGCATTTTGAAATACGCAAAAAAGGCCAGCCGGTTGATCCGCTCCGATATTTACCTGAACGTTAAAAAAGGCTGCCGGGATCGCGCCACACACTGCACGAGTCGGCAGGCGGACAGGCACCAGAAGACGCCGAGGTTAATCAATGGCCACTAAACGCCAGAAGCCGACCAGCAAAACGGTACCGCCCTCCAGCGGTACTGTAGACAGTATGCTGAATTTTGTTGAACCGGTAGTACCCGAACCGGTCAAGCCCCGATTAAAAGAGCCACCGGAAACCGATGCGCATTTCGATGCGACCCGGATGTACCTCAATGAAATCGGTTTTTCCCCGTTATTAACCGCAGAAGAAGAAGTGTACTACTCACGCCTTGCACAAAAGGGAGATGAAAGCGGGCGTCGGCGTATGATCGAAAGCAACCTGAGGCTGGTGGTAAAGATTGCACGTCGTTATATCAATCGTGGGCTGGCATTCCTGGACCTGATCGAAGAAGGTAATCTTGGCCTGATCCGCGCCGTTGAAAAGTTCGATCCCGAGCGCGGGTTTCGCTTCTCGACCTATGCGACCTGGTGGATTCGTCAGACCATCGAGCGTGGCATCATGAACCAGACGCGTACCATTCGTTTGCCAATACATGTGGTCAAGGAACTCAACAGCTACCTGCATGCTGCGCGACGCCTGGCGCAGACACTGGATCACGAACCCAACGCGGAAGAAATTGCAGAACTGCTCGACAAGCCCATGAAGGATGTCAAGCGCTTGCTCAAACTTAACGAACGCGTGACATCGGTCGACGTGCCGATCAGTAGAGATGCGGACTCGGGCAAGACGCTGATTGATTCTATCCCGGACGAAAGTAACACAGACCCCTCCGACCTGTTGCAGGACGAAGACGTCCTCGCCAACCTGGAAACCTGGATTGCGCAGTTATCCGATAAACAACGCGAAGTCGTGGAACGGCGGTTTGGCTTGCACGGCTACAAAATCTCCACACTGGAAGAAGTTGGCAATGAAATCGGCGTTACCCGTGAAAGAGTACGGCAGATACAGATGGATGCGCTCAAACGCCTGCGGGAAATCCTGGAGAGTGAAGGCTTTTCATCCGATGCCCTGTTCGGCTAGGCCTTTAATTGTGGTCTGTCCCTGGATAAGTGATCAGGCGCTCAAAATCACGTGGGGCAACGTACTGTAATACCTCTTTGCCATTCTTGTTGATGATGAGATCCAGTCCTTTGTCAGGGTAGAACAGGTGCGTTACCTGTTCGTTGGTATGGACGATTTCATCAGCAGGGCCGAAGCGTTTAATGGCTGAGGCTTCGTCAATGTTGACGGCGGGAATGAATGTCATGCTTGCGACTGGCGCCCGAAAGGCAATGGGCAGGTCTTCAGGGTCCAGTGTGAACTTACGTGCACCGCTGTCCATATAGTTAAACTTGATAGCGCGACTTATCAGCTGTTCCAGCACCTCGGGTGCAATCTCTGCCGCCAGCACCAGCTTGCCCGGGAAAATGCCCGCCTTGAAATGGCTGTAGAACATTTCCAGTCCACCGGTATCCTGGCCGGAAGCGACGATAATGGCCAGTGTCATGTCATCGCCGAGCTGTTCGCGTGCGTCCGCCAATGTACTTTGGCCCAATGTAACACCGAAAACCTTTGATCGGCCTTCGGGCAGAACTTCGATCTGCCAGGGCAAGCCTTCGATGTTTTTGGCGGAATATTCGCCAGACGGTTTTAGTGACAGGAATGCAACGAGGATGATCGTCACGAGGATCAGTATTGAAAATAGCCGGTTCATAACGTTGATGTTAGCATCAGGTATGGACAGGCTTCCAACCTGTGGTGTTTTAATGAGGTAGGGAATGGAAATATCGCCCGATGTAATGGACGTGTTGCGCTTACTCCTGGATCTGCGTGATCTGGATGAAATGGGGGATGTGGCTTTACTGGATCTGGCGCGAGATGCCCGGATTGAGACACTGGATCACGGACAGGTGCTTCATGCGGACGAGCATCTTGACCGCCATGTGTATCTTGTTGAAGGCGGAGTGGAGCTGGTTGCCGAGGGTAAGATCTTGCAGACGGTCAAGGCGGGTACCGAGCGTGCCTTATTGCCGGTATTTCGGATCCATACCCACGGTCTTGTCGCCCGCTGTGCCAGTTCAGCCCGGCTGCTGTCACTGAATGAAGCCACTTTTGAGCACTACGTGGCAACCCTTCGGCCCAGACAAGGCGCGAACACCGGTATTACTGTTGAAGAATACGCTTCATCGGAGGCCTTACCCGGTCTTATCGATGAGATAAGGCAAGTGTTCTATCACCAGGAAGTCGATCTTCCCAGCATGCCGGATGTAGCGCTGAGAATCAGTCGTGCGGTTCAGAGTCGGGATGCGGACTTCCGGCTGATTGCAACCACCGTACAGGCTGACCCGGTTATCGCCGCACGTATTGTTCAGGTAGCAAATAGTGCCATGTACGCCGGCGTGAGCCGGGTTGAGTCAGTACAGAATGCGATCACCCGTATTGGCCTTCAGGCTGCGCGTGTCATTGTTATGACTGTCGTGCTGAAGAATTTATTCACGCCACAAAGTCGCGTGGTCCGTAAACGGATGAAAGCCTATTACCTGCACAGCATTCGGATAGGAGCGATCTGCCACGCATTGGCCACACGTCTGCCGGGTTTTGACCCTGAACAGGCATTTCTTGCCGGTCTGATGCACAACATCGGTGTTTTGCCCTTGTTGATCCAGGCGGACCGTCGTGCGGACCTGAACCAGGATCCTGCCGTGCTTGAACAGGTGATCCAGGAACTGGCCTGGCCGGTTGGCGCACTGTTGCTCAAGCAGTGGTCATTTGAATCCCAATTTGTGACAGCAGCACAGGAAGCCACCAACTGGGCACGCGACGTTGAGGAAGCCGATTACTGCGATATCGTACAGGTAGCCCAGCTACATTCCGCACTGGTCGGTGGAAGCGAGGTCGATGCCCCGCCCCTGAGTGAATTGCCGGCTTTTAAACGTCTGCCAATGGATGAAATAGATCCGGTTGAACTTGTGGAAGAGGCCCGGGAGGAAATTGGTGAAAT
>CAZVBD010000177.1:0-5090 GCA_964625255.1 uncultured Thiohalobacter sp. | reverse complement strand
GCTGGTGATCCTGGATGGTTTTGGTCTCAACCCCAACCGCATCTATAACGGCTGGGCGCAGGCACGAACACCGCACCTTGATCATTATTTTGCAAGCTGGCCGCACACAGCCCTGTTGGCATCCGGTGAAGCGGTTGGCCTGCCAGACGGGCAGTTTGGCAACTCTGAAGTCGGGCACCTGACACTGGGTGCAGGCCGGGTTCTGAAACAGGATCTGTTACGGGTCAACGAAGCCATTGAAAGCGGTGAACTGACGTCGCACCCGGCCTGGCAAGCCCTGATTGCGCAGACAAAACGCCTGCACCTGGTGGGCCTGGTATCGGATGGTGGCGTGCATTCCCACATCGATCATTTATGCGGTCTGTTAACACTGATTGCACAAGCCGGTATCGAACCGGTCATCCACATGGTGACCGATGGACGCGACACAGCACCGCGCGCTGCACTGACATTTCTGGACAAGCTCGAAAATACATTGACGCAGATTGGCCGTGGATACATCGCAACCGTGAGTGGACGTTACCTGGCCATGGACCGTGCCGGTCACTGGGACAGAACCCACAAGGCCTGGTCAGCCATGGTGACAGCACAGGGATTGCACGCCGATACGCCGCGCGATGCGATTGAATCCGCCTGGCAACGCGAAGAAAGCGACGAGTTCATCCAGCCAACCTGTATCGGAAACTACAAGGGTATGGCGACCGGGGAAGCGGTACTGTTCTTCAATTTCCGCAGTGATCGTGTTCGCCAATTGACCGCTGCTGTCGGACTGGAGGACTTCAAGGCCTTTGATCGCGGCTCGGCGGGAGCGAGACACGTTGTCTGTATGACAGAATACGACGCGCAGTTCCCCTTCCCGATATTGTTTCAGCCGGACATCCCGCAACAGGTACTGGCTGAAGTCATCAGCGCCGCAGGCCTGAAACAATTCCATTGTGCTGAAACCGAGAAATACCCGCACGTTACCTATTTTTTTAACGGCGGTGTTGAACAACCCCTCCCCGGCGAGACCCGCGAAATCATCCCTTCACCGACCGTGGCAACCTATGACCTGAAACCGGAAATGAGTGCACCGGCCGTGGCCGGGCGAGTCATTGCCGCGATTGAAAGTGACACCTATGATTTTATCCTGGTGAATTTTGCCAACACCGATATGGTCGGCCATACCGCTGTTCAACCTGCCATTATCCGTGCTGTTGAAACAGTCGACCTGCAAAGTTCGCGACTTGTTGAAGCTGCCCTGCAACGTGGCTGGCGGGTATTGCTTACCGCCGATCACGGTAATTGCGATGAAATGGTTGACCCGCAGACCGGTGAGCCACACACTCAGCATACGGCCTATCCTGTACCCTGCCTGATTGCCGGTGAAACCAATATTCGCCTGGGCACCGGCCGCAGTCTGGCGGATCTGGCACCCACGATTCTTGAGCTGCTCGGCTTGCCGCAACCTGCGGTGATGACGGGACGCAGCCTGTTGCTGAGGCATTGAAAGCCTATGCCAGCTTTTCTGCCACGCCCGTTACCGCAAGGCCTCGAAGCGCTCACCGAACTGGCGCTGGATCTGCGCTGGACCTGGAGTCATAGCGCCGACACACTGTGGAGCATGGTCGACAAGACCGCCTGGGAACATACCGAAAACCCCTGGATTTTATTACAGGATGCCCCGCACCAGCGTCTGCAACAACTCGCCAATGACCCGGCTTTCCGTCAGGAACTCGACCGCCTGTCCGAGGACAGAAAAAGTTACCTGGCCGACCCCGGCTGGTACGGCGAGGTACGCCAGCAATTTGATATTGGCAGGGTCGCCTACTTCAGTATGGAGTTTGGTCTCGGCGAAGCCCTGCCCATCTATGCCGGTGGTCTGGGCATCCTGGCCGGTGACTACCTCAAGACTGCGAGCGATATGGGTGTACCGATGGTGGGTATCGGCCTGCTCTACCAGGAAGGCTACTTCCGCCAGATGCTGGACTCCGAGGGCAACCAGTTAGCCGTGTATCCCTATAATGAGCCGTCCACCCTGCCCGTCCAGCCAGTGCATACCTCGTCCGGGGAATGGCTGCATGTTTCACTGCACCTGCCGGGACGGCAACTAAAATTGCGGGTATGGCAGGTCAATGTCGGACGGGTTCATCTGTACCTGCTGGACAGCAATGATGCCCTCAACAGCCCACGCGACCGGGGTATCACCAACAAGTTGTACGACAGCGGGCAGGAACTCCGATTCCTGCAGGAACTGGTGCTGGGCATCGGTGGCTGGCGTTTGCTGAAAGCTGTCCAGGAAGATATTTCCGTGTGTCACCTGAATGAAGGCCACGCCGCATTTGTGATTCTGGAACGTGCACGTGATTTCATGGAAGAGAACAGCGTCTCCTTCGAGGAAGCCCTGTGGGCCACGCGCGCTGGCAATGTCTTTACTACACACACACCCGTGGCAGCCGGGTTTGACACCTTCCCACCGCAATTCATCGACAAGTACTTCCCGATGTTTCATGATTTTCTGACCCACACCGGACTTTCCCTGCAAGACTTGCTGGCACTGGGCCGTAAAAACCCCGGGGACCCGACAGAAGCGTTTAATATGGCGTACTTGGCCATGCGCGGCTGTGCGCAAAGCAACGGTGTCAGTCGCCTGCACGGAGAAGTCAGCCGTGAATTGTTCAGTACCCTGTATCCCCGTTGGCCAATGGCCGAAATCCCTGTCGGTCACATCACCAACGGCGTGCACGTCCCGTCATGGGATTCACCCTGGGCCGACCGTCTGTGGACCGAGGCCTGCGGCAAACAGCGCTGGCTTGGCAGTACCGAAGCCCTGCATCGCTCTATCGAGACACTGGAAGATGAAATGTTGTGGAAGCTCCGCGCCAATGAACGTGAAGAGCTGGTGCATTACGCACGCCAGCGCCTGGCGCTGCAACTGGGACAGGCGGGCGCCAGTCCTGAACAGGTACACGGCGCCATCCAGGTACTTGATCCGAACGCCCTGACGCTGGGTTTTGCACGACGTTTTGCAACTTACAAACGCCCGAACCTGTTACTGCACGACCGCCAACGTCTGGCGCGTTTACTGACAGACAATGCCCGGCCGGTACAATTGATCATCGCCGGAAAAGCCCATCCCGACGACCACGAAGGTCAGCACATGATCCGGGAATGGATCGACTTCGTCCACCAGCCTGATATTTGTGGGCACGTCGTATTTCTGGAAGACTACGATATCGCACTGGCGCAGCAACTGGTACAGGGCATCGATGTCTGGATCAACACGCCACGTCGTCCCTGGGAGGCCTGTGGCACCAGCGGTATGAAAGTCTTGGTCAATGGCGGGCTTAATCTTTCGGAACTGGATGGCTGGTGGGCTGAAGCCTGCACCTGCGATGTCGGCTGGTCGATCGGTGATCGTCAGGAACACGACGCTGACCCGGTCTGGGATGCCACCGAGGCCGACCAGCTCTACCAGATACTGGAAAACGAGGTTATCCCCCTGTTCTATTCCCGTGATGCACAGGGCCTGCCACGCGAATGGCTGACACGTCTGCGCAACAGCATGATGAAACTGGCACCACAATTCAGCAGCAACCGTATGTTGCAGGACTACGTCACACAACTTTATTACCCCGCTGCCACCGCCTGCAAAAAACGCTTTGCCGGCCAGGGTGAACTGGCAAAGCAACTGACGAGCTGGCATAACGCACTGACCCTGCACTGGAACCAGATACACTTTGGCAATGTGGATGTGGAAAAAACAGCTGACGGCTGGTCATTCCACATACAGATTTATCTGGGTGAAATCCTGCCGGAACAGGTTCGCGTAGAGTTGTACGCCGAGGGGATTAATGACGACCCGCCACAGATACATGCCTGCGACTGCGGAGAACGAATTACCGGCGCTATCCACGGTTACTGTTTTGATGTCAGCCTCAATACAGAAAGACCTGCCACTGACTTCACACCGCGTGTTCGTCCGTATCATGCTGATGCACGTATCCCGGCCGAAGCACCCCTGATACTCTGGCACCAGGTGGATATCCCATGACACACCGACACATAGCTGACCTGGTCACACTGTCAATACTGCTGGGTTGTTCCTTTGTTGGTGTTGCCATTACCAATATATCGCCAGCCAGCAGCCATACCTACTGGCTGGCGATGGTCCCGGTATTTTTCATTGCCAGCCTTGCCACTGAGTGGCCACACGTCCACAACGGAAAGTACCCCTGGAAAACAGTGCTCTGGAACCACAGCCTGCAGTGGCTGGCCTTGCTGGCAGCCATACAAATGGTCTTTATTATCCAGCAGATCGGCCGTTTGAATAATGAAACGACCGGCCTTATATTGTTGTTGTTATTCGCGCTGTCAACCTTTATCGCAGGCATCCGCATGGGCTGGGTATTCAGGCTGGCCGGGCTCTTCCTTGCCGCAGGACTTCTTGTACTGGCCTATATAGAACGGTACCTGTGGGCGTTATTGCTCGTTGCTGTTTTTATACTGGTCATCCACCATTTCATTGCACGACGTAACAGGCAGGAGTAGCAGAAATGAGTCCTTCACCCGGACCAAAAGACAAAGGCGCTCAGAGTATTGACTCAGCCACAAGCCTCAATACATTACATAGTGAAGTAAACGAATGGCGCAACGAGCACAACACCTGGCTGAAGGATATTGAACAATGGCGACGTGAACAACGGCTTGTCAAGCTGATACTTTACAAAATGGAACGCACATTACCCGACCAGGATAACTCGCTGGATGAGCATATCAACTCCATCAGAAAACACAAACAGCGCGTAACCCTTTATGAAAATAATTTCCATAACCTCCTGGTGAGCGACAAAATCTGCCCTATGGACAGCGACACACTTCTGAAAGAACACACCTTGCAAAAAAACCAGCACCTGCAAGAAAAAGAACGGCATGAACTGTTTCGGAATACCCACCAGGCAGCCATGTCAGAACTGACCCGGCTTACCCGGTTACTGGAACAGACAGAGAGGCA
Source organism: uncultured Thiohalobacter sp. (assembly GCA_964625255.1). Taxonomy (GTDB): domain Bacteria; phylum Pseudomonadota; class Gammaproteobacteria; order DSM-19610; family DSM-19610; genus Thiogranum. The sequence goes on along the minus strand of CAZVBD010000177.1, from coordinate 97 downwards.
ATAGACAGTATAATCTGTTACTGAATACGACCACGACACTTAAACTGGAGAGCAGCATGAAAAACTCACCACACAATGACCCGATGGATTTACTTGC
>CAZVBD010000176.1:0-5101 GCA_964625255.1 uncultured Thiohalobacter sp. | reverse complement strand
TCGCAGAGGATCAGGCGGCCTTCGGCGTCGGTATTGAGGACTTCGATCGTCTGGCCGCTCATGCTGGTCACAATATCGCCCGGCTTGGTGGCCAGGCCATCGGGCAGGTTCTCGGTCGAGGGTACAATGCCCACGAGATTGACCGGCAGCTTCATTTCCGCCACAGCGGCAACCGTGCCAAATACACTGGCGGCACCGCACATATCATATTTCATTTCATCCATGGCAGCACCGGGTTTGATAGAGATGCCGCCGGAATCAAAGGTCACACCCTTGCCGACCAGAACGACAGGCTTGTCGTTCTTTTTGCCGCCGCTGTACTGCATCACAATCAGTTTGGCGGGTTCATGGCTGCCACGTGAGACCGACAGCAGGGCGCCCATACCCAGTTTTTCCATGTTCTTTTCATCCAGCACCTGCACCTTGAGGGACGGAAATTCTTTTTTAAGGGCTTTGGCCTGGTTGGCCAGGTCGGATGGCGTGCAGTAGTTACCCGGGCGGTCACCCAGGGTGCGGGCGAGATGCATGCCGTGAGCAATGGCGGCACCGGCGCGGATGCCTTTGCGAATCACCGCCAGTTCGTCCCGGTGGCTGCCGACAATACTGAGTCGGCGTAGCGGGTGTTTGGGGGGTTTGGCATCGCTTTTGAGTTCATCAAAACGATAAACACTGTCTTCACCGACTGAGGCGATTTGTTGGGCTTTCCAGCGGGTATCCCGGTCTTCGACGTCAATTTCGGTCAGCCAGCTGGCAGCATCAGTGGCACCGCTGTTCTGTACGGCGTTGGTGGCGGCCGAGGCGATCTTGTTGAAGGCCTGCGGCGATAGCGTCTTGTCTTTGCCACAGCCGACAATCAGGATGCGTTTCGCTTTCACCTGGCCCGCCGGGTTAAGGATCAGGGTGGTTTTCCCGCAATCGGTGCTGATATCGCCCTGTTTGATCAGGGTGCTGATTTGTCCATGGCTGGCCTTGTCGAGGCATTCGGCGGCCGGTAAAAGGTGCCGCGGTGACGAAACGGCAACCACCACACAACTGCTGGTAAGTGTGTCGGCGTCACCGGTTTTGCTATTGAAGTCCATGAACTGCTCCCTCGGTTGGAATTTCGTTGCGTTATGCTGGATTATCGGTATCGCGCAAATTTAACAGGCCGGGCGCTGATTTGAAATGCCGCACCGGCTGAACAGGACAAGCTAACGCCCCATGTCATTGGTCATGCATCGCTATCTCGGTCGGGAATTGCTGCGCTACTGGCTGGCATTCACGCTGGTGCTGTGGCTGGTGTTGTTGACAGCGCGGTTTTCATTGTACCTCGGGCAGGCCGCCAGCGGGCGTATTCCGGCCGACACGGTGTTGATGTTGCTGGGTCTGAAGTCGGTGGGCTTTTTTGTGTTTCTTTTGCCACTGACCCTGTTCCTGGCGTTGTTGTGGTTGCTGGGGCGACTGAATCGCGACAGCGAAACGCTGGCGCTGGCGGCCAGCGGTGTTGGTCCGCCGCAACTGTACCGGGTATTCGCCATGCCGGTATTGCTGGCAACGCTGCTGGTGGCAGTGTTGAGTACCTGGCTGGTGCCACAGACCGCTGCGCAGGGTTATCGCCTGCGTGCCGAGGCGGAACAGCGACTGGATACCTCAGTCCTGACACCGGGGCGGTTTAATTTCCTGCGCGATGGCAAATGGGTGGTGTATGCACAACGGGCGGGTGCCGCTCCCGGGTCGCTGGAAGATATTTTTATTCACATTGACCGGCAGCCACGTTCACAGGTGCTGGTGGCACAGCATGCCTCGGTCGAAACCGGCACAGACGGTCGTTACCTGGTGCTTGGTGAAGGTTACCAGTACGACGGTGAAGTCGGGCGGGCAGACTACCGGCGTTTGCGCTTTCACGACTACAGGATTCGTCTTGAATCTGCACGGGTTCACGTACCGGATAAACAGGATGCCGTGGCGACTGTCGCGTTGATTCGGGATCATTCGCCGGCTGCCCGTGCCGAACTGGCCATGCGCCTGGCGAGGCCCCTGAGTGTACTGGTGTTGATCGTGATTGCTATACCGCTGGCACGCTTCCAGCCCGCCGGCAGTCGCTATGCACCGCTGTGGCTCGGAGTGCTGGCCTTCACGTTATATTTCAGTCTGCTCGGTGTCGGGCGCTTATGGATTGAGCAGGACCGGTTAATGGGCAGTTTCGGCCTCTGGTGGGTGCATGCACTGATGCTGGTGCTGGCGGCAACGCTGCTGTTTTTACGCAGACGGTTTGCATTGTGAAGCGGCTGGATCGCTATATCGCACGTTCAGTGATGTCGGCGACGCTGCTCGCCTGGCTGGTGGTGGTGGCCCTTGAGGGAGTGTTCACCTTTCTGGGGGAGCTTGGCGACATGGGTCGCGGGCATTACGGCTGGCAGGATGCCCTGTTGTACGTGTTGTTGTCGTTACCGGCCAAGGCGTGGCAGTCGTTCCCGATGGCGGTGTTGATCGGCACACTGATGGGGCTGGGTAACCTCGCGGCGCAGGGGGAATTGAATGCCTTCCGGCTGGCTGGCTGTTCACCGGCACGCCTTGGCGTATCGGTCCTGTTTTCCGGTGTGCTGATGCTGGTATTCGCACTGCCGATCGGGGAAGGCGTGGCGCCGGTCGCCAGCCAGTTCGCGACCACGCTCCGCGCTCAGATGATTTTCTCCGATGTCGGCGTTCAGACGGGCAACGGTTTCTGGGTACGCAAGGGGCAACAGATGATTCGGGCCGGGCGTGTGGAACGTGATGGCAGTCTCTCCGATATTCAGATTTATACACTCGATAAACAACCGCAACTGATTGCTGTCAGTGCCATCGCGCGTGCTGACTACGAAGCCAATGGCTGGACCCTGACGCAGGTCAGCCGAACCCGTTTTGATGGTCAGAAGGTAACCGTTGACTACCGGCAAAAGGTAGCCGGCGTGGCGCTGGTCGACCCGCAACTGGCGCGCCTGCTCGCGCAACGGTCGGATGCCTTTTCCCTGCCGGCATTGATGCGTTATATCGACGGGTTGGCGCAAGGCGGTATGCGGGTTGATCACTACCGGCTGGAGTTCTGGCAGCGGTTAACCGCACCGCTGGCGGTACTGGCCATGCTGTTGTTATCCGTCGGTATGGTGCTGGGGCCGTTAGGTCGTCAGGGTGTGGGGTTACGGGTGCTGGTGGGGGTGTTGCTGGGGCTGTTGTTTAAACTGGGCAGCGAGACGGCAGCCCATGCCGGGCTGGTTTATGGCAGTCCACCCTGGGTGGCGGCCCTGCTGCCTTCCTTGCTGGTGTTTGTGGCTGCCCTGGTTCTGATGCGTCGCGAGGTGTGATGCCCGCGATTAGCGGCCGAGCGGGTTTTTGTCGAGCTGTACAATCCGAGTTTCAGAATAGCGGTCGTGCCAGGTGAGCTTGTCCCGGTCGATCAGCATCCACAGGTAGCCGGTACCGAGCAGCAACAGGGATGGAATGGCCACCATGAAGCGCAATAGCGCCTGCCATAGCGTGATCGGGCCAGGATTGATATTACGCAACTGAAGTTTCCAGCTGCGCATTCCCAGCGTCTGGCCACCGTGCATCCAGAACCAGCTATAGAAGAAAAAGCTGATAAACAGCAAATAGGTTGTCAGAAACGGGTTATGGCTAAACGCTGCACCGTCTGTCAGGGGTAGCAAAATTGCCGTGGCAATAAACAGTACTGCCAGCAAAAGCAGGGAATCATAGAGCAGGGCGGCGAGCCGACGGAAAAGTCCGGCGGGTGGCGGCGAATCTGCGAGATCGGTCATCGGTGTCCTGATCGGTTGGCTGTCAGCCTAATGTACGACCTCCGGTATGCTGCCTGCAACGGTGACAAGTGGCTGTTGCTGTGCTATGAACCTGTTTCAGGGATACAGGATTTAAAAAACGTATCCCGGACGGGATCGCCGCAAGGCGGGAAAACAACAATAGCTCCAAAGGAGTCACTGGATGAGTGTCTATGCCGAACTGGCTGACCTCCCCGGCGTGATCGCGGCAGGCGAATATGCCTACCGTGGGGATCGCTATCACTATAAGGGTCAGCTAAATGACGAAATGGCGCGCATGGCTTCCATCATGTGCCGCGCAACCACCCTCGGAACCCACATGCAGGCGGAAATTCTCGACGCCAACAGCGAGAGCTGCCTGTTCGATCCAGCGCACGGCTGGATGGTACGTGGACCACAGTTCAGCGTGTGCGTGGTAGCCAATGTGTTCTGTTTTTTGCAAAACGAAACCGGCCTGTTGAATCGCGTGATGAAACAGATGCAGGACAAACTCGCCGACGTTGAAGAAATGATCTAGTGCCGGTAACAGACCGGCCACGCCGCTGGAGAATAATATGAGCAGTCTTGATAACCTGATGAACCTGCACGGCGCTGCCGCTGCATTTGAATTTTCGGATACCGGTGAACTGACCAGCCACAGTATTTCCGACAACTCGGACCTGACCCCTGATGCGCTGGATCTGCTGGCGCATGTATTCGTGGCTAATATCGCCATTGCCACGATGCAGGCGCGTGGCTGGGAAAAGACCACCGGGCAGGGCGGGTTTTACCCGGTACAGGGTTTCACCCTGATCGGGCTGGAATGGTCTGCGGTCGGTAACGGGCACCAGGGTGTGGTGCTGCGTAACAATGATTGCGATTTTGAAGCCGCTTATGCTGCTCTGGACCGTTGAGTACAGGACATGATTAAACAGTTACTCGCACTCGATGGTGTATTGGTCATCTGCCATTTCCGTGATGACGGCGCGCTGGTGGAAGGCTACGGCATGCTCGGCGACGACATGATGGAGCGTCTTGCCAAGTTCGCACACGACTATAAACGCATGGTGCAGGGCAATACCGACCAGTTCTCCATGTTTACCGGCATGCCCGGCTGGACCCCGCCGGGTGGCTGGATTGTTCGCGGCATAAAGACCACCGTGTGCAGTGTCAGCAACATGGTGTGCTTCATTGATAATGAGGACGCTTCGCTTAATGAGGTGATGAAAGAGCTGACGGAGGCTTCGCGGTACTGACGCGGCCTGTCCGGGATTTGGTGCTCCCTAGGGGAATCGAACCCCTGTTACCGGCGTGAGAGGCCAGTGTCC
>CAZVBD010000175.1:0-5101 GCA_964625255.1 uncultured Thiohalobacter sp. | reverse complement strand
TAAACAGAATCCTCATCTTTTTTGTTTGCAGCATTCGCGACCGAACCCAGTACCATGCTCAGCGCAAAACCCGCAATGACGTATTTTTTTGCAGTATTCATAAGCCCTGTACCGATCCCCCAGATACTGAAATAACAAAATAGAGCAAACATGCCCCGAGATTGTACCATGCGATGCAACGATTGTGCCGGAGGAAAAAATATTTCTCTAAACAACACGTTATATCACCTCCTTCTAAGCACTCCCGACCCACATGTAAAGTTTGCCGTCATCGCCGGCGAACAAACCCACCCACTATTTTCCATTACAAAATATAATTTTCAACAAGTTAGGCGCTGGTGAAAACTGTTAACTCCGTCACAACAAACTGTAAATATTTTCGACAGCCCTGATGACATAAATGACTCAAAAACTCCTGGACAAACTGATCATCCACTGGTTCCTGATATATCTGAAAATTCTGATGTTGGAATCATTTTCAGTGCGTTCCCAATAACTGCTGACCACCCAGTTTTTCAGTAAATCGCCGTCATCCTTGTACTCGTGCATCAGGCCAACGGTAGTCGTGTATTCAACATCGTCACGCTTCTTGTTGGTTCCGCTGAAGGTATCCCGGCCATCGTACTGGAAGGCTGAAACACGTCCCCGTGCATAGGCTGAACCATTATGCCAGGTGCCCGTATTTACACCTGCCGTCAGCTGACCACCTGCATAGCCGAACTGATCGTCATCGGCAAAGAACCCGATTGCTTTGGCGCCCAGCGTCGTAGCAACCCGGCGGCTGTTAAAATAGCGGCCATAATTCAGCCCGGTGGCAAGGTAGTCACCTTCACGCCCCTCGTCGATGTTCCGGGTGTAATTGCGCCGTGTGTAAATCGCATCCCAGCTCAATTCGCTGTTACCGAACTGCCAGGTCATGGAAGGGTTCAACGAATTGAACCAGCCAAGTGCGTGCCCACCGAGCGTCATGTAATCTGAACGTACCAGCAGGGATGCCCGCCAGTGTCTCAGCATTAATACCGCAGGTCCGGTGCTGATACTGGCAACAGCGAGATCAAATTCACTGAATTTGTTGTACATACGAGAATAGACGCTCGCATTGGTCTGCCAGACCAGCATGCCGGTACGCTCACCCAGTTCGATGCGTTTGCCGGACTGGTACAAATGGTCAACACCCGCATTCGTAACGTAGGCATTGTCACTTTTAGCCGTTGATCCCGGCGCGAGCGTAATGTCTCCGCCACGAACGATGCTCTCACTTGGGCCCACATTCACGTTGCTGTCGTGCATGACCCCGGCAGAGATGAAAGGTGTAATGGAATTTTTCTGGCCAAACTGTTCAGAGTCACGCTTGATCTGCGCAAGAAATGCCAGAATGGTGACACGCACTTCCGGTGGGGTGGTCGGGTTATCCAGAACTTCCTTGGCCAGTTTTTCGGCTTTTTCATAACGCAAGGAGCGATAGTAGGCCAGTGCCAGTTCAAGCTTGGCGCGATGCAAGCCGGGATTGATGTCCAGAATCTGACCGAATGCACGAATCGCAGATTTCAGACGCTGCTCCTTCATGGCATCCAGGCCTTCACGGAATTTTGCTTCGACTGCGGGGTCTGCGTTCACTTCCGCCTGCGCAAACGGTTGTATGGCAAACACCAGCACGAGGCCAAGCAGTACCCGACGATATTGTTTTGTTTTAGTTATGACTTGAACCATGGTCCTTCCCCAGTTAGTTTAGTGCTTTATTCCCGGCCTCATTATCTACCCCCGGACTAATGATATTAGAAGAGTTAACTGGTAAAAACAATTGAACATTCGCTTCTTGTTACCCCGATCCGGCATCATTCTCGCGGCATTATTGATGTCTTCTGCTGCCCAGGCCTCGCCAGCAGCGTTCCCTTCCAACCTGTTTGGCTACAAACAAAGCATTCAGGCCGATACCACCGTGTTTGGACAATGGATTCAAGTACTTGAAAGACATATACTAATCGATGTCCCTGAAGGCGACTGCACGAGCAAAGCACTGAACCGGTGCCATTTGCGTAACTGGCTCGCGTTTCTTGATTCATTGAAACATCTGCCCTTCGACGAGCAACTGGATGCAGTGAACCGATATGCCAACAAAAAGCCTTATGTGCTGGATATAGACAACTATGGTTTGGACGATTACTGGGCTGTACCGAAGGAATTTCTCTATAACAATGGCGACTGTGAGGACTACGCTATCACCAAAATGTTCTCCCTGCTCTGGCTGGGCTTTGATCAGGATGCGTTGCGCATCGTGGTATTACAGGATACCAACCTGCGCATTCCCCACGCCGTACTGGCCGTTGCCGATCACGACGATATCATGATTCTGGATAACCAGATCAGCGAAGTGATATCACACCATGAAATCGTGCATTATGCGCCGGTGTACTCGATCAATGAGTCACACTGGTGGATTCACCTGAACAACTGAACAGGGACACAGCTAGCACTTGAACCAGACAGACACACAACAGATCCGCAAAGGCATACTGTTACTTGCCAGTATACTGCTGGTGGGCGGATGGCTCATCAATGCCTATGTCGACAGGGAACGGCAACGGGATCTGGATGACTGGGCCATTCGTCTCGGTCTGGTTGCCGAAACACGTATTGAGGCAATTGAAAACTGGCTGGATGAACAACGTGTGGCGCTTGATGACCTGGCCAATAATGCCTCTGTGCAACTCTATTTATGGCAGCTCTCGCAGCGCACCCGGAAAGACAGTTCGGCCGAGCCTGCCCAACTGACCTATCTGCGCAATCTGATTATTGCCAGCGCGGAACGTTATGGCCTGACACCTGAAACTGAACAGCCTGTCATACCGGCCAACCTGCCACAACGCCACGATACCGGGCTTGCACTGTTCGATAATAAACCGCGCCTCGTTGTCGCCACCCAGGGCATGCCCGAAATCGGCAATGCTTTTCAACGCACCATCGACAAGACACTGCAAACCGGCGAGACAAACTATAGCCAGCTTGTAACCGACTCGCATGATCGTGTCCTGTTCGGTATCGCCGTACCGGTCCCGGTGGTGCTCGGCGCCGAAGCCACCCAAAACCATAGCGGGGTGATATTTGCTGTATACAATGCGGCGCGTACCCTTTATCCACTGCTACGCCGTGGGGTACCGGTCGCGCCCAGCGACGAATCCCTGTTGGTAATGAAGCAGGATGCACAGGTTGTTTACCTGTCACCAACGGCATCCGGCGGCATCCCGACACGTAAAACGCTGCCCCTCGATCGTACCGGACTTGCCGCTGCGGCCGCAGTCACACGACCCGGACAGTTTGGTGAATTTATGAATTACCAGGGCAAACCGGTACTGGCTATCAGCCGCCCGCTACGCTCACTACCCTGGGTACTGGTACAGGAAGTCAGTGCCACCCAGGCACTGCTGGAATCCAACCGCCATCGACGTTCGCTGATCATCACCTTCTCTTTGCTGTTGTTTGTTATTGCCGCCATCCTGGTCGCCGCCTGGCGGCATGGCAGCAGCGTACGTGCCCTGCAGGATGCCGATGAACTCCGCGCCAAAACGCATGAACTGCAGAACCAGACTGAACTGCTGCATGCTGTTACCGACAATACCGAGGCGCACATCCTGTTACTCGACGAACGGCAGCAGGTTCTGTTCGCCAACAGTCTTATCGCCGATACAACCGGCGCCAAACCCCGGGAGCTGTCAGGGAACACCTTGACCGGTGTATTGGGCCCAGCGAACGCGGCCCCCTTAAACAAACTCATTGAACAACTGAAGACGGCACATAAAACACAACACAGTACGCTTGAGCTAACGCTCGATAAAGAAACCCGAACCTTCCAGTGTTCCGTTATTCCCGTCGATCGCGTCGGCAAGCGTGACAATGCCATCCTGCTGGTACTGCACGACATTACCGAGTTGCAACAGGCGCAGCAAAAGCATGCCGAGTTGTTACGCCGTCTGGTGGCAACGCTGATGCACGTTGTCGATCTGCACGATCCCTACTCCGCAGACCACACAGCACGCATGGTGGAAGTTGCCAACACGGTGGGCGCCGAGTTAAACCTCGACGAACAACAGCGACAATCCCTGGATCTCGCCGCCAGCCTTGCCAACCTTGGGAAAATACTGGTTCCACGGGAAATATTGACGAAACTTTCGCCCCTTACCGAAGCCGAACAGACACTACTGAAACGTCATGTCCAGTTTGGTGTGGAACTGCTCGAAGACCTGGACTTCGATGGCCCGGTTCTCGATACCATACGCCAGAAACAGGAACACATGGATGGCAGTGGTTACCCCAACCATCTGAGTGGTGATGACATCATCCTGACAGCGCGGATACTTGCGGTGGTCAATGCCTTTGTTGCACTGGTCAGTCCTCGTGCCTACCGGCAGGCCGTCAGCATTGAAGAAGCGCTTGACCAGTTACTGGAAGAAGCCGGCAGCAAGTATGACCGCCATGTGGTCGCCGCCCTGTTCCATGTCGCAGAGAATCGCAGCGACTGGTCAGACTGGATCGATAACGCGGAATAAAGAATGCGCTGATAAAGTCAATTTTCGTCATTCCGGCGAATGCCGGAATCCAGAGAACGAAGCCATTGAGGCAACAACTGGATCCCGGCCTGCGCCGGGATGACGGCAGTTTTCGCTTAAGTCAGTGCCATTCTGGTCTGTCCCCAGTTAAATTATTGTTGGGACTGGCGGCGTTGGCGGCGGCGCTGGCGTATTTTGTAGAGGGTGATGACCGGTCCTGAGATGACGTACAGGAGGAAGCCAAAGAACAGCACGCTGGGTGGATGGCTGGAGATGATGACAAATACCACGACGGTGAGAACCAGTGCTACGAACGGTACCCGGTTCTTGAAATCAATTTCCTTGAAACTGTAGTAGCGCACATTGCTGACCATCAACGCGCCCATGGCGGCGGTCAGTGCAGCACCAATCACCCACATATCTTCACCGCTGAGGTTGTTGTCTTCACTGAACCAGACCAGACCGGCCAGCACGGCGGCCGCAGAAGGGCTGGGCAGGCCCTGGAAATAATGTTTGTCTGCACTGCCCACCTGGGTGTTGAAGCGCGCCAGGCGCAG
>CAZVBD010000174.1:0-5131 GCA_964625255.1 uncultured Thiohalobacter sp. | reverse complement strand
TGGTACAGGCGCAGGATTTCTCACACGCATGTTCAATCTCAATGCCGCTGGCCAACGCTGCGTCACAGATAGTGGTCCCCGGTTCGGCCTCCACCACGGCACCTTCCGGGCAGATTTCTTCGTGGGGCAGGAAAATAATCTTTGGCATAGTACGTTTGCTCTATTTGAATTCGTCGACAGCGTGGCCGGTCATGGCCTTGCGTATATTGGCATTCATACGGCGATCCACATACCCACTACTCGCCGCCTCGAGGTTTTCGATGGCCAGTTTGATGGCGCGGTGGTCTCCCCCGCCACGTGCATCACGGAGCGCCCTGGTCGCTGCATCAATCTTCGCACGCTCATCAGTGTCCAGAAATTCATCGCCGTCCGTACTGAGTGCAGCCTGAATAGCTTCCAGCACGCGATCCGCTTCCACCTGTTGTTCACGCAGGCGACGGGTTTCCATATCGTCTTTTGCATACGCCATGGAATCACGCAACATATTCTCAACTTCAGCATCCGTGAGTCCGTAGGAAGGCTTCACCGCGACATGCGCCTGTACACCGCTGGTCTCTTCCCGTGCAGTGACACTCACCAGCCCGTCAGCATCCACCTGGAAACTGACCCGTATGCGCGCCGCGCCGGCAGCCATTGGCGGAATATTGCACAACTCAAAACGCGCCAGCGAACGGCAATCCTCGACCAGTTCACGCTCACCCTGCACCACGTGCAACGCCATGGCCGTCTGGCCATCTTTAAAGGTGGTAAATTCCTGGCCACGCATCACCGGGATGGTGGTGTTGCGCTGGATAATTTTTTCCGTCAGTCCACCCATGGTTTCAATACCCAGTGACAGCGGAATAACATCGAGCAACAACATCTCATCATCCGGCTTGTTGCCAGCCAGTATGTCAGCCTGGATGGCGGCACCAACCGCAACCACCTTGTCGGGATCAATATCGACCAACGGCTCATGCTCAAAGAATGCACCAACCTGTGCACGCACCTTCGGCACACGCGTGGAACCACCCACCATGACCACCTCGGCAATCTCTTCCCGGCCGATGCCGGCATCGCGCAGTGCGCGGCGACAGGGTGCCAGCGTCTTTTTGACCAGCGGCTCAATAATCTCGTCCAGCTGCGCACGTGTCAGCTCACCCTTCCAGGTGCCGCCGTCCGCAAGTGTCAGCTCTATAACAGCCTGTTCCACTTCGGTCAGCGCCTCCTTGGCGCGGCAGGCGGCCTGTAGCAACTGGCGCTGCAATCCATGATCCGGATTGCCTGCCATACCGGCCTGCTGCATCAACCACTCGGCAACCAGGCGGTCCATATCATCACCACCCAGCGCAGTATCACCGGCTGTAGCCAGCACTTCGAACACACCCTGGTTGAGACGCAGAACAGAGACATCAAACGTACCGCCACCCAGGTCATAGACCACGATGACACCGTCTGAATCCTTGTCGAGTCCGTAAGCTACGGCCGCTGCAGTCGGCTCGTTAAGCAGGCGCATGACGTTAAGCCCGGCCAGCTTGCCGGCATCCCGGGTCGCCTGGCGCTGGGCATCATCGAAATAGGCCGGCACGGTAATCACTACGCCGGTTAATTCACCACCCAGTGTCGCCTCGGCGCGCTTGCGCAATTCAGTCAGGATATCGGCCGATACCTGCACCGGACTTTTGTCCCCGCCCGAGGTGTGTATCAACGGCATGCCGGACCCGGCAGCTACGAATTCATAGGGTAATTGAGTGCCGAGGCGTTTGATATCTTCAACGCCTCGCCCCATGAAGCGTTTGACAGAAACGATCGTGTTCAGAGGATCTTCCGCGGCCTGCTCACGCGCAGCCAGCCCCACGTCGATTGTTCCGTCTTCCCGGTAGTGAACGACGGAGGGCAAACGATGGCGACCCGCTTCATCGGGTAATGTTTCAGCCACACTGTTACGCACGCTGGCAACCAGCGAGTTGGTGGTACCCAGATCGATACCTGCCGCCAGACGGTGCTGGTGCGGCATGGTCGACTGGCCGGGTTCAGAAATATTCAGTAATGCCATAAGTCAGAGAAGTTCGTCTTCGAGGTCAGCTTCCAGTTCCTGCACTTCATTTTGCAGCCGGGTAAAGAACTGCATTTTCTGCACCAGCACGACGGCTTGTTCGGTACCGTCATCATCAGCATCAAGCGCCTGCGCCAGATCACTTTCCAGCGCTTTATACAGCGCGTTGATCTCTCTGGCCAGCCCGTCAAGCGTGGCCAGGGGGTCACTGGCGGCACGAATCTCACCAAGCTGTTCACGTAATTCCATCTGCTGCATGAGAAAGGCCGGGTCTGCTTGCACGGTCTGCTGGTCATTGAAGGAGTGACCGCGCAGTTCGAGCAGGTAACGCGCACGTTTCAACGGATTCTTCAGTGTCTGGTAACCCTCGTTGATGTGCGTTGCATGCTGCATGGCAATACGGCGCTCCTGCCCACCCGCACTGGCAAACCGGTCCGGGTGAACGCTACGTTGCATATCCCGATAACGCGTATCCAGCGCTGCCCGGTCAAGAGCATAGTGTAGTGGCAGAGAGAACAGCTCGAAAAAATTTTGCGTCAGCAACGACGACATGACTATGACCCGGCTCTGGACTAGATAGTAAAGCTTTCACCACAACCACATTCGTCCTTGACGTTGGGGTTGTTAAATTTGAAGCCTTCGTTAAGGCCTTCCTTGCCGTAATCAAGTTCGGTTCCATCAATATACAACAGACTCTTGGGGTCGACGATAACTTTCACACCATGAGCCTCGAATACCGTATCAGTGTCTTCGATCTCATCGACAAACTCCAGTACGTAGGCCATGCCGGAACAGCCCGATGTACGCACACCAAGGCGCAGACCCACGCCCTTGCCCCGCTGTTCAAGAAAGCCCTTGACCCGCTCCGCTGCCGGTTCTGTCAGAGTAATCGCCATACCGTATCCCCTCCTCAGTGTGCAGCCCACTGCACAGATTCAAGGTCGATGCCATCCTTGTACATTTCCCAGAGCGGGGAAAGCTCACGCAGCTTGCCGATCTTTTCATGTACCAGCTTGATGGTGTAATCGATTTCCTCTTCGGTCGTAAAACGGCCGATCGTAAAACGAATAGAGCTGTGTGCCAGTTCGTCATTGCGGCCAATAGCGCGCAGTACATAAGACGGCTCCAGACTGGCGCTGGTACAGGCGGAACCGGACGATACAGCCAGATCCTTAAGCGCCATTATCAGGCTTTCACCCTCAACAAAATTGAAACTGATATTGAGATTACCCGGAATACGCTGGTCAAGATCACCGTTAATATAAACTTCCTCGATATCCAGGAAGCCTTCATACAGGCGATTGCGCAGTTTGGTGAGACGTACATTCTCGGTAGCCATTTCCTCCTTCGCAAGGCGAAAGGCCTCACCCATCCCTACAATCTGGTGGGTCGGCAGGGTACCGGAGCGCATACCACGCTCGTGGCCGCCACCGTGCATCTGCGCTTCCAGACGCACACGGGGCTTGCGGCGTACAAACAACGCACCCATACCCTTGGGACCATATATCTTGTGTGCCGAGAAAGACATCAGATCAACCTTCATTGTCTGCAGATCGATTTCCACTTTGCCGGCGCTTTGCGCTGCATCAACATGAAACACAATCTTGCGTTCGCGGCAGATTTCGCCAATGGCAGCAATGTCCTGTATCACACCGATCTCATTGTTAACATGCATAACGCTGACGACAGTGGTGTCTTCACGCAACGCCGCCCGGAACTTGTCCAGATCCAGCAATCCGTTTGTCATCGGTTCAAGATAGGTTACTTCAAAGCCTTCGCGTTCCAGCTGGCGACAGCTGTCCAGCACCGCCTTGTGCTCAGTCTTGACTGTGACGATGTGCTTGCCCTTCTTGACATAAAAATGTGCGGCACCCTTGATGGCAAGATTGTCTGACTCAGTCGCGCCACTGGTCCAGACAATCTCCTTTGGATCTGCATTGACCAGTGCAGCCACATGGTTGCGCGCTTCTTTAACAGCATCATCGGCATCCCATCCGAAACTGTGCGAACGCGAGGACGGGTTACCAAACTTGCCGTCGGGCGTCAGGTAGCTGCACATTTTTTCTGCCACACGCGGATCAACCGGTGTTGTGGCAGAGTAATCGAGATAGATTGGCGTTTTCACAGTCATAAGTCTTTTACACCCAAAATAAAGTCATGTTTTCTGGTTTACCAGCCGGCAACCTGCCCGGCTTTCTGAATCCATTGCAACTGCTGTCCGATCTGGTCCAGCACTGTCTCAATATCCTGGGGCGTGGTACCACGCCCCAGGCTGATACGTATCGCACCACGTGCAACCGATGGCTCAACACCCATCGCCACGAGCACATGGCTGGGTTCATTACTTCCACTCGAGCAGGCCGAACCACTGGACACGCCGATACCGGCACGATCAAGCTGCATCAACAACGTTTCACCGTCGATGCCTGCAACGACTAACTGCACCGTATTCGGCAGTCGCTGCGCCTGTTGAGCAAACACCGTTACTTGCGGATAACGACCTAAACCGGACTCCAGTGCATCACGCAGGGCACACAGCCGTTCGTGATCTGCATCCAGTTGCTGCAACGCCAGTTCTGCCGCCACACCGAAACCTACTATTCCCGCGACATTCTCCGTCCCGGCGCGAAAACCACGCTCCTGGCCACCACCGTACTGCAGGGGTGTCAGTTGCAGCGACTTGTCAAAGACCAGCGCACCGATACCCTGTGGTCCGTAAATCTTGTGCGATGACAGGCTCATCAACTGCACGCCACTATCGGCGAAATTCACCGGCAACTTGCCCGCTGCCTGTACCGCATCGGTATGCATGACAGCACCGGCTGCGCGTGCGCGTTCGGCAATGGCTGCTATGTTCTGAATAACACCGGTTTCATTGTTTGCCATCATCACTGACACCAGCCTGGTGCCTGTCGTAACAGCCTGTTGCAGCGCCTCCGCAGTCACCCGGCACTGTGTATCCACGTTCAACCAGTCGACCTGCCAGCCGACACCAGCCAGCTGTTGCGCCTTCTCCAGCACTGACGGGTGCTCTACCCTGCTGATGGCAATACGTCCCGGCTTGTGCCCGGCAGTGATAGCATGCAGGGCCAGATT
>CAZVBD010000173.1:0-5166 GCA_964625255.1 uncultured Thiohalobacter sp. | reverse complement strand
TCGGCATCATCTTTATCGGCCTGGGCCTGTCGATGATTTTCTACGGCACCGGTTACCCGCTGTTGGGTGCGTTGGGACTGGTGGCGGCACTCTACCACACCCTGAATCACGCCCTGTTCAAAAGCCTGCTGTTCCTGGGCGCCGGCGCCGTCTTGCAACGCAGCCATGAACGCGACCTGGATCGTATGGGTGGGTTATTGATGCGCATGCCCTGGACCGGACTGTTTTTTCTCATCGGTTGTATCAGTATCTCGGCGTTGCCGCCGTTCAATGGTTTTGTCTCGGAGTGGCTGACTTTCCAGACCGCCCTGCAAGTACCGGCGCTGAAAAGTGGTGTGTTACGCGCAGTGATCCCCATTGCTGCAGCAACGCTGGCGCTGACCGGTGCGCTGGCTGCGGCTTGTTTCGTCAAGGTGTACGGCATCGCCTTCCTGGGGCAGGCGCGCACCCGGCGTGCGCGGCGTGCCCGTGAAGCCAGCCGTGGCATGGTGCTGGCACAGGCTATGCTGGCGACTTTGTGTCTGCTGTTCGGTATTTTCCCGACCGCCGTGGTCAATGTTCTGAACGGTGTTACCTTGTCGTTGACCGGGCAGGCGCTCAGTACCGCTACCGCGAACGGCTGGTTGTGGTTGACACCGATATCGCCGGGCACCGCCTCCTATAGCGCACCGCTGGTGTTTGTCGGGTTGCTGTTGGCATTACTGGCCTGGGCGGTGGTGTATTACATCCTGCGGCCCGCAGGTCGGGCGCAGACCAGGCAGGGTGATACCTGGGACTGTGGTTTCGGCCCTCCAAACGCACGTATGCAATACACGGCCACGGCGTTCAGTATGCCGATCCGTCGTATCTTTGCGCCGACGTGGCGTATTCACGAAGAGGAAGAGCGGGAGATGCAGCAGGGCCTGCCGCTGGAGCCGGCCCGGATTCGCTACCAGGTGCACGCTGAAGATGTCACCTGGAAATGGTTCTATATGCCTGTCGTGAAGCTATTGCATGTCACTGCCCGCCGGGTGAGCCGTATCCAGACGGGCAACCTGCGCCACTACCTGGCGTACAGCTTCGTCACGCTGCTGTTGCTGTTGTGGTTGATCACATGAGCCACATGAATGACTGGCTGCTGGCACTGCTTGAGATGGTCCTGTTCGTGATGCTGGCGCCGCTGTTTTCCGCCTGGGTCAAACGCGTAAAGTGTTGGTTGCAGAACCGCCGTGCCCCGAGCTTGCTGCAACCTTACCGGGATCTGCGTCGCCTGTTCGGCAAACAGGTGGTGCTGTCGCAGACGGCCTCGCCGGTGTTTCGGGCAACACCTTATATCATTGCCGGGGCGACTTTGTTGGCGGCAGCGGTGGTGCCGTTTATTTCCGTGAACTTGCCGACTGCGGCAATCGCCGACGTGATTGTGTTGGCCGGTTTCTTCGCTCTGGCGCGGTTTTTTCTGGCGCTGGCGGGCATGGATGTCGGTACCGCCTTCGGTGGCATGGGTTCATCGCGCGAAATGACGATTTCCGCCCTGGCCGAACCGGCCATGCTGATGGCGGTGTTTACCCTGGCTATGGTGGCTTCCAGTACCAACCTGTCGACCGTCATCGACTATTTACTCGCACAGGGACTGGTGTTACGCCCCTCGTTATTGTTTGCACTGTTGAGCCTGCTGCTGGTCGGCATCGCCGAGACCGGCCGCATCCCGGTCGACAACCCCGCCACCCACCTCGAACTGACCATGATCCACGAAGCTATGATTCTGGAGTACAGCGGCCGCCACCTGGCGTTGATCGAGTGGGCCGCGCAACTGAAGCTGCTGATCTACGGCGTGTTGATTGTGAATATTTTTTTCCCCTGGGGTATTGCCACCCACAACAGTCTGAACGCACTGGCGATCGCCAGTGGTGTAGTGTTTTTCAAACTGCTGGTGCTGGGTGTGTTGCTCGCTGTCGGTGAAACCGTACTGGCCAAAATGCGCCTGTTCCGGGTGCCGGCCTTCCTGATACTGGCGCTGACGCTGGCGTTGATCGGGTTGCTGAGTTATATCATTCTGGAGGTTGGCTGAGCCATGCTGGAACAGTTGCCGCTCTATCAGCAGGCTATCCTGACGTTGGCTGCCATGGTGTTGTTCACCTCGTTTGCGCTACTGGCGCAGAACCGGGTCATCGCGATGATTCATATTTTTGCCTGGCAGGGCCTGCTGGTGGCGGTGACTACCGGGCTGGTGGCGTTCGACAGTGGCAAGCACGACCTGTACCTGTCTGCCATCATGACTCTTGCACTGAAGGTTCTGTTTATCCCCTGGCTGTTGCACCGCCTGGTAAAACGACTGGGCATCGACCGCGAGGAACACGGCGCAGAACACCCGGCAAGGGTCTTGATGATCGGTGCGGCACTGGTGATTTTCTGTTACTACGTCGCCCAGCCGATTGAGCAGCTGTCGGCCTCGGTGACGCGCAACACCATCGCCATCAGTATGGCGGTGGTGTTGCTGGGAATGTTGATGCTGATCAGCCGCAGCAAGGCGGTGGCGCAGGTGGTAGGTTTCATGTCGCTGGAAAACGGCTTGTTCTTTGCCGCAGTGGCAGCGACCCACGGCATGCCCATGGTGGTGGAGCTGGGCGTCGCTTTCGACGTGTTGATCGCCGCCGTGATTTTCGGTGTATTCTTTTTCCATATCCGCGACAGTATCGATTCGCTGGATATCGACCAGCTCAACCGTTTGTCGGAGCGGGATGAATGACCGCCCTGACGCTGACCCTGCTGATCCCGTTGCTTGCCAGTATTCTGCTGGCATTGTTTGGCAATCACCGGCGTGCCGCTGCCTTCAACGTGCTGGCGACACTGGCGGGGTTTGCTGCCAGCGCCTGGCTGGCCTGGATCGTATTGCAACACGGGCCACTGGGCGGTGAGGCCGGGCAGTTTCATATCGATTCTTTCAACGTCTATCTGATTGTGCTGACGGCTTTTATAGGGGCCACCACGTCCTTTTTCTCAGCACCGTACATGGCGCAGGAAGAAGCCAATGGTCGTCTCGGGCCGGGACGTTTACGGTTGTATCATGCCAGTTACCAGGGTTTTCTGTTTACCATGCAGCTGGCGCTGACCACCAATAACCTGGGTGTGTTGTGGGTGGCGATGGAAGGTGCGACGCTGGCGACGGTGTTACTGGTCAGCCTGTATCGTACCCCCGAATCGGTCGAGGCCGCCTGGAAATATTTTATTATTTGCGGCGTCGGCATCGCGCTGGCGCTGTTTGGCACTGTACTGTTGTATTTTGCCGCCGCGCAGGCAATCCCGGATGCCGAGAGCGCGCTGTTATGGAGCGTGCTGGCGGAACACGCCAGTGATCTGCAACCGGTGGTCATGGCGATTGCGTTTGTCTTTTTGCTGGTCGGTTACGGGACCAAGGTCGGCCTGGTGCCGATGCATACCTGGTTGCCCGATGCTCATTCCGAAGGTCCCACGCCGATATCGGCAGTCCTGTCCGGCCTGTTGTTGAACGTGGCGTTGTATGCGCTGGTGCGGGTAAAAATTCTGACCGACGGTGCGCTGGCCGGTGGCACGGTGCATTCACCGCACCTGGCCGGTTATTTGATGATGGGTTTTGGTCTGGTTTCATTCACGGTAGCGGGTTTGTTTTTGCACCGGCAGCGGGATATCAAACGTCTGTTCAGCTACTCATCCATCGAGCACATGGGTCTGATGACATTTGCGTTCGGCCTGGGCGGGCCACTGGCTACCTTTGGAGGTCTGTTGCACATGACGGTACATTCATTGACCAAGTCGGCCATTTTCGTGGCCGTGGGCCACGCCAGTCATATCGCTCGTACGCAAACCATTGATGGTATCCGCGGTTTGATCCAGACCCAACCTGCGGTTGGCTGGGGGTTGTTGATCGGTACTGTTGCGATTGCCGGTTTTCCACCCTTTGGCGTGTTCACCAGTGAATTCCTGCTGCTGTCGGCGACCATGCAGTCCCACCCCTGGTTGACGCTGCCGTTATTGAGTGGTTTGGCTATCGCCTTTGCCGGACTGTTTCGCCACTTGCATCCCATGGTATACGGTGACCGGCCGGAAGGGCAGGAACGGGTGCAGGCGAATATGTTTCCAGTGATCCTGCACCTGGTACTGGTACTGTGGCTGGGTCTGTCCATTCCGGCATTTCTGGCTGACTGGTTCAACCAGGCGACGATACTGATTAGCGGGAGCGGTGTGCTATGAGTCGCTTCGACTGGTTGTCGGAACTGCTGGCGTGCTGTGAAGATGAGCACATACTGGTGCGGCACGGTTCAGCCACCCGGCTGGCGCTGGTGCACCTGCTGGATATCGACCATGAAGACTGGGGACGGTTTGCCGCCGTTGCACACCAGCAGGGTTGCCGTTGGGTGGCGCTCTGGGCAGATCAGATCGATGCTGAATTTTTCAATATCAACGCCTGTTTTGAATACCAGGGGGACTACCTGGTGGTGCGCGCGCCGCTGGAAATACGTCAACCGGTACTCCCGTCGCATACGCTCTGGTTCCCGGCCGCAAACCGGCCGGAACGGCATGTTCAGGACCTGTTCGGTATCGTGTTCAGCAATCATCCGGATGCGCGCCGTTGGACGCGTCACCAGGCCTGGCCCGAGGGACAGTACCCGTTGCGCAAGGAATTCCAGGTGACCGGCGACACCGGTGCGGATACGCCGCCGGATAGCGGTTACCGATTTTTTCAGGCACAGGGGGCAGGCGTTTACGAAATCCCGGTAGGGCCGGTGCACGCCGGCATTATCGAACCGGGGCATTTTCGTTTTCAGGCGGTTGGCGAAACGGTGCTGAACCTGGAAGAGCGTCTTGGCTATACACATAAAGGTATCGAAAAAATTGCCGAGGGCCGCGACGCCGTTGGTTTGGCGCGCCTGGCGGGACGCGTGTCCGGCGACAGCACGGTGGCCCACACTTGGGCGGCTTGCATGGCCATGGAACGCGCTGCAAAAATGATCGTGCCGGCGCGCGCGCTGTCATTGCGTGCGGTACTGGCGGAGCGCGAGCGGATTGCCAATCACCTGGGTGATATCGGGGCTATCTGCAATGATGTTGGCTTTGCTTTTGCCCAGTACCAGTTCAGTCGTCTGCGTGAAACCTGGCAACGGCAGAATCTCGATGTATTCGGCCATCGTTTGTTAATGGACCGCGTGATTC
>CAZVBD010000172.1:1786-5221 GCA_964625255.1 uncultured Thiohalobacter sp. | reverse complement strand
ATGAACGCCAGTTATACCGGATTGACCATTATCTCGGTAAGGAGACCGTACAGAATTTTCTTACCTTCCGTTTTGCCAACGGCGTTATCGAACCCATCTGGAATCGACGTTATATCGATCATGTACAGATAACCGTGGCTGAACCGCTGGGTGTTGAAAACCGTGCCGGTTATTACGAAGGCGCTGGTGCATTGCGGGATATGATCCCCAATCATCTGCTGGCAGTGCTGGCCATTATTGCCATGGAACCACCGATTTCCTTCGATGCAGACGAAATTCGCAATGAGCAGGCCAAGGTATTACGGGCTATTCAGCTACTGACACCGGAAGAGGTGCTTACCCATACCGTACGCGGCCAGTACGACACGGGGGTGATGGCGGACGGCAAGCGTGTACCGGCCTATCGCCAGGAACCCGGTGTTGCAGCAGATTCCCAGACGGAAACTTTCGTTGCATTGAGTCTTATGATCGACAGCTGGCGCTGGGCCGGTGTGCCTTTTTACCTGCGTACAGGAAAGCGCTTGCCTGGACGCTTCACGGAGATCATGATCCAGTACAAGCATGCACCGAATGCGGCGTTTAAACGCTCGATTCTAAAAGACAAACAAGTGGAACCCAATATCATGGTGTTGCGTATACAGCCCAGTGAGGGAATCAGCCTGGGCATTAATGCCAAAGTACCCGGTCAGGGATTAACGTTGAGTCCGGTGGAAATGGACTTCAGCTATGACGACTATTTTGGACATGAACCCAGCACGGGTTATGAAACATTGATTTATGATTGCATGCAAGGTGACCCTACGTTATTCAAACGTGCCGATATTATCGAAACCGCCTGGCAGATAATGGAGCCAATACTTGATGTCTGGAGTGCATTGCCGCCGCGCGATTTCCCAAACTATGCCGCCGGAGAATGGGGTCCATCAGCAGCTGATGAACTGTTACAACGTGATGGTCGATCATGGCGCATATGTACATCGGGTGGCTGCGCACGCAGAACACCCCGGCCTTGATTTAAACAGTATAAGGAGAGAATCATGACAGAAGGTGTAATAGATAAACGTCGCCGTCGCTTTCTGATTACGGCGGCCACCGTTGTCGGTGGTGGTGGTGTTGCTGTATTGGCGATTCCTTTTATTCAATCACTTGAACCCAGCGCTGCAGTCACGGCAGCCGGTGCGCCGGTTAATATTGATATCAGCAAGCTGGAACCGGGAGCCATGGTAACGGTGTCCTGGCGTGGTCGCCCGGTCTGGGTACTACATCGTACAAAAGACCAGCTTAAGACCTTACAGGATTCCAGTCTGGTGGAACGACTCAAGGATCCCGATTCCCAGGAGCCACAACAGTATGGTGCCGAGGTAGTTAACTGGTTTCGTTCCCTGAAACCGGAATACCTTGTCATCGTGGGTATCTGTACACATCTTGGCTGCGTTCCCGACTACCGCCCGGATATTGCGCCGGAAGACCTCGGGCCAGCCTGGCCGGGTGGATTTTACTGTCCCTGCCACGGGTCACGTTATGACCTGTCCGGTCGGGTATTCGATCACATGCCGGCGCCGCTTAATCTGCCGGTACCCCCTTACTTTTACAGGACAGATACGCTGGTACGCGTTGGTGAACTGAAAGACAAATCAGATCAGAACTGGGGACCAAAGACCTGGTAGTTGTGGGTATTTCTGCACAAAAGTCCGTTACCGGATAGAAAAATACGATATCAAGCGTTCCGTGTAATAAAGGCTTGTTGAATGATGAGTAAACCAGTACACAGTACTGAGCCGACTACTCGCATTGGCGTTGTTACGCTGACGCTGATGACGGCAGCACTGTTCCTGACCTTGCGTAACATGCCGATGATGGCTGATACCGGCATGAAGATGGTATTTTTCAATACCATCACCGTATTCGCCTTCCTTGTTCCCATTGCACTGGTATCGGCAGAGCTGGCTACCGCCTGGCCGAAGAACGGTGTTTTCCACTGGGTCGAAGAAGCTTTTGGTACCCGCTGGGGACTTACCGCCGTGTGGTTGCAGTGGGTGCAAAGCCTGTTTGGTATTACCTCGATTCTGTCCTATGTGGCGGCGAGTCTGGCTTATGCCATCAACCCGGATCTGGCCAACTCCCGCTGGTTTATTGTTATCGTCATTCTTGTGGTGTACTGGTCCGCGACGCTGCTGAACCTGCGCGGTATGCGCGCGTCCGGCCTGATCTCCAGCGTGTGCCTCGGTGCCGGTGTACTATTGCCTGCGGTATTGCTGATGGGTCTGGCACTGTTCTATGTTGTGCAGGGGCATCCCATACACCTGAACCTGGCGATGACGACAGATAACTGGTTGCCGTTGAATGATGCCAGGCAGAGCCTGGTGTTGTTCCTGAGTTTTATTTTTGGTGTGGTCGGTATCGAAGTCTCGGCCAGTCATGCCCGGGAAGTCCGTAATGTGCAGCGTAACTATCCCATTGCTGTATTTTCCGCCGCTATACTCGGTTTTATACTGACACTGCTCGGCGGGTTGGCGGTGGCGGTCGTGTTGCCCGTGGAAGAGTTAAACCTGGTGTCCGGCAGTGTGCAGGCACTACAGGTGCTATTGAACACCTGGCATCTGGGCTGGTTACTCCCGCCCGTTGCAGTCCTGGTCGCACTGGGTGCAGCAGGGCAGGTGAGTACCTGGGTGGTAGGCCCGGTCAAAGGGTTGTGGGCAGCCGGACGCGCCGGCAACCTGCCCCCCGCACTGCAGGCAACCAATGCTCGTGGTGTTCCGCGTAATTTATTAATTGTGCAGGCCTGCCTGATGAGTGGCGTGGCACTGGTTTTCCTCGTTGTACCCTCTGTGGATAGTGCTTTTCTGTTACTGACCTCAGCGGCTGTTATCCTCTATGCCGTTATGTACCTGATGCTGTTTGCCACCGCGATCCGTTTGCGTTACACACACGCTGATACCGTACGACCCTATCGCGTTCCTGGCGGGCGTAACTGGGGGTTGTGGCTGATTGCCGGTACCGGTTTCATCACAACCCTTGCCTGTTTCCTGATTGGTTTCCTGCCACCCGGTACCGGCCTGGGTGCTGTGCCTTATGCGCTGGCCATGCTCTTCACCCTCGTGGTGATGCTGGCAGCACCCTTGCTACTATATCGCTGGCGTCGCCCGGCGTGGGCAACCCTCGACACGGAGTAATCCCCATGGTCAAGAAACTGCTTCCCGAACATTTACTCAGTCCTGCCTATGGTTCGCGTGCCATGACCGAGCCGGTGCCAAAATATACGCTACCGGATGGCGAGATGTCGCCCGAAACGGCCTACCGTCTGATCCACGATGAACTGATGCTCGACGGTAACGCACGCCTCAACCTGGCGACCTTCGTGACCACCTGGATGGAACCCGAAGCCGAGCAGCTTATGGCTGAAACCTTTGACAAGAACATGATCGACAAGGATGA
>CAZVBD010000172.1:0-1686 GCA_964625255.1 uncultured Thiohalobacter sp. | reverse complement strand
GAACCGCGCTACATCCCCATGCGTGAGGGGCGTTACGTTATTGAACCCGACGAAGTCACCGCGCGTATCGATGAAAACACCATCGGCGTGGTGGCCATACTGGGGACCACCTTCACGGGCGAGTTTGAGCCTGTTGAGGCGATCCATGACGCCGTGGTCAGCCACAATACCGCGCACGGTCTATCTGTGCCGCTGCACATCGATGCCGCCAGCGGTGGCTTTATCGCACCTTTTATTCACCCGCAACTGCGCTGGGATTTTCGTTTGCCCAATGTCGTTTCCATTAACGTATCCGGTCACAAATATGGCCTGGTCTATCCCGGTGTTGGCTGGGCGATATGGCGTGATCGCCAGTACCTGCCCGAGGAACTGGTATTTCATGTAAATTACCTGGGTGGTGATATACCGACCTTTACCCTTAATTTCTCCCGCCCCGGCAACCAGATTATTGGGCAGTACTATAACTTTTTGCGTCTCGGGCGTGAGGGATACACCCGCATTGTATCGGCCTTGCGTGACACGGCCACTGGTCTTTCCACGCGTATTGCAGCACTCGGCCCCTTCGAACTGCTGAGTGATGGCAGCTCAATCCCTGTATTTGCCTTCCGTCTCAAGGATGCCTCGCGTTACTCGGTGTACGATGTCTCGGAACACCTGCGAACCCGTGGCTGGCAAGTGCCTGCCTACACCATGCCGCCTGATGCCGATGCGATTGCTGTACTGCGTATTGTGGTGCGTGAAGGGTTTTCACGTGATATGGCTGATATGCTGATCGAAGATATTGTCAAGGTAGTGGCCGAGCTTGAAGCGGCACCACCGTTACAGCCCAAAGCGCCGAGTGGAGGGTTTCATCATTGATGTGATTTCCTCGCGGCATCAATAGTCAAAGCACCATCCAGTACTATGATGCTTGAAACCAGCCCGGCGGATATGTTTTAATGTGTATACGCACTGTTAATTATACACATTAGGAGCGGATATGCGCACTAATATTGTTATCGACGACAAGCTCATGGCTGATGCGCTTAAACTCACAGGCGCAAAAACCAAGCGCGAGGCGGTTGAGCTCGGCCTCAAGGCGCTGATCAGGTTAAATAAACAGCAAGCCATCAAAAAATTTAAGGGCAAGCTCAAATGGGACGGCGATCTTGATAGTATGAGGATCAGCCGGTGATCTTTGTCGATACCAGTGTCTGGGTTGATTACTTCAACGGCACACCGACGTCTGAAGCTGACAAGCTTGATTCATTACTGGGTATCGAACCGGTTGCTACCGGGGATTTGATTCTTGCTGAAGTTCTGCAGGGCTTCAGAAATGACAAAGACTACAAAACTGCGAAGAATCTCCTTGCCTCTCTTACCGTATTCAATATGCTCAACACCAGTATTGCTATAAAAAGTGCAGATAATTTCAGGTTGCTAAGGAAGAAGGGTGTTACCGTCAGGAAAACTATAGATTCGATTATCGCAACGTTCTGTATTGAGTACAGTCTCCCGCTACTTCATTCCGACAAAGACTTCCAGCCATTTCACAAGCATCTGCGATTAAAGAATGTGATTTAGTTCATAGCCAGTATCAGCACCTGGACCTGGCGCATTACTTCATCGCCGGATATTGCATTGATTTTTCCTCCTTCAACTCTGGCTGACACCGGCAGGTCGAGGTCGGTGACAACTATCCTGACA
>CAZVBD010000171.1:0-5236 GCA_964625255.1 uncultured Thiohalobacter sp. | reverse complement strand
CCCCGTTAGTGAACAGTTTCGGCAGCGACAGTTTTACCTTCAAGGTCAATGACGGTGTACTGGATTCCAATACTGCCACAGTGACCATCGCCATTAATGCCGCACCGACCGCCAGTGGCAGCTGTGGGAATACCCCGCAACCGGCCACCAATGGCGCATCACTCTATACGGCTATTCTAGCAGCCACCGACCCGGACTCAGACCCGTTGATATACAGTCTGCCGAGCGGGTCTACCGATACCTTCCTTATTACCGCAAAAGGTGGGGAGATCAACATTACTGACCCCACAACCGGTGCCTATACCTATAAACCGAAGGCGCTGGCAGACGGTGGTGACAGGGGGCTGGACAGCTTCAGTTTCCAGGTAATCGACCCGAATGGCGCCACCAGTACGGCCACTGAAAAGGTAATTGTCAACCAGACTATCATGCCGCTGGGTGACTCCATCACCGTCGGCGACACTGATGTCGCTACAAGCACAGCAACCACCGTCGGCTACCGCTTGCCACTCAACGACAATTTGATCAGTGCAGGCATCGGCTTCGACCTGGTTGGCACGCAGGCTCACGGGACAGCTGTTTCAGGCTTTGACTTCGACCATGAAGGACATGGTGGCTGGACGGCGAATGAAATTGCCTGGGGCGGTGGCACGGGTTCTGTCGCGGGTGACGGTGTCTATGGCTGGTTGAACAGTAACCCGTCCGACTTCATCCTGTTGCATGCGGGTACCAATAGTCTTGCGCCTGGCAACGATGTCGACATACAAGCCATCCTGGACGAAGTTGACCGTTGGGAACTGGATAATGGTAAAAACGTCACTGTTCTGCTTGCCCTGATCATTGATCAGGTGCCGAACAACCCGGACGTCACCGCATTCAATCAGAATGTGCTGACCATGGCTAACACCCGCATTACCAATGGAGACGATATTATTATCGTCGACCAGCAAAATTCTGCCGGGCTGGTCTATACGATAGGCGTGGATATGTCCGGGACACTGCATCCTAATGCAAGTGGTTATGCCAAGATGGCTAATGCCTGGCTCGGTAAATTAACAACCGTGATCGACCAGTGTCCCTGACACTCACCCTCTACACAAGTGCGGTGAAGTCAGGCCAGTGAGCGTCCCTTTCCGAGATCACCTCGACCGGGCGTGGCCACTCGATAGCCAGAGCGGGATCATCCCAGCGTAAACCCAGCCCGGCATCGGGCACATAAAACTCGGATAACAGGTAGCTGATCTCTGTGTTGTCTTCCAGTGTGATAAACCCGTGGGCAAAGTCCGCCGGCACATATAGCATCCGGTCGTTCGATGCCGTCAGTTCGACACCTGCCCAGCGCAGGTAGGTTGGCGAATCCGGGCGCAGGTCTACTATTACGTCATACAAGGCACCCCGGGTACAGCGCACCACCTTGGTTTCCTGGTAGGGGGCAACCTGGTAGTGCATGCCCCGCAGGGTACCCGCCCTGGCATTAAACGATGTATTGGCCTGTGCTATCCGTGCAACCAGACCGTGGGCCTCGAATTCCTTCTGACACCAGGTGCGCGCAAAATACCCGCGCGAGTCACCGTGCTTCTCCAGTTCAATCGTGCAGGCGCCGGCAAGCGCCATATCATGGAATATCACACTACTGCCACTCCAGCTCGCTGTTGAGACGCCCCTGTTCACAATGGGCGGCCAGTACTTTGAGCCGGATCAATTGAGAATTGCGGAAATCGTTGTCACTAAAATTCATGAATTCCAGACGTTCTGCCAGATCCTCGATAGCTGTCTTGAGTGTCATCTTTGGCTGATGATCGGGCGCCAGTTTTTCATACAGGCCAAAGTCTACCTGGTAGGAGCGCTTGTCGACCGGCGCATCCTTGTTGATGGAGACCTCAACTCCGGGGATGATTTCCGCCACGGCTTCGGCCAGATCACGTACCTGGTAGTTCCAGCCGTTACTTCCCGAATTGAGCGCAAGGAACACACCACCGTTGGTACTGTCACGCTGGATGGCCCAGTCCATTGCCCGTGCCATGTCCCTGACATGGATCAGTGGGCGCCAGGGCGTACCGTCACTGAGGACTGTAATCTGCCTGGAGGCAATTGCACCGGCGACAAAATCATTCAGCACCAGGTCAAGACGCAGACGATCACTGGCGCCACAGGCCGTGGCAAACCTCAGACAGGTCACCACGAAATTATCATCGGCCAGCTTGCTCAGCTCTTCTTCCATACCGATCTTCGACCTGGCATAGGCCGTCAGTGGATTCAGGGGTGCCTGCTCACTGCGCGCACCCCCTTCTGCAAAACCATAAACGCTGCAACTGGATGCAAAAACAAAACGGCTGACCCCGGCTGCTTTGGCCTCTTTTGCAAGGGCCAGACTCGCCTTGAAATTAATATCATGCGTCACGTCCTTGTAGCGGTCACCCATCGGGTCATTTGAGATAGCCGCCAGGTGTACAACGGCATCGACACCCTCGAAGAGGTTTTCCGGCAACGTCCTGATGTCGGAAAAATATTGCACATCGAGCCGGTTTGACGGGAACATCGTGACCCCTGTCAGGCAATGCGCAAAATAGCCTGTATCAATACCTTCGAGGACGGCATCGGGAATGGATTGACGCAATTGCTCAAGTAATGGCGGCCCCACATAGCCCATGTTTCCTGTGATCAGAATCTTCAAAGCAGCATCTCCTGTAAATTAAGGGTTCAAATTATAAGTGATAACCGCAGGGATGGCATTAACCAAACTGCAGCAATACATCCAGAACAAACTCCCGGTACTTTTCCGCAAAGACTTTCTGTGTATGGGTGCTGGCAGCAAACTGTGAAGCGGCACGTGACATCGTTTCAAGTTCGCTCGCTGGCAGATTTGATAAACCAGTGACCTGTTTTTTCATTTCAGCAACGCTGGACTCTTTTAGTAGAATGCCGTAATCCCCAATGTCGATGGAGGCCTCGTAACTCACCACGGGAATAACACCGGCATGCATACAGGGTATGACACTGCCACCCCCGCCTTCGGCACAGCTCGGGTAGACAATACCCAGGCAACTATCCAGAACATCTCTGAATTTCGTGCCGTTCACATCCACCCAGCCAACCGGGTGAATATTGTCAGTTTCAAATAACTCACGGTGATACACCGCCACAAATTCTTTTTCCGTCTCAAGCGGACCACAGACATAGAGGTGATAACCCGGCATTTCGGCAAACAGCTCCAGTACCAGGTCCAGTCCCTTGTGGACGAAACCGGCACTGCCAAACCACATATAGTTTTTTCTGATGGATTCAATATCGCGGTTTTTCCACGGGTACTCTACCGGGGATGAAATGGGTATCCGGTAGACTGGCTTGCCGGCATACGCATAACTGTCGATCGTAAAACGGTTACCAAGCACCGTGGCAAGATCCGCATTTTCTATGGCCTGGTTACGTTCTACTTGCCGGATGCTGCGCATCGGGGCAGCCTTTTTTCGGTGACTCAGGTCAAGCAGCCGGCCAAAAGCATTGTAGTTGTTGGTTACCCAGTGTGCGGTATCAAGATGAACAACCTTCGTGCAGGTGTCGTTCAGCAGACCGGAAAGTCGGTCAAAATTGGTTCTGGCACCGATGAAGTAGTCATAAGTTTTTTTCGGGTGAAAGTGCGTATTACGGTAACTGATCAGGTCAACCGCATACCCCAACTCCAGAAAAGTATTGACCATCTGCCGGGTTTCCCAGTAGTGGGTATGCGACCTGAATACCGGGTCGTCCGGTTGGGTTGTAAAAGACTCGATAATATAGGAGATCAGCACTTGCCCCTTTGCAGTGGCAGCAGGTTCCAGCTGAATAACCTGCCGGTCGACCGAGGTCTTTCCACGCGATTGCAATGCCCGGCAGAGTTTCTCAAGCATTTTTTTCACAGGAACGTCCCGATCTTCTGCTTCAATCTTCCAGCAGCCTTTCCCCATGTGCTCTGCACCGGTGAGGGTACCCTTGCGCTGATTTCCATTTTCAGATAGTTGAGGGGGAATATATGTCCGTGATCCGTTGGTTGTGAGGGTTGTAGCGAGGGAAGTTCTTTCATCAGACATTCATGATCAAACCACTGGTAATCTTCATACCAGGTCCAGCAACCGTGCTTCCTGTAAAGATCGGCAATCTCATGTGCAAGCGACAGGTTGGCCGGCAGGCACTGATAATCAGATCGAAACCCTGATATGTAACGGTTCATCAGGACTAATGAACGATTACTGCAATAATTTGAAAACCAGAGCGTGTAACCGTACCGGGTTTGAAGCGCCTTGAGTGCACGGTAGACAAGCACATGGTCTTCATGACCATAATCACCCCAGGGGTTGTGCGTGAAGATATTCTTTTTCCCCTCCACGACTTCCACCAATGCGTCAGATACTATCCTGAAGGTCTCCTTGTACCTTTTATCCGCCGCCTGATCGCTGCTCAGTTCCAACCCATAATCGGTGATGACAGGTTGCAGCCAGTCCGCTCTGTTGAACGAAATGGCTTCCGTAATATCGAGCGTGGAAACGGACGGCAACGGGTAATCTGCAAGGGTCTTTTTACGCGCCGGACCCCACTCGGGTCTCCGGGGCGAGTCATTAAAGCAAAAGACAATTTTTCCAACCTTGTCAAAAACAGAGCTCAGCCACAGGATATCATCATCCGGGTGTGCCACGATCAGTGCAGAGTCTTCAAACATCATAGCGTTAACGACCTGCCGGGGCATCCGGACATGACAAGGCTTTCCGAACCGAGCACACGACTTTCTTCAGGTGTTTCCTGATGGCAAACAGCAGTCCCCTGATGCTGCCTCGCTGCTTTTTACCGAAATAAATGTCAGACACAAAATGCTGACGGAAGGTCCACTGTGATTGAGGCCGGATAGCAATCGACCAGGGGTACAGACCTTTGGTCGATACCGTTCGGCTGTTCAGAATACCGGACAGTTCCTTATAGTCGTAACCCAGTTTTGTTATGGTGTTTTCTCCCAGTGTTTCCAGGTAGCGTTGCGCAAAATGCAATGACTGGTCATCGTCAAGCATGGCCTTCCATTTTTCCACACTGCCCGTACTGGGTCGGGTATGCTGGTCGATACCGACCGGGTCATTGTATTTTCCGACCGGTTTGGGTGTGCCTGAATAGTCCAGCATGGTTTCGTGAAAATCCAGCCCGAGATAGTCACATAAGGCAGGAATAGCCGTTTGCGGGTCAGTCACAAACTTCTCGTAATGTATCACGTAGC
>CAZVBD010000170.1:4242-5332 GCA_964625255.1 uncultured Thiohalobacter sp. | reverse complement strand
TATGTGAATTGGGGCTTTCCCGTGGAAACCTGTTGCTGGAACGTCGCAGGCTATTGATTGCCTGCGCCTTCGCAAGCACAATGCGCACCTGCATTTTCGGCCCGGGCGGGATGGCTGCCGAAAACTCTGAATTTTATTTACCGTTCTTAATGAGGAAGACGCAATGAAACTGATTCTTTTAGGCGCGCCGGGTGCCGGCAAGGGTACCGTGGCCAAGATGTTGACCGAGCTGGATGGTTCCGTACAGATTTCCACCGGCGATATTCTGCGTGGTGCCGTACAGGCCGGCACCGAGCTGGGCAAGCAGGCCCAGGCCTACATGAATGCCGGCGACCTGGTGCCGGATGAGCTGATCATGGGCATTATGAGCAAACGCCTGCTGGAGCCTGATTGTGAAAAGGGTTTCCTGCTTGATGGTTTCCCGCGCACCATTCCACAGGCTGAGGCACTCAAAGTGATGCTGAACGAACTTGGCATCGAACTCGACATGGCCGTTAATATTGATGTCCCTCGCGATGTCATCCTGGATCGTCTGACCACGCGTCGTACCTGTTCCAATAGTGATTGCCAGGCCATCTATAATGTCAAGAGCAACCCCCCCAAGGTTGAAGGCGTTTGTGACAAGTGCGGAAGCCCGGTCATACAGCGTGAAGATGAAACTGAAGAAGCGATCAGCCACCGCCTGGAAACCTATAGTGAAAAAACAGCCCCGCTGATCGGGTTCTATGAAAACGAAGGTCTGTGTATCACCGTCAATGCAACAAACAGTGATGACGTGATCAATGCGATCAAGGCACGCCTCGCCGCTTGATAGTCCGGCACAGAGGTTGTAAAAAAACGGCAGCTTTCGGGCTGCCGTTTTTTTTGTTTATTTCTCCGGCCCGTCGGGCAATTCCGGTTCTTCAACTGTCGACCAGTCCTTACGCAGTGTATCCAGCTTCTCACGCCAGGCATCGGCATCACCGTAATCGAGAAAGTGCTCCGTTAAATAATGCGGGTCACGCGAGCGCCGTGCATGTTTGATCGGGCACCAGTACTGTTCAGTTCGTGCCGAGATTTCACGAACATATTCAGCCACGCCGTTTCCATA
>CAZVBD010000170.1:0-4142 GCA_964625255.1 uncultured Thiohalobacter sp. | reverse complement strand
TCCAGGTGGTAGTGGAATTGTTCGCGTTTTTCCTGCAACAGGCGGTCAATTTCTGCTTCCAGTTCCTTTTGCAGTTTATAGAAGCGCTGCAGGGCTTCACTCAGACGATCAGTCGACATATTTTACTCCCGGGGGGCAGGCAAGGGTTCCCTGAGCTACCGGCCTCTAGGCCGGGTTGCCGGTTTGGCGCCGGCGCTATAGTATCAAGATCATGATAACAATTGCCCGGCCAGGCGGTGGACACACGGATCAGTGGCGGAACAGTCATGTCTGATTGTGGCGTAGGTGGAAGCGATGTGCGAGAACTGGTGGCCTGCCACCAGTGTGACGAGTTGCAGTACATCGGGGTATTGGCCCCGGGGCAGTCAGCGCGTTGCTATTGCTGTGCTGCTTTGCTGGCACGCAATCCGGTCGGTGGGCTGCTGTTGCCCATCTTGCTGAATTCTGGGGCGCTGGTATTGATGTTCTTCGCCTATTTTCTGCCTTTTCTCACCCTGGAAATACAGGGACGGCTCCAACAAACCACATTGCCTGAAACGGCGCGTGCACTCTATGAGGCCGGCATGGGGGAAACCGGGATTGTTGTGCTCATGACCACAGTGATTGGCCCTGTTGTGCTTGTCGTTGCCTCGCTATACGTCCTGGTGGGTGTGAAATTATGCCGACCACTACCGGGCCTGCGGCAGATGATGGTCTGGATAGGTCACATAGTGCCCTGGGGAATGCTGGATGTCTTTATGGTCGGGGTACTGGTGGCGGCAGTAAAACTGTCCAATATGGCGGATCTGGTCGTAGGACCGGCGTTGTATGCCTTTGCTGCACTTATCGTGGTGTCAACCGCAGCACTTTCCCTGTTTGAGCCACACGTTGTCTGGGCACGAATGGAACGTATGGGGGTGGCATACCGTGCGCGCTAAATCTCTTGGACTCGCCAGTTGCTCTGTGTGTAGCCAATTATTGCGCCTGCCTGCTGTCAGGGTAGGGCGATGCCCGCGCTGTGGCTCGCAGGTTTATTCGCGCAAGCCAGCCAGTCTTTCCCATAGCTGGGCATTCCTGTTGGCGGCTGTGATCATGTATTTCCCGGCTAATTTGCTGCCGATTATGACGGTTGTATACCTGGGTTCCGGGCAACCTGACACCATTATGAGCGGTGTAATTCGCCTGATGAGGCATGGTGACTGGTCCATTGCCCTGGTCGTGTTTGTCGCCAGCATACTGGTTCCGCTTCTGAAAATGATTGTGCTGGTGTACCTGTTGCTATCCGTACACCGCAAGTCACAACTGAGGCGTCGTGAACGGACACGACTGTATCGTGTGACAGAACTGGTGGGGCGTTGGTCAATGCTGGACGTGTTTGTGGTTGCGTTGCTGGCAGCGCTTGTACACCTGGGGGTGCTTGCCGATATCACACCGGGACCGGCCGCCCGGGCGTTTGCCGCTGTGGTCATTCTGACGATGTTATCGGCCATGAGTTTCGATCCTCGCCTGATCTGGGATCACGAGAGTGATGCCGATGACTGAAACAGAGAAACCGGATATCCCTGACTCGGTTCCGGAAGCTATAGTGGATGAAGGTGGTAAGGGGATTTCCTTCGTCTGGTTGTTGCCACTGATTGCATTGCTGATCGGTGGCTGGCTGGTCGTCAAGGCAATCATCGAGAAAGGACCGGAAGTGGTGATCCAGTTCCAGACAGCGGAAGGTATCGAGGAAGGCAAGACGTTGCTCAAATACCGTGATGTGGTGATTGGCAAGGTCCGGACAGTACGTTTTGCCGATGATCTTTCGCACGTACTGGTGACAGCCGAAATGGTGCCGGGCATGGAACGCCACCTTATTAAATCGACCCGTTTCTGGGTGGTGCGCCCGCGCGTCGACTCCGGCGAGATCAGTGGCCTGGGGACACTGATCAGTGGTGCTTACGTTGCCATGGACCCGGGCAAGAGCGGTGAAGAGACGCGGGAGTTTACCGGTCTGGAAACGCCCCCGGTTATCAAGTTCAATGAACGCGGTACGGTGTACCACTTGCGGGCAGAGAAGGCCGCTTCCTTGTCCATCGGTGCCCCGGTTTATTATCGCCAGATCCCGGTTGGGCAGGTGACCGGGTACCGCCTGGCTAAAGATCATGCCTTTGTTGAAGCCGATATATTTATCGAGGCGCCACATGACGCTTATGTGCGTGCAGGGTCACGTTTCTGGAATGTGGGGGGTGTTGATGTCTCTCTTGACCCCGGTGGCGTAACTGTCGAGATGGAATCGCTTGCCACCTTGCTGTCCGGGGGAATTGCGTTCGAGACACCATTGTCACTGCTGGAGAGCAAGCCGGCACCGGAAGATACGGTCTTCCAGTTGTATCCGAACTACGTTCGCACTCGGGAAAAACCGGTTGCGCATGGCTATCGTTATCGTATCGATTTGCCGGATGACGTGGGAGGGCTTTCGGTCGGTGCGCCAGTGGAACTGATGGGTGTACGGGTCGGCACGGTGATGCATATTGATCCCTACCTTAATCTGGGTACAACACGGGCAACGCGTACCGTTATTATTGATCTGGAGGCAAAAGGGTTGTTGCGCCCGGATGAACGTACCGGTTTGAAAGGAGACAAGCTTGAAAAAGCAGTCGCGTCACGTGTCGAGGTGTTGCTTTCTCATGGGTTGCGGGCCAGCCTGCAAATGAGCAATCTGCTGACCGGCCAGAAATTTATCGCACTGGAACTGATGCATGATGTGAAACCGCTAAAACTGGTATCGCGGGAAGGTGATCTTGTGCTGCCAGCCGTTGCCGGGGAACTCAAGCGGATAACTGCTGCACTGACGCGGACGCTGGCAAAGCTTGAGGACTTGCCGCTGGAGCAGATGATACACAATGCTGATCACATGATGATGTCACTGGACAAGCTGGCGAAGACCGCCAATAGTGCGTTGCCGTCACTGGCCGAAGATGCCCGGGTGGCGCTCGATGCGACAGATGAAGCCATGCGTGCGGTGGATGCGCTGGTCTCGGAAGAAGGGGCATTGGGCACAGAATTCTACGATGCGGTACGCGAGTTGCAGCAGGCAGCACGTGCCGTACGCCTGATGGCCGACTACCTTGAGCGACACCCGGAGTCTCTGCTCAAGGGTAAGGGTGAAACACCGTGAGACAACAACGGAATAACACGTGGGTTGCGGGGGTAATATTCGCGATGGTATCGCTTGGCGCCTGCAGTCTTGGTGGTAAAACGCCACCCTCAAAATTTTATGTGCTCAGCCCCGAACCGGCTGTACCGATACCTGGAAGTTCCGTCATGTCGGTATTACTTGGCCCGCTGTCGTTGCCGGATATGGTGCTCCGTCCACAGATCACAACGCGACCTGAACCGGGGCGTGTAACGTTCGCAGAGTACCATCGCTGGGCGGGAGACCTGCGTGCAAATGTGGAGCAGGTACTGTTAAAGAGCCTGTCTGACCGGCTTGGACGCAGTGTAGTTATTCCAGTGGATAGTAGCGTTCCGGATACTGATTACCGCGTATCGATCCGTTTTCAGCGCTTCGATGGTACGCTCGGCCGGGATGTTGTGCTGGAAGGTAACTGGCGCTTAAAGACCGGGACTTCGGGCTGCCAGGTTGGTCTCTACCGCTTCACCATCGAGGTGCCAGTGAAGTCTGGCGACTATGATGCATACGTTCAGGCGCTGGATGAAGCCCTGGCACAGCTTGCTGACAGGATGGCGCAGGCGCTGGTCAAACGACCTGAGTGCCCCGGTGAGGGAATGGACGAACACAATCAGGGAGGCTCTGATTAACTCGATCTCCGTCATTCTGGCGTATGCCGGAATCCAGTGGTTTCAGTGTGATAGATACCGGCTTTCGCCGGTATGACGGATTAATCAGAGTTTCCCTAGGTTGTTCGGGTCGAATCAATGTCTGCCAGTACATCCTGCAGCGGGCGTGGGCGTTCTATGCCATACCCCTGTGCGAAATCGATGCCGCAGTCCCTTGCTTCCTGCAGGATACTGTCGTTTTCCACAAATTCCGCGATTGTCCTGACACCCATGACGCGCCCGATTTGTGCAACTGACTCGACAATGGACCGGCTGACAGGGTTGTCAACGATATCACGGACAAAATGACCATCGATCTTGATGTTGTCAACCGGCAGGTT
>CAZVBD010000169.1:2773-5360 GCA_964625255.1 uncultured Thiohalobacter sp. | reverse complement strand
TCAGTGAATAGAGGAGCCGGTACTTTTCAGGGATTGACGAAGCACTGTATAAAATGGGCGCCGAATAAATCAGCATCCTGATCACAAACGGCATGGCGAACTTTACATCCCGGTAGCGGATGGCCAATGCCGATAACCACAGACCCACACCCGTGGGCACCATCACCATCAGCAATATCAGCAACGGCAGATACAACAGATTCCAGGTGGGGGGGATCTGGTAATAGATCATCACCACAAGCACCACCATCATGGAGATCGAGAAATCCACCAGCTTGGCCAGTACTGACGTCAGGGGGAAGATGATCCTGGGGAAATAGACTTTGCCCAGCAGGTTCTGCCCCGCGACCAGACTCTGGCTTGAGGCATTCATCGACTCGGCCATGTAGGTCCAGGGAATGATGGCAACAGTAGAGAACAGCACATAGGGGATGCCGTCGGTCGGGAGCTTCGCCACCCGCCCGAAAATAATGCTGAAAATCATCACCTGGACCACAGGATTAAGTATCGCCCAGGAGAAACCCAGTATGGTCTGGGCGTAGAGCACCTTGATGTCTCGCCACACCAGAAAATAGAACAGATCCTGGTAGGCTTTTAATTCCTTAAAATCCGGAAATTCCCACCCTTTCGTCGGCTCTATAACGGTTACGAGTTCTTTACTGCTGGAAGCGTTTGTCATGGTCCGTGTCACCAGATCTTCCAGGGCGCATTACCGTCCTGCCACAGATCTTCCAGTACGTGTTTGTCGCGCAACGAGTCCATGGGTTGCCAGAAACCGTCGTGCCGGAATGCGGCCAGCTTGCCGTCGTGGGCCAGGCGTTCCATCGGTTCCTTTTCCCAGGTGGTCAGGTCTTCGTCAATATAATCCATCACACCGGGTTCAAGTACGAAATACCCGCTGTTGACCCAGGCACCGTCGCCATCCGGCTTTTCCTTGAATGAAGTCACCTTGTTCTCATGGTGCCGCAGCTGGAAGGCACCGAAACGGCCGGGAGGCTGCACAGCAGTAAGCGTAGCCAGTACCCCCTGGGATTTATGAAATGCGATCAGGTCTTTGATATTGACACTGGTAACACCGTCCCCGTAGGTAAAACAGAAGGTCTCGTCACCAATATAATCTCTGACCCGTTTCAAGCGTCCCCCGGTCATGGTGCGGTCACCGGTTTCCACCAGCGTAATCCGCCAGGGCTCGGCCGCACTGTTGTGGATTTCCATGCTGTTATTGGTTAGGTCAAATGTGACATCTGCGGCATGCAGGTGATAATTGGCGAAGTATTCCTTGATCACGTGTGACTTGTAGCCACAGCAGATGATGAAATCATTAATGCCGTAGACAGAGTAGGTCTTCATGATGTGCCAGAGAATTGGCTTTTGCCCGATCTCGACCATGGGCTTGGGTCTTATGCTGCTCTCCTCACTGATACGTGTTCCATATCCCCCTGCCAGAATAACTGCTTTCACCCGCTTCCTCCTTAATCAGATTTTCACGCTGCCATGTACACCAGCGCTATCGGCACACCGGACCGAATTGTGAAGCGGATTATATTCAGTAATTTATGATAATAAAACAGAAAGCCATGGCACATTAATGGCCCCTGAATTTCACCAACCGGATTCATGTTAATTTTTCATTAAGTTGCACGACAACCCTGCGTATAATATTAACGGTTGGTCACAATCTTGCATGGAACTGGCAACTGCGCTAGTCTCGAGAAAATACTGGCGGTTTTGTTTATAAAGGCTATGATAGTTAACGTGTTATGGCCAAGTTAAATTGGAAAGGCTGTTGGCCGATATAAGGCAGGCGCGAACTCCGGCCCGCCAATTCACTGGACCGGACGCACCAGAATTGAAAGCATTTTTTTAATCAAGTGAGGTTAACTGATATGAGTCGATTGATTAACCCCCGGGTTCTTATGCTCGTCATACTATCCGCTTTTATCGCCGGTTGTGGCGGTGGAGGTAGTGGTGGCAGCAATAATGTTACACCGAGTAGCAGTGACTGGGATTCCATGACCTGGGACCAGGATAATTGGGCATAGAACAGTTTGAACGAAACGAGGGCAACATTTTGAAAAAATTAATTATTCCCGCAAGCGTAACGATACTGCTGATGACAGCCAGTGCTACGACTTTTGCAGCAAGTGTCACCATCCCCAACACCTTCACGTCAGGCTCACCTGCGGTAGCAGCTGATGTCAATGCGAACTTCAATGCCATCGCAACCAGTGTGAATGACAACAACTCCAGGGTCACCATAAGCGAAGGTAATATCACAACTAATATCAGTGATATTTCGACTAACACCGGTAATATCACCACCAATAGCACAGCTATTACCAACAATGCCGGTAACATCTCGACCAATAGCAGCGCTATTACCAGTACTGCCGGCGGCGTCTCCACTAATGCGGGCAACATCAGCACCAATACCGGTAATATCACCACCAACGCCGGCGGCGTCTCCACTAATGCGGGCAACATCAGCACCAATACCGGTAATATCACCACCAACGCCGGCGGTGTCTCCACTAATGCGGGCAACATCAGCACCAATACCGGTAATATCACCACCAACGCCGGCGGT
>CAZVBD010000169.1:0-2673 GCA_964625255.1 uncultured Thiohalobacter sp. | reverse complement strand
TAATGCGGGCAACATCAGCACCAATACCGGTAATATCACCACCAACGCCGGCGGTATCTCCACTAATGCGGGCAACATCAGCACCAACACCGGTAACATTAGCACCAACACCGGTAACATCAGCACCAACACCGGTAACATCGCCACTAAT
Organism: uncultured Thiohalobacter sp.; assembly: GCA_964625255.1. Classification (GTDB taxonomy): domain Bacteria; phylum Pseudomonadota; class Gammaproteobacteria; order DSM-19610; family DSM-19610; genus Thiogranum. Next base: position 2,522 of record CAZVBD010000169.1, on the reverse strand, counting down.
GTTACAGACATCGCCAACCTGCAGACTGCAATGGCCTGTCCTTCCGACATGGTGGCGATCGGCCCGCTATGTGTCGACCGCTATGAAGGCAGCCTCTGGGATGCCGCAACCGCCGGGACTCAGCTTGTGTCGAATGTCGGGGGCAACATCAACGATGTTTTGTCGGCTTACCCCTGTCTGACCGATGGCAGTGATTGCGGTAACGGAGCAGCCAATCCGATTTACGCACGAAGCGTCGCCGGCGTTTTGCCCAATCTGGAAGTTACCTGGTACCAGGCAACCCAGGCCTGCGCCAATGTAGGCAAGCGCTTGCCCACAACGGCTGAATGGCAGATGGCTGCTTCCGGAACCCCCCCGGGTGGTGACGGTGTTGTAGATTGTAATTCCGACAGCGTCCTCGCTACGCTGGCAAATACCGGTGCCACAGCAAACTGTTTCTCCACCGCCGGCGCTTTCGACATGGTAGGTAATGCCATGGAGTGGGCAGCAGACATTGATATTGATCCTCTTATTTCTGCTGATGCCACGGATATGGACGCTTCACTTGCCTGGGCACTCGGAAATGCATTCAAAAACAATGTTGCCGGACTGCCGACGACCACGAAGGCCATCTTTGTTCTGACCAACGGTCCAATCGCAGTCAACACACAGGTTGGCTTCCGCTGTGTAAAGTAAACCGACTTTAATTACCTCGGTTAGTTAAAAAAACCTTACGCGGCGCCATAATTATGGCGCCGCGCTTTTTTTTGGGGTATGATTCCCACATAAAGGAATTCGACAACCGCCAGTTGTGATATTTGTCATTATCAGAACATAACAATAAGCGCAGATTTCGCCAGAGGGGCCGCGCATGAATAAGTTCTCTATTTTTTGCAGGCTGAATATGCCTTCCACCAGCATACGGCTCCTTCTTTTACTGGCGTCTGTGTCATTGACGGCCTGTGGCGGTGGGGGAAGTGGCAGCAGCGCTACCGCCAATGCTGCCAACTCCAAGCCGCCAACCGCTTCTTCAAGTGCCCTGCTGACAGCCGAGGACACGCCGGTCAATGGCAATCTTACGGCCAGTGACCCCGAAGGAGATTCTCTGACCTACCGTATCGTCAATAACGGCAGCCTGGGAGCCGCCGTTATAACCAACCCGTCAACAGGCGCCTTTACCTATACGCCAGCCTCAAACAGTAATGGCACTGACAACTTCACCTTCAGGGTTAACGACGGCACCTCGGACTCCAACAGTGCCACCGTGACCGTTACTATCACAGCGGTTAATGATGCACCGGTTGCCCAGGCTGGCAGCCTGAGCACCAGTGAAGACGTACCGTTGAACAGTACACTGACAGCATCTGACCCTGAGGGAACCCTGCTGACCTACAACCTTGTCAGTAACGGTACATTGGGTAATGTTGTGATTACCAACGCCTCGACCGGGGCCTTTACCTATACCCCGTTACCGAATAATTTTGGTACCGACAGCTTTACATTTAAAGCCCACGACGGCGGCCTGGACTCCAATATCGCGACAGTGAGCATCACCATCAGCCCGGTCAATGACGCACCAATCGCCCTGGCGACCAATCTGACGACCAATGAAGATGTTCCGCTGAACGCTACGCTGACAGCATCTGACCTCGACAGCGGCACCCTGACCTACAGCCTTGTCAGCAACGGGACGCTGGGTAATGTTGTCATTACCAATGCCACGACGGGGGCCTTCACTTATACCCCCGCACTGAACAGCAACGGTACCGACAGCTTTACGTTCAAGGTCAATGACGGCGCACTGGATTCCAACGTTGCTACGGTGACTGTTACTGTCAACCCGGTCAATGATGCACCGGTCGCCCAGGCTGCCAGTCTGACGACCAATGAAGATGTGCCGCTGAACGGTACGCTGACAGCATCTGACCCCGACAGCAGCTCACTGACTTACAGCCTGGTCAGCGATGGCACACTGGGTAATGTTGTCATTACCAATGCTTCAACCGGGGCCTTCACCTATACCCCCTTGCTGAACAGCAACGGTACCGACAGCTTTACGTTCAAGGCCAATGACGGTGGACTGGATTCCAATGTCGCTACGGTGACCGTTACCATCAACCCGGTTAATGATGCACCGGTCGCCCAGGCAGCCAGCCTGACGACCAATGAAAATGTATCGTTAAACAGCACGCTGGTCGCCTCTGATCCCGACAGCAGCACACTGACCTACAGCCTTGTCAGTGACGGTACGCTGGGCAATGTTGTCATTACCAATGCTTCAACCGGGGCCTTCACCTATACCCCGTTAGTGAACAGTTTCGGCAGCGACAGCTTTACCTTCAAGGTCAATGACGGTGTACTGGATTCCAATACTGCCACAGTGACTATCGGTATTAATGCAGCACCGACCGCCAGTGGCAGCTGTGGGAATACCCCACAACCCGCCACCAATGGCGCGTCACTCTATTCGGCTATTTTAGCTGCCACCGATCCGGACTCAGACCCGTTGATATACAGTCTGCCGAGCGGGTCTACCGATACCT
>CAZVBD010000168.1:4188-5399 GCA_964625255.1 uncultured Thiohalobacter sp. | reverse complement strand
ATAACGCTTGGTCAACAGCGCCTCAATGTGTTCGAGCATGCCGCCAAAATCTGGGAGGCGGTGGCAGGTAGTAATGTCACGATAACGGTTGATGCGCAATTCAGTCCGCTGACCTGTACCTCCACCCAGGCAATACTGGGATCGGCCGGTACGACAAGCATCCATCAGAACTTCTTCCGTGTCCCTGTCAGAAATACCTGGTACGCGGCATCACTGGCCAACAGCCTGGCAGGCTCGGATTTGAGTAGCAACGCTGATATTTCAGCTACGTTCAATTCCGATATCGACAATAATAATAACTGCCTCAATGCGACCAACTGGTATTACGGACTGGATGGCAACCGACCGGCAGGCACGATTGAGTTGTTGAGTGTCGTGCTGCATGAAGTTGCCCACGGTCTTGGTTTCCTGACATTTGTGAATCTTGCGACTGGTGCAAAATTCAATGGCACCGATGATATCTTCCTGCTTAACCTGGAAGACCACAGCCTTGGGCAAACGTGGAGTCAATTAACCGATGCGGGCAGGCTGGCATCTGCGACCGACACGGCTGATTTACACTGGCTGGGTCCAAACGTTACCGCCTTGATCGGCAATTACACCGGCGGCGTTAACCAGGGGCATTTCCGCATGTATGCGCCGGCGCCATTGAAAGCAGGCTCGTCTGTTTCACACTTCAGCAATGCTCTTAGTCCCAATGAACTGATGGAGCCGTTTGATACCGGACCCAAGTCCGGCCCCGGTCTGGCCCTGTCATTGATGCAGGATATCGGCTGGTCGACCTTTGCTGATGCCAGCCCGGTGGTTGCGATACTGGGCGATCAAAGTGCGATGGACGGCGAGACGATTCCCGTCACGGTGCTTGTACAGGACAACGATACCCCCTTGGCAAATCTCAACCTCAGTGCCGTATCTTCAAATTCGGCCATCGTTGCATCCTCCGGTCTGGTGTTCAGTGGCAGCGGCAGGCAACGCACCCTGTCAGTAACGCCGACCGTTGGCAGTTCGGGCACTGCCACAATTACCGTCACGGTATCTGATGCGACCAGCAGTGCCAGCGAGAATTTTATACTCACCGTTACGCTGAATAACCCTCCGGTCGTAACGATTACCAGCCCGGCCAATAATACGATGGTTCTGGATACTGACCTTGTCAGTCTGCAGGCCGGTGCAACGGACGTTGAAGATGGCGACGTAAGTGCTTCGCTGAC
>CAZVBD010000168.1:0-4088 GCA_964625255.1 uncultured Thiohalobacter sp. | reverse complement strand
AACCTGGATGAATTTACCCTCGGCACCTTGCCGACGGTTCAGGATACAGACGGTGATGGCATCACGGATGGTGATGAGGTCAATCTTTATGGTATCGACCCCACCACTTCCAACAAGGGTGATCTGGGACCGCGCAATGCCCTTGATGGCCTGATTAATGTCGGTGACCTGGTGGTAATGACGCGCCTGGTGACCGGTGCGATTTCACCCCTGGGGCCGGAGTCGGCACTGGGTGATATCAACAATGACGGCTTGCTGAACGTGGCCGATCTTCTGCTGTTACAGAAGGCCGTTTTGGCCGGCACAGCACCCTGAGCAAAAAACCTGTCGCTGGGTTAAAAGACGGTTTTGGTTATAGAGGTGGGTACTTCATACCGAAATCCGGGATAGGCGAAGGCACTGGCTATCTTCTCGCAATCTTTATCACTAACGCCCACTCTGCGGGAAACCTCATGCCATTTGTCTCTTACAACCCGTTCCATTTCATCAATGATCGCACTTGCTTCGTCTTGTTTGAGAAGAAAGCGTGCGCGTTGCGACATTAGATTGCTGGCGTTAGCGTAGCGGCCTATATCACCGCATTCAAGGGCAAGGTCTCGATGCTCACTGCTGATTAGTGGTGAAGGTGTAAGGTCATAAGCGGGAGACAATTTCCAATCTTGCTCCATGGCAATAATGGCATGGTTGCGTGGATGATCATCAGTATTGGATATAAGGGCATTGAAGCACATGCGGCGAAATAGCGCTTGCGCATCCTGTTTTGCCTGTGAAGAAATGCGCCGCAATTCTTCAACGAGCAGGATGTATGACCATTTATCGCGATCCTCAACCCGGTCCTCTGCGCGCAGCAAGGTAAGAGCGCTAAGCATACGTGCGCGACGGTAGCCGTTATCTGTCTTTTCCCGGTCGAAGCGCTTAACAAGTAGTGCGTCTCGATCTCCAATCGTTGTAATCCTGCTCTCTGCCGTGAGAATGCCACATTCCCGAGCGAGTTCCAGCATAGCGCGTTCAACGCGTGCATGATTCCACTTGTCATCAGGGCGATTGAATTTTGCAATCCAAAGTCCGTCTTTATCTTCGACAACAGTCTTGGGGCGAGCGCCTCCCATCATTGAGGTTCCATCCAGCATTAAATCCTGAGCCTGTTCTGCTTCCGCACCTTTTGGTAGATCTTTGTCGGCAATAATCGCATCAGCAAGTTCCTGGAGTTGTTCCAGGTTCATTGTTTGGTTGAATTTACGCAAAGGGGCCGGCGGTTCAGGATTCAGACCAAACCCTAATGCGCCTGCACGGTCATCCGGCGAAAACAGCAGGTAATCCATTTCACCGAGATTGGTTTTTCCGCTACGCTTTTCTATCACGCGCCTGCCCCAGTAATCGGGACTCGCATCACGTAGCGCTCCGAAAACTCCGTTGAGGCGGGTTGTCGTGTAAGTGTCGTCGCTGAGTTCGAGTTCTATCGGATCAATAGGGATCGCATTTGCGCGTGCAAGATAGCTCTGTCCATAAACGAGCCTGCCGGTAGGGACACCTCTCCGGTCTGTGGTAAGTCGGAACTTTGCCGCAGTGACGAAGCTCGTTTCACCCGGCAGGGTGATATAAACGAAACACTCTGTTGTGCTTACCCTAAAATTCATTATCGAGTTCCTTCTTCTCACGGGCTCTGGCACGCTCCCGCCCCAGAGATAAGGCCAAACCTTCTTTGTCCAATTCCGGGGCGGCAACATCGTTCATTTGATCCAACAGGTCATATACCCAGAGGAGTGCGATATAGACGGCGGCACTTGTCGATGGCTTGCCTTTTTCTGCATTAGATACGGGCCGTGGTCCTGTACCGATTTTTTCAGCGACTTTCTCTATCGTCAGGTTGCGTCGCAACCTCGCGGTACGTAAGTTCGACCCCAAACGTTTTAGGGATTGTTCAACTGCATAGGGCGGGACTGTCAATAAAGTATTTTTTGCTGTCATATGTACTTAAGGCCTGTGTAACCTGGTTAACCAATACTTAAGAGCATATCGAAAGCCTTTCTCTATTTCAAGTAAAATACGTACTTAAGAGCCAATAAAGAGGCATAACATATACTTAAGAGCATAATTTGTATGTAGACTAGCGCTTTTTCATGGTGCTCTCAGTGTAGTGTAATTGTCACTGCCCCTTGAATCCTGCCTGGTAGATCAGGTGAAAGTGAGGGCTAATGACATGAGAGCCTGTTCAAGGCTAGAATGGCAGGCTTTTTTATGGCCTGTATCCGGGTATGAGCAGATTTATAAGTGTGTACGCGCGCGTACATATTTGGAGAATAGAGTTTGTCAGACAGTAATATTATCAATGAAACCAAGAGGAGACGCACGTTTGCTATCATCTCCCACCCGGACGCGGGTAAAACCACGCTCACCGAGAAGTTATTGCTGTTCGGTGGCGCGATTCAGCTGGCCGGTACCGTCAAGGGCCGCAAGGCAGCGCGTCATGCGACTTCCGACTGGATGAAAATGGAAAAGGAGCGCGGGATTTCCGTGACTTCTTCAGTCATGCAGTTCCCGTACAAGGACGCCATGATCAACCTGCTGGATACGCCGGGTCATGAGGATTTCTCCGAGGATACCTATCGCACCTTGACGGCGGTGGATTCGGCATTGATGGTGATCGACGTTGCCAAGGGTGTCGAAAAACGCACCATCAAGCTGATGGAAGTGTGCCGCCTGCGTACCACGCCGATCTTTACCTTCATCAACAAACTGGACCGCGAAGGTCGCGATGCGATTGACCTGATGGATGAGGTAGAGGATGTGCTCGACATCAAGTGCGCCCCCATTACCTGGCCGATTGGTATGGGCAAGCGTTTTAAAGGCGTGTACCACATCGAGCAGGGCAGGGTGTACCTGTACCAGGCTGGTGACAACAGCAAGAAGCGGGAAGCGACGATTATCGAAGGTCTGGATAATCCCCAACTCGATGAAGCACTGGGTACCCAGGCCGATGAACTGCGCGAGGAAATCGAACTGGTGCAGGGTGCCAGCCACAGCTTCGACAAGGCGGCTTATCTGCGTGGTGAGTTGAGTCCGGTGTTCTTCGGCTCGGCCATCAATAACTTTGGTGTGCAGGAGTTGCTGGATTACTTTGTCGAATACGCGCCGCCACCCCAGCCGCGTGAGACCACCACGCGCAAGGTTGAACCCAATGAAGAAAAGTTGAGTGGTTTCGTGTTCAAGATACAGGCGAATATGGATCCGCAGCACCGTGACCGTATCGCGTTCTTCCGGGTCTGCTCCGGCAGCTACACGCGCGGTATGAAAATGCGCCACGTGCGCATCGGGCGTGACGTGCAGGTGGCCAACGCCATGACCTTCCTGGCTGCCGACCGCGGTCATGTGGAGGAAGCGTTTCCGGGGGATATTATCGGTTTGCACAACCACGGTACTATCCGTATCGGTGATACTTTTACCCAGGGCGAGGAACTGAAATATACCGGTATTCCGAATTTCGCCCCGGAACTGTTTCGCCGCGCGGTATTAAAAGATCCGCTACGTATGAAAGCCCTGCAGAAGGGGCTTGATCAGCTCAGTGAAGAAGGTGCGACGCAGCTGTTTCGGCCATTAAAAAACAATGATCTGATCCTTGGTGCTGTTGGAGTATTGCAGTTTGAAGTTGTTGCACAACGCCTGAAAGATGAATACAAGGTCGAGTGTCTGTTTGAAAACATCTCCGTGGCCACAGCGCGCTGGATAGAGTGTGATGACCCGAAAATACTGGAGCGGTTCCGCGACAAGGCTTATGACAACCTCGCGCTTGATCAGGCGGGTGAACTGGTTTATATCGCACCGACACGGATCAATCTTGAACTGGCCATGGAACGCCATCCGGATGTACGTTTCCTGGCAACACGGGAAATTTAGAGAAACGCTTAATTCGTCATACCGGCGAAAGCCGGTACCTGTCACTTTCAAACCTCTGGATTCTGGCATGTGGATTCTGGCATGCGCCAGAATGACGGGAATTGAATTAATCAGAGCATTCCCGGGCGTTATTTCCGGTGTTTTGGTGCAGTACCAGGGCGTAACAGATCCAGCCAGCTTGTCAGGCGGTTTAA
>CAZVBD010000167.1:0-5649 GCA_964625255.1 uncultured Thiohalobacter sp. | reverse complement strand
ATACCTTCCCCGGGTTGTTGCACACTCTGCCAGTAGGCTTCGATAAGCGTGCGTCCGCTTCCATAAGCCTCCATGACCAGGCCCGGCTGGGGAAACTTGCCGGTCAGGTTGCAGGGTTCTACTACGGTTCCGTAGCTCCCGGTTGCGCCTGCTTCAAGCCAGCGCAGGGCACTCATTTGTTTACTGGTGGTGAGTTGACCGCCAGTTGAGGTGAGGTGGTCCGCAATAGCACCGGGACGGAACTGCAAGGTTTCCAGTCCGGTTACCCTGACGCGCCCGGTAAAATAAAACAGGATATCCGACACGTTTTCCAGCGCATTGGTTTTTGCAATCCGCGTATCAATCCAGCCGGCCATGGCTTTTACGATCACAGGATAAAAAACAGAACGTACATTGCGTGCCTTGTCAGTTGTGCTGACCAGCCAGGCGGTGCCGGGTGGTCGGGTGTTATCCGAGGCAACTCCGCGATCGATTAATGCCCTGGCCTGTTTGAAACTGGTGGCAGCAATAGCGATGGTAGGTCGTATGCCAAAATCATCATAAGGTGATACGCTTCTGCTGTTATATAAGGGTGAAACCCGGGTTCTTGCGCATTTGGCTTTCGAGCAGAATGCCCGGTCAAAGCCAAACGTGAATGCCGTAGTGATAGACATGCAACCGACACGCCAGGGTGCGGCCCAGGTGAGTGCATAGGCTTGTACGCCAGCTGGCGTAGCTTTCTGCACCTGTTGATACAGAAGATTGAATTCGGCTTCGCTTATAATTGGACGTCCGGGTTTTATCCGAACGTGCAGTACGTTTTCAGGCGGTATGTGACGTGCCTTCTGGTAATAAGCGCCGATGCGCCGACTGAGCGGATCACTGTCGTTAATAATAATCGCCAGTTCATCAGCGAGGAGTCGGTGTTTGGGGAGCAGAATGTTAGGCGTGGCCTGTACGACAAGTGTGTTAAATAGCAGTATCAGTAGTGCGATGAGTCTACTACAGGTTTTTGTGAGCAATGGGGATTTCTGAAATGCCTGCATCCGCGTAATGTTACGGGGTGAGAGACTGGAAGGGAATTGTTTAGCGGTGAGTGCCGGCCTTGCGTGGCTTGTCGACCAGTGTTTTCTTGATGCGCAGCACAGTGTTGAGTTGAGCAAGAAAAGCATCCACACATTCCGGGTCGAAGAATTTCTTTCGCTGGATGTTAATGTAGTCGATGGCTTTCTGTACAGGCCATTCCTTTTTATAGGGGCGTTCAGATGTCAGTGCATCGTAGGCATCAGCAACGCTGACAATACGTGCGACCAACGGGATTTCGTGGCCACCAAGCTGGTGTGGATAGCCGGTGCCGTTGAACTTTTCATGGTGGCTCAATGCAATGATTGCACCGGTCTGCAGATATTTTGAAGGGCTGTCCTTGAGAATTTCGTAACCGATCAGTGTGTGCTGTTTCATGACCTCGAATTCGGCGTGAGTGAGTCGTCCCGGCTTGCGTAAAATATGATCCGGTACACCGATTTTTCCAATGTCGTGCATGGGTGCCGCCATCTCGATGGCGTCACAATCGTTCTTTGACAGTCCGAGCTGTTCGGCGATAAGGCAGGCATAGCGAGCCATTCGCAAGACATGGTTGCCGGTGTCCTCATCGCGGTATTCACCGGCCTTGGCCAGTCGCAACAGGGTTTCGTGTTCGCGCTTGCGGATTTCACTGGTGGCATCAGAGACGCGCCGCTCCAGCCAGCGCGCGCGCTGGTGGATAATTTTTTGCTGGCTGCGCCAGGTCAGCAGATTTTTGCAACGTACACCAAATTCCAGGTCGTCGAGCGGTGTTGTGAGGAGGTCGGTGGCGCCGGCATTCAGGACATCACGGCGACATTCACGATCGTCACAGGGTGTCAGCATCACAATGGGCAGGTCGCTGCAATCCGGGAGCTGGCGTATGCCGTGGACGATACTGGTTGCGCGGATATCGGTAAACTGGCTGTCAGAAACGACAAGGTCGGCCGGGTGCCAATGCAGCCATGCCAGGGCAGCTTCAGCTTTGACGAACGTCTCAATATGGATTTGCGGATCGATATTGGTGATCAGCTTAACCAGATGTTGTCGTCGGGAAAGTTCCCCGTCGAGAATCAAGACCGTCGGCATACGGTGCCCCTGTATCTCCAGAAATCATCACAGCAGAAAAACGTCACTGCGGAGCTTCCCTGCGTACCGCATAACCGAGGTAATATTGCCTCACTAACATCCTGAAAAATGAGTTAAAATAGCATCTACAACGGGCGTCGATTGAAGCTAGCGGCGGGTTTGGGTCAAACTTAAGTGGCGGATTTCAATGATATTCACCAGGTCTTTACCCGGTAGGGTGATCTGCTAGAGATTGTTTGGGAGCATTTTTATGTCACAGCAGGAAAAACCGTCACCCTTACGGGGTCAGTCGCTGTTTAGCGTAGTGAGCAGTGTCTTCTCTTCAATGTTTGGTGTGCAGAGTAGCAAGAAACACCGGGAAGACTTCAGGCAGGGCAAGGTTTCTACCTATCTTGCTGTTGGCGCCATTGCAACATTGTTATTTATCCTGACAATCTGGGGTGTTGTTCAGCTGGTTGTCAGTGCGGTGCAGCCATCCTGATCCCGGCCGACTGATGCGGGGTCCATTACGCGCATTTTCCGGGGCGTTATTGAGCAGTTCCCGGGATTTATTGCCAGTGGTACTGGTCGTGGTGTTTTTCCAGCTCGTGGTATTGCAGCAACCCATCCCCAATCTGCTGGAACTCCTCATCGGGATCCTGCTGGTCATTATCGGGCTGACCTTTTTTATCAGCGGCCTTGAGATGGCTCTGTTCCCGATTGGAGAGTCGCTGGCGCATGCACTGGCTCGCAAGGGCAGTCTCACCTGGTTGCTGATCTTTGCCTTTGCACTGGGCTTCGGGACGACGGTCGCTGAACCTGCGCTGATCGCAGTGGCGGATGAAGCGGCCGCAGTGGCTTCTGCTGCCGGTGCAATAGGAGCCGGTAAGGAAGCACAGATTGCCTATGCTGATGGCTTGCGATTGACGGTCGCTTTTTCGGTGGGTTTCGCCATCGTGCTTGGTGTCATCCGCACAATCAAGGGCTGGCCCATGCACTGGCTGATTGCGGGTGGTTATATACTGGTCGTCACTGTCACCTTCTTTGCGCCGGATGAGATCATTGGCATTGCCTACGACTCCGGTGGCGTGACGACATCCACCATTACCGTGCCACTGGTGACAGCACTCGGTGTGGGGCTTGCCTCGTCGATCCGTGGACGCAGTCCCATGGTGGATGGTTTTGGCCTGATTGCACTGGCGTCACTGACGCCGATTATTTTCGTTATGCTTTACGGTATGGCGATACAATGAGTCTGTTGAACGACTTTCTGCAGACGTTGCTCGATACGCTTCGGGACGTGGCGCCGATCGTTATTGTCATCGGTGTATTTCAATTCATGGTTATCCGTCGCCCCGTGCCACATCTGCGCCAGGTGCTGATCGGTTTTGTCTATGTCCTGATCGGGCTGGCGTTATTCCTGCTTGGGCTTGAGAGGGCGTTGTTCCCGCTTGGGCGAGTGATGGCCATGCAGCTGACCGACCCGGCATTTATTTTTGCTGGTACTGAACAGCTTGCCGGGGCGGTACACTGGGCGGAATATTACTGGGTCTATTTGTTTGCCTTTGCCATAGGGTTTTCAACGACCATCGCCGAGCCGTCGCTGATGGCGGTCGCTATCAAGGCTAACCAGGTATCCGGTGGCTCAGTCGGGGTGTGGGGGTTGAGAATATCGGTTGCCCTGGGCGTGGCGGTCGGTATTGCACTGGGTTCATGGCGAATCGTAACGGGGTTGCCGATTCATTACTTTATTATTGCCGGATATATTATTGTCGTGGTCCAGACGCTGTTCGCGCCTAAAATTATTGTGCCACTGGCCTATGATTCCGGCGGCGTGACAACCTCGACAGTGACTGTGCCACTGGTGGCAGCTTTGGGACTGGGCCTGGCAGAAAACGTGCCCGGGCGGAATGTATTGATTGATGGATTCGGGCTGATCGCTTTTGCGAGTCTGTTTCCGATTATGAGTGTGATGGCCTATGCGCAGTTATCGGAGTTTCGTGCCCAACGCGCAAAACGTAGCAAAACGGGGAGCGGATAGCTTATGCATTTCAAACTGATTATTGCCTTTGTGGAAGACTGCAAGACAGACGAGGTGATGGATGCCGCCCGCGGGGCCGGTGCAACTGGCGCAACGGTTATCAGTAATGCGCGTGGCGAAGGTATGGTGAAGAGCAAAACCTTTCTTGGCCTGTCACTGGAGACACAGCGTGATGTATTGCTGTTCCTGGTGGAAGAACATCTAAGCCGAAAAATTCTGGAGACGGTGTGTAAAGTCGGGAGTTTTGACGAAACATCGGGTACCGGCATCGCCTTCCAGATTGATGTTGAGGATGCCGTGGGTGTCCAGCATCAGGTGATGGAACTGGTCGAACGTGTGGAGGATGAGTTATGAGTGACCGCAAGGTGGTTCGGGTTCGTGATGTCATGAAGTCACGGTTCGATCTGATCAATGGCAAGATGACCGTTGCCGAAGCGCTGAAAACCATGCAGCACGTTGACACCAAGTGTCTGCTCGTCGAAAAACGTCATGAAGATGATGAATACGGCATGGTGCTGTTGTCCGATATTGCCAAGCAGGTACTGGCGCGCGACCGGTCGCCCGACCGGGTGAATATCTACGAGATTATGTCCAAGCCGGTTGTGTCAGTGTCATCCGATATGGATATTCGCTACTGTGCGCGCATGTTTGAGCAGTTCGGTCTTTCCCGTGCCCCCGTTATTGATAACCGGAAGATGGTCGGCATTGTCAGTTTTACCGATATGGTACTGAAGGGATATGATTTTTAAATATGAGGAGAAGCGGCCCGGTCGTGGTGCCTCCTAGCTTGTCAGTTCCTTGAGCTTGTATAACAGTTCCAGCGCCTGGCGCGGCGTCAGGTTGTCCGGTTTAATGCCATGCAGGGCATCGACCAGCGGATGTTCCTCGTTGCCGGGGAACAGGTCGATTTGCGGTGTGTTTTTCTCGGCAGCCGCGTGATGACGAGCGCCATTCTCAAGCTCCTGAAGCTGTTTACGGGCTTCGATTAATACCTTTTCGGGAACACCGGCAAGTGCTGCGACCTGCAGGCCGTAGCTGCGGCTGGCCGGGCCATCCTTGACCGTGTGCAGGAAAACAATGCGATCCCCGTGTTCCACGGCATCGAGGTGGACGTTGGCAATACCGGCACATTCTTCGGGCAGGCCGGTCAGCTCAAAGTAGTGGGTGGCGAACAGCGTCCAGGCACCAATACCGGCCAGCTCGTGGGCGACAGCCCAAGCCAGAGACAGGCCGTCGTAGGTGCTGGTGCCGCGGCCGATCTCGTCCATCAGCACCAGGCTGTGGTTGGTGGCGTTGTTGAGAATATTGGCGGTCTCGGTCATTTCCACCATAAAGGTCGAACGGCCGCTGACCAGATCGTCGGAGGCGCCGATCCGTGTAAAAATACGATCCACCGGCCCGATTCTGGCGGAATCGGCCGGCACGAAACTGCCCACACAGGCCAGTAGCACGATCAGTGCGGTCTGGCGCATATAGGTGGATTTGCCGCCCATGTTGGG
>CAZVBD010000166.1:0-5708 GCA_964625255.1 uncultured Thiohalobacter sp. | reverse complement strand
GTCTGTTCCTCGTACAGGAACGCTTCGATGACCACACCGGTGGCAAGTATCTTGTTGCGCGGCGAGTACAACAGGTTGGCGCGTGGCACATGCGTGGTACATACTGGCTTGCACTTGCCACAACGCAGGCAGTTACTGATGTCATTGTTCAGCGCTCCCAGCTCACTGGCTTCCAGCAACAGGGCCTCCTGCTGCACCAGTCGTAACGACGGGGTATAGGCATTTTTCAGGCCCGAACCTTTCAGTAGTTTTCCACGGTTGAATACGCCACGCGGATCAACCTTCTGCTTGTAATGCGTGAACGCCTCTACCACAGCGTCATCGAGATACTGGATCTTGGTCAGACCGATACCGTGTTCGCCAGAAATTACTCCACCCAGCGAAACGGCCAGCGCCATAACGCGGTCCACAATGCGTTCGGCTTCGCGCAGCATGGTGTAATCGTTAGAATTAACCGGGATATTAATATATACATTACCATCCCCGGCATGCATGTGAGTCGCCACAAACAGGCGCCCGGAACGGGCCTCGGCATGAATGGCATCCAGCCGTTCACGCACCGGCTCAAACTCGCGTCCACTGAAGATAGTCTTGAGTGGCCGCTCGATGGTCTGCCGGTAGGAAATGCGCAAGTCACGACGCAGTAACAGATCAATCAACCGATCACCGTTGCGTATGGCGTCATCGCCCATCCCTTCACACAGGTCATGGCATTCGATCGCAGGCTGCTCGCGCTTTTCCAGTACGGCTTTCCAGCGTGTACTGACGGCATCGAGGTGATCACAGGCGGCACCTTGCTTGCCGGCAAGAATAGCGCGATTTTCCTCACTGTCTTCGTAGTCATCCTGCTGTTTCAGTTCAGGCAGGGTATCGCCCAGGTAGTGGCGCACCGCATCGATCATCGCCAGCTTGTTGCGGACCGAGTATTCGATGTTGATGCATTCAATGCCCTCGTTGTATTCAGACAGCCTGTCGAGAGGAATCACGACGTCTTCATTGATCTTGAAGGCATTGGTATGCGCGGCAATGGCTGCAGTACGTGCGCGGTCCAGCCAGAACTGACGGCGGGCTTCCGGGCTGGTGGCAATAAAACCTTCACCACCGCGCTGGTTGGCCAGCCGCACTACCGCTGAGGCGGCTTCAGCAACACGGGCTTCATCATCACTGGCGATATCCATAACCAGCACCATCTTGGGCAATTCACGGCGCGGTGCCTTGGTGCTGTATTTCACGGCACGCACATAGCGTTCGTCGAGATGTTCCAGACCAGACAGCACCACACCGTCCAGCGCATCGAGGTAATCTTTGGTTTCAACTATCGCCGGCACCGCCCGCGCGAGATCAGAATCAAAAAACTCCAGACAAACCGTGCGAATCTGTTCCGGCATACGGTGAACCACAAACACTGCCGAGGTAATCAGCCCGTCGCAACCTTCTTTCTGGATGCCGGGCAGACCGCCAAGAAACTTGTCGGTGACATCCTTGCCGAGGCCTTCCTTGCGTAATACCTTGCCAGGCATTTCCAGCTGTTGTGGCTCGCCCTTGCGGGTGATGCCATCGGCTTCGTAGCGATGAATGCGAAAGAGTACGGTTTCCTGCTCATGGATTTTGCCGAGGTTATGATTAAGCCGTTCCACCTCCATCCAGTCGCCATCCGGTGTGACCATGCGCCACGACACCAGGTTATCGAGTGTGGTACCCCACAACACGGCTTTCTTACCACCGGCATTCATGGAAACATTGCCACCGATAGTGGAAGCATCCTGCGAGGTGGGGTCGACGGCGAAGATATAACCCGCTGCCTCGGCACGCTCGGACACTCGACGGGTGACGACACCGGCCTCGGCACGCAGAGTGGGCACCGGATTATTGACACCTTCCAGTGTGCGCATTTCCAGTTCGCCGAGGGCTTCAAGTTTTTCAGTATTGATCACCGCTGCATCACCGTGCAGGGGCACCGCACCGCCGGTATAACCGGTGCCGCCACCGCGCGGGATGATGGTCATTCCCAGCTCGCTACAGGCGCGGACCACATTGAGCACTTCCTGTTCGCTATCCGGGCTGATGACGACAAATGGCAACTCAACACGCCAGTCCGTCGCATCAGTTGCGTGTGATACCCGTGCCAGCCCACCAAAATCGATGTTATCTGTACGCGTCACCCGTGCCAGGCGTTTTCGGATTCGCGCTCGCAAGGCACGTGTTTTGGGGAACCAGGCGGTGAAAGCACTGACAGCATCACGCGCCCGCTCTACCAGTCGCAAGGCCTCGACATTACCGTTGGCACGACTGACGATCTGGTCCAGCCGGTGATTCAGTGCATGAATCAGTTGCTCAAAACGCTTGCGGTTCTCCAGCAGGTCATCCTGAATATAGGGATTACGTGTGACCACCCAAAGATCGCCCAGCACTTCGAACAGCATGCGGGCAGAACGGCCGGTGCGGCGCTCGGCACGTAACTTTTCGATAACACCCCACATCTCTTCGTCCAGAAATCGCAACACGATTTCGCGATCGGAAAAAGATGTGTAGTTGTAAGGGATTTCGCGAATGCGATGGGGCATGCCGGGCCGCGCTGATGCAGAAACAGACGCGCATTGTACCACCTTAGATGGACGCCTTTAATCACAGACATAAAAAAACGGGGTCCGAAGACCCCGTTTTCACTTCATCACGAAAAAGGATTTCGTTTAGAAGTTGTGACGCAGACCCAGTGAGAAGATGTCTATCTCACCCGTTGCGTCAAAGTCCTGCTCTGAGAAAGTCGCATAGACGCGAGTACGGTTACTAAACTTGTGGTAACCGCCCAGACGCCAGGTGGTGTAGCTGGTGTCAAGCTTGCCACCGGCGTCCAAATCAATGTCATCACCTTCGCCATAGTCGAAGGAAACCAGATTGTTACCGATGGTGTAGGATGCACCAACGTTAAAGACATCAGCACCATCACCCAGATTAGGATTGCTGGTGCTGGTGATCAGACCACCGTCGATTTCATACATACCCCAGAAGGCTGCATCGCCCATGGTGTACTTGATACCGAACTGGGCTGCATTGTCATTACCGCCCCTGTCAGTAGTAATGTAGGAAGCAAAGGCGTAGATGCCACCCGCCTTATAGCTCGCGCCGATACTGTAGGGATCGTCATTTTCACCATCAGACTCATCATTATCGAAGGTGTAGGTACCGAACACTTTGGCGCCACCCGCAAAGGTAGAGGAATCATAACGCACGGTGTTGGTGGCACGACCCTGACCTTCTTCACCCTTGCCCTTGTGCAACTTGGACTGCAGACCTACGTTACGCGACTGGTTACGGGTGCGGTAGAAAGGATCCAGCTTGGAGGCCGGTGACTTGTAGGCGGTGGACATCTGACCGAAAGTCAATTTACCAAAGCCTTCCATCTTCAAACCGATGTACTGGTCACGACCCTTCCAGCCGTTTGCCTTGCCGCTATCGCTCTTCTTGTTGTTGCTGGTATCGTCTTCAAAGTTACCCGGGCCAAAACCTTCGTCATCAAGGTCAGTCTGGTATTCAACCTTGAAGAAAGCCTTCATGCCACCGCCCAGATCTTCAGTACCCTTGAAACCTACTGCAGAACGGTTGGAACCCATGTTGATATCATCACCGCCGCCATCGATATCGACAGAATCGATGGACATATCCAACTGACCATAGACTTTAACATCTGCATTGGCCATGCCCATTCCAGCAGCCAGTGCCACACCCATTGCAGTCACAATTAATTTTTTGTTCATGAGAAAACTCCTCTTACTCATAGCTATAAGCAACACACGATTTCGAAACGAGGCGCTACTTTATCGCAGGGAAAAACATAAATGCAACAACTTTTTTCAAAAAAACAACATTTGTGTATTTGTGATGTTTTTTTACCACACATAGGCTCTGCCGTCTTTCCCTACCCGTTTTCGCGACAAAAAAATAATGATCAATCAGAACAGTTTATAAAATCGCCGAATTATTAATATCCAGAACCAGGCGAGATCTACCACGCCGTACAAGCGCATGCCAGAACACCCGCTTAAGTTAGAATAGTTGACTAAAATAGACGCTAAAGCTAATATACTTGACATATTTGGCATTTTATCGACCTTTAATATGAAAAAAACGCTCCCTCTTCCTGAAATCGTGTTTTCATCGTCGAACCCGGCTGAATCAAAACGCATCTCCCGTCACGTCAAGGCCGGTCGCCTGTGGAAAATCGCACCACGCATTTATACCTCCAGTACGGAGGCACCTGACATCCTGGTACGCAGAAACTGGCTTGATATCGTGGCACATTATTTCCCGGGAGCCACTTTAAGCCACCGCACCGCATTTAAGGGCTTGTCCTTGCAGGGTGCAGATGAAGTGTTTGTCACAACAACACAAAACCGAAACATTGCCTTGCCAGGTCTTGCCCTGCGCGCCATTAAAGGGCCTGCCCCTGACGCGCTGGACATGGCGTTGCCCATGGGACTGTTTATCGCTTCGGTACCTCGCTACTTACTGGAAAATCTACAGCCATCACGGGCACGGAAAATACGGGCCAAGTCGGTGGGCGCCGCCGAGATAGAGGTCTTCCTGGAACGACAGTTACGCCTCAAAGGAGAGACTGCGCTGAATACGCTGCGCGACGATGCACGGCTGGTATCCCGGCGATTGGGGATGACCAATGAATTCACGCAACTGGACAGCTTGATCGGCGCCCTGTTAAGGACGCGACCCGGCGCCGCGCTACAAACACAGGTCGGCATCGAGCGGGCACGCGGACACCCCTACGACCCTGACCGTCTGAACCGGTTTGAGTTATTAGCCGACGCACTCAAGCGCAATCCCGTCGAATTTCGCGCCGAAGCTACGTCAGGCTGGAACAATATCGCATTTTTCGACGCCTACTTTTCAAATTACATTGAAGGCACCGAATTCGACGTCGATCAGGCGGCAGCGGTGATCTTTGAAGGCCGCATTATGCAGGATCGCCCTAAGGATTCGCACGACATTCTGGGCACTTACCAGGTCACAAGTGATCACGGGGCCATGAAAACGACACCCGAGACCTTTGAAAACTTCGTACGACTGATAAAACGTCGCCACCTGACGCTTTTCGCACAGCGGACTGAAATCAACGCGGGTGAATTCAAAACCGAGATCAACCGCGCCGGTGACACTGTTTTCGTACACCCTGACCTGGTTGACGGCACACTGCTGCGGGGATTTGATTTGTACAAGGCACTGGAACCTGGATTTGAACGCGCTGCCTACATCATGTTTCTGGTGTCCGAAGTGCACCCGATGGTAGACGGCAATGGCCGTTTAAGCCGCTTGTTTATGAATGCAGAACTCGTATCAAACAGCCAGTCGCAAATTCTCATCCCCACTGTCTATCGGGACGATTACCTGTTAACGCTCAGACGCCTGTCTCGTGAAGATGACCCACTACCCTTCATCAGCATGATGGCGCGTGCCCATCGTTTCACAGCAATGATCGATTTCTCGGATTACACACAGGCCAAAGCGCAACTGGCAGAGTGCAACGCCTTCAGGGAGTCGCACGAAGGCATACTTCGCATGCCCGGTGAGTAGCTGACGCGATACAAACAAAAAACCCGCCATAAGGCGGGTTCTCTGTTTTATGGCTGGCGGACTAGGATTCGAACCTAGATTAGAGGCGTCAGAGGCCTCTGTCCTGCCGTTAGACGATCCGCCAA
>CAZVBD010000165.1:0-5742 GCA_964625255.1 uncultured Thiohalobacter sp. | reverse complement strand
ACGAGGAACGCGACATATGGCTGCACGAAATAGCCGAAACGGTTGATGCCAGTTGCGAACCGGAACATATGTCTGCAGAAGACCCGTTATTCATCCTCTATACATCCGGTTCAACCGGAAAACCCAAAGGTGTATTGCACACCACCGGTGGCTACCTGCTGTTTGCCGCCATGACGCATAAATATGTGTTTGACTACCAGGACGGAGAAACCTACTGGTGTACCGCCGACGTGGGGTGGATCACCGGCCATACCTATATTGTGTATGGCCCGCTGGCAAACGGTGCAAAAACCCTGATGTTCGAAGGCATTCCCACCTGGCCGGATGCCTCGCGTTTCTGGCAGGTCTGCGACAAGCACGAGGTGACGACTTTCTACACCGCACCAACCGCCATCCGCGCCCTGATGCGTGAAGGGGTTGAACCGGTTAAAAAGACAAAGCGCAGCAGCCTGCGTCTGCTTGGTACGGTTGGCGAGCCTATCAACCCGGAGGCCTGGTCATGGTACAACGAGGTCGTCGGTGAAGGCCGCTGCCCGATCGTTGATACCTGGTGGCAAACGGAAACCGGTGGCCACATGATCACGCCTCTGCCCGGTGCGATTGCCACCAAGCCGGGTTCGGCAACCCTGCCCTTCTTTGGCGTGGTACCGGCGCTGGTTGATAGCGAGGGCAAGGTGCTGGAAGGCGAAGCTGAAGGCAACCTGGTCATTACTCGCCCCTGGCCCGGGCAGTTGCGCACCGTGTACGGCGACCACAAGCGCTTCAAGGAGACCTATTTCTCGACCTATCCGGGGATGTACTTCACCGGTGATGGTGCACGTCGTGACAAGGATGGTTATTACTGGATTACCGGGCGGGTGGATGATGTCCTCAATGTCTCCGGGCACCGGCTCGGGACCGCTGAACTGGAAAGTGCACTGGTATTGCATGATGCGGTCGCCGAAGCGGCCGTGGTGGGCTACCCGCACGAGATCAAGGGTCAGGGCATCTATGCCTATGTCACACTGGTCAAAGGCGTGGAACCGAGTGATGATCTCAAAGCTGAATTAATCAAACTGGTACGCACTGAAATCGGCCCGATTGCCACCGTCGATATCCTGCAGTGGGCACCGGCCTTACCCAAAACCCGCTCGGGTAAAATCATGCGCCGCATCCTGCGCAAGATTGCCGCCAATGAAATCGGCAGCCTCGGCGATACCAGCACTCTCGCCGACCCGGGTGTGGTCGAAGAACTGATCGCCAACAGGGCCAGCCAATGAGCCAATTATCGGTACAACAACTGGAAGTACTGCTGGTTGAACCTTCCTCCACACAGCACAAGATCATTGACGGCTACCTCACCGCATTGGGCGCACCGGGTGTCCGCTGGGCACAGGATGGAAATGCCGCGCTGGCCTTAATGACAACAGCAATCCCCGACCTTGTGATCAGCACCATGCACCTGCCCGACATGACAGGCACCGAACTGGTTCAACACATGCGCGCAGACGAACGATTACTCGACGTCGCCTTCATGCTGGTCTCCAGCGAAACCAGTATCCGCTACCTGGAGCCTCTGCGTCAGGCCGGTGTGATTGCCATGCTGCCCAAGCCCTGTTCACAGGACCAGCTGCGCACCTCGTTGTTTGCCGCACTGGAATTTCTTGAACCAGAGTTACTGGAGCTGGATCACATTGCACCGGAAGACATGAACGTACTGGTCGTTGATGACAGCTTTACCTCACGGCACATCATTCGCCAGATGCTGGAAAAAATGGGTGTTGAGAAAATCAGTGAGGCTGAAAATGGCAAGCAGGCCGTAGAGCATATCGAAAAGGAATTCTTTGACCTGATCGTCACTGACTACAACATGCCGGAGATGGACGGCGAACAACTCAGCCAGTTCATCCGCAAGGAAAGCAGCCAGCAGAGCGTCCCCGTATTAATGGTGACCTCTGAAACCGACAAAACCCGGCTGGCCGGTGTCGAGCAAAGCGGTGTTTCAGCCGTGTTCGACAAACCCTTCAACGTGGAAACACTGCGTACCACCATACAGCGACTGCTCAGCTGAGCTTGATGCAAACAGGCGGTGAATTTCAACCCGCCGGGTGGCTGCCGGGTGGACACCTGCAGACTTTGTTCTCGCGTTGAACGGATAATTATTTGCACCACTCTGGTGCATTATCAGTATTTTCTGATTTACTTCTTCCTTTACCGAAACGGCCTCTCGCTGACCATCGATAAGCATCTGCCTATAGTGGTCCATAAACATCAAGTTTATTCTTAGGACTATGTTGTATATTTTTGTTTTAAATAATATAAATAATTCCTTCTTGACAGAGAAACAGGCCTTCCCAGCGGCTGAATAGCTGAATGCCAGCGCGGTTTCCTCAAGCTGTGAGTGGTCATGCCGATACTTCACCCAGACTGATTCGTCAATACCTTGGCGCACAGAATTGACAATTTCCACCCTGGGGGGAGGCCAATAGTCATGGCACCCAAAATCCAGGATGACTTGATGAGGCTAAACCCCCTATGACATGTTCGAAGCTGATCAGGACAACGGCACTGAGCCTGGTGTTACTGTCTGGCGCAAGCCATGCATCCGAAGCTGATATCTATTCGATACACTTTACCGAAAATGGCAAACACATCATTACCGGCGGGGCCGGTGGCTATACGCTCGCCGACAAAGTAAAGCATAGCGGCGGGATAAAAATCTGGGATGCCAGCAGCGGCGCACTGGTCGAGGCTCTGGGTGACCGCAAGGATCTGGATGCACTGTTTGGCAGCCAGTATGGCCGTGTGGGTAATACGCGCTGGGGTATCAGCAACTTCAAGGATGTCGTGATGACCGGCTCTTATCCGAATGGCAAGGTGCTGTTGCTGCCGAGTTCACTGGGACGCATGGGTAATGACCTGAAAGCCCAGCTGCCCGGTTTTATCGGCGGCTATATGGATTTCTCGGGCAAACAACCGGCGCGCATTGAACTGTCAAAGATTAAAACCAGGAACGGTAACTGTGACCCGAAGACCGGCTTCCATGACTTTGTCGGCCCTATTGTGCCGTCCAACAATGGCAAATTCGCTGCCATCGTGGTGAATACCTGCACCGCCCGGACCAATGACAAGGACCAGCAGGTTGCATTCGAATACAACTCCGACCTGCATGTGATGGACCTGGACAAGTTCACCATCATTAACACCATCGAACATATTGATGCCGGCGTCTACGCGCTGGGTATCACCGATGCCGGTAATCGCGTGGCTTTTGTTGGCCGCGACCAGTTCGCTGTTATCGATATGGATACCGACAAACGCCATGTTGTCGAAACCTATTCAGGCAGCGACTTCATGATTCCGCGCCAGTTCAGCTCCCTGCAGTTCAGTAAGGACGGCAAGCAGCTGGTCTCCCTGCGCAACATCTATGACATCGAGTCAGGCAAGGAACACACCCTGAAGTGGGCCAGTGGCGATGCGAAAAAGCCACGCCGTATTTCCAGTGTTCGTGTTTCACCTGACCTGAAATTCTTCGCCATTGTGATGCCCAAGCGTTCATTGATCACCTTTGGTGATGACGGCTTGCCGCGCTCCTACGGCAAGGCGGACAAAGTCATTCTGCTGAGCACCACCACCGGTGAACGCACCGAACTGGAAATCACCGACTCGATGACGGAAGGCAAACGCTGTGTCACGGATATCTCACCGGACAGCACGCGTGTGGCGGTCGGCTGCAAGGGTGGACTGTTGCGGGTTTATGACACGAGCACCGGCAAACTGATCTGGAACAAGCAGAACGTTGGCAAGAAATCGGACAATGGCCTGATGCAGGTTGAGTACGATGATGGCCTGGACAACCTCTACAGCATGCTGGATACCAGCCTGATCCACTGAGACCGCCCCCGTTTTCCCCTGCCCCGCAGAGAACACCGTTGAACAGCCCGCGCCCCCGGCAAAAACCGGGGGCTTTTTTGTGCCCCTGTTACCCGCTGACCAGATTTGCCTGAATTGGCATAACGATAAATAAAAAAGGGCCTTGCGGCCCTTTTTTAATGCACGTCCAACAAAGCTGGTACTAGCTCGCAGTAACCGCCTTCATACTGAGGCGAATACGGCCCTGCTTGTCAACTTCCAGTACCTTGACCTTGATGGTGTCGCCTTCCGTCAGCTTGTCGCTGACTTTCTCGACACGTTCGTCGCTGATCTGGGAGATGTGTACCAGCCCATCCTTGCCCGGCAGGATAGTCACGAAAGCGCCGAAGTCCATCAGCTTGGCAACCTTGCCTTCGTAAATGTGTCCCACTTCAACATCGGCGGTGAGCTGCTCGATACGACGCTTGCATTCTTCGCCTGCTGAACGATCCACGGAAGCAATCTTGACGGTACCGCTGTCATCAATATCAATGCTGGCGCCGGTCTCCTCGGTCAGCATGCGGATGGTGGCACCACCCTTGCCGATCACATCGCGGATACGATCCGGGTTGATCTTCATGGTGATGTAACGCGGTGCGTAAACCGACATCTCTTCACGCGGTGTGCTGATTGCGGCATTCATTTCGTTAAGGATGTGCAGGCGCGCATCGTGGGCCTGTGCCAGCGCCTTTTCCATAATCTCGCTGGTGATGCCGTCAATCTTGATGTCCATCTGCAGGGCATTCACGCCCTTTTCGGTACCCGCTACCTTGAAGTCCATGTCACCGAGGTGATCCTCGTCGCCCATGATATCGGTCAGGACGGCGAAGTCATCACCTTCCTTGATCAGGCCCATAGCCACACCGGCAACCGGGGCGGACAAGGGTACGCCGGCATCCATCATTGCCAGGCTGCTGCCGCAGACGCTGGCCATGGAACTGGAACCGTTGGATTCGGTAATTTCCGAGACCACGCGAATGGTGTAAGGGAAGTCTTCCTTACTGGGCATGCAGGCCAGCATACCGCGCTTGGCAAGGCGACCGTGACCGATTTCACGACGCTTCGGACTACCCACACGACCGGTCTCACCCACACAGTAAGGCGGGAAGTTGTAGTGCAACATGAAGTTATCGCGATACGACCCCTGCAAGGCATCGACGATCTGTGCATCGCGCTCGGTACCCAGTGTGGTCACGACCAGCGCCTGGGTTTCGCCGCGGGTGAACAGTGCGGAGCCATGAACACGCGGCAACACACCGGTGCGCACTGTAATCGGACGCACTGTTTTGGTGTCGCGTCCATCGATACGCGGGTTACCTTCGATAATGCGACTGCGAACAATGTGTTTTTCCAGCTTTTCCATCGCATTGCGAACGTCTTCAGCACCGAAGCCGCCGTCCTCATCGCTGACCAGCTTGTCGGTGGTCTCACTGCGAATGGCGCTGAGTCGTGCATAACGGTCCTGCTTGTCAGCAATCTGGTAAGCCTCACCGAATGCCGCTTCGCTGGCTTCGGCAACTGCCTTTGCCAGGGCTTCATTGATCTCGGCCGGCACCCATTCCCAGACGGGAGTATTCACTTCGGCAGCCAGTTCGCTGATGGCGCTGATGGCAACCTGCATCTGTTCGTGGCCGTATACCACCGAACCCAGCATAACGTCTTCGGGCAATTCTTTCGCTTCGGATTCAACCATCAACACGGCTTTGGAGGTACCGGCGACGACCAGGTCCAGCTGGGAATCTTCAAGCTGGGTGCGCGTCGGGTTCAACACGTATTCACCATCGATATAGCCCACGCGTGCCGCACCGACCGGGCCGCTGAACGGCAGGCCGGAAATCGAGCAGGCCGCCG
>CAZVBD010000164.1:0-5756 GCA_964625255.1 uncultured Thiohalobacter sp. | reverse complement strand
GCCTTTCACAGTCATTCGCCAATGACCGGTCAAAGCAGTTAACGGCCTTGCTGATCGGCGCATTGGCAGGAATGGCGCCCGACCTTGATATTTTTATCAGATCCTCGAAAGACCCGCTGCTGTTTCTGGAGTTTCATCGCCAGTTTACGCACGCGCTGGTTTTTATACCGGTTGGTGCCTTGTTATGTGCGCTGGTTTTTTATCCGTTTGCAAAATCCCGGTTATCGTTTGCGCAGATTTACCTGTTTTCCTTTTTAGCCTATGGCACACATGGCCTGCTCGATGCCTGCACGTCATACGGCACGCAGTTGTTCTGGCCCTTTAGCGATAAACGGGTTGCGTGGAACACGGTGTCGATTATCGACCCGCTGTTTACCGTACCGATCCTGGTGCTCATTGTGCTTGCGGCCTTTAAAAACAGGGCGATATTTGCACGAGTGGCATTTGTTTATGCGGTTATATTTTTATCGCTTGGTATCGTCCAGAAACAACGTGCGGAGGATGCCGTTTCTGTGCTGGCCAAACAGCGTGGTCACGAAACAGAGCGTGTACAGGTAAAGCCGAGTTTCGCCAATCGCCATTTGTGGAAGACCATTTATGAATATGATGGTCGCTACTATGTGGATGCGATAAAGCTGTTATGGAATGTGGAATACCTTCCCGGGTCATCGGTTAAAAAGCTGGATGTAAAACGGGATTTCCCCTGGTTGCCCGAAGCCAGTCAGCAAGCCAGGGATATCGAGCGCTTTCGCTGGTTTTCGGATGATTTTCTTGCCGTGAGCAAGCGATACCCGAACCTGGTTATGGATATACGCTATTCGTTTTTACCGGACCGGATCGATCCGATGTGGGGTGTGGAAGTCAGTCGGCAGACGATCCGCGCCAGGGACTTTGACGCACATGCCGATTACAAAATGATAAGAAACCTGAATCCACAGACCACCGAGCGTTTTCTCGATATGCTGTTTTAGTGTTCTTTACACCTGTTTGATTTCTGCAATCAGCTTGCCCGCCGCTTCCTGGCCATCGCCATACAGCATGCGTGTGTTATCGAGGAAGAACAGGCCGTTCTCGATGCCCGAGAAGCCCTTGCCACGACCGCGTTTGATAACGATGACATTCTTGGCCTTGTCGGCGTCGAGGATGGGCATGCCATAGATGGGGCTGTCCGGGTTGCTGCGCGCCACCGGGTTGACCACGTCGTTGGCGCCAATGACCAGCGCAACATCGGCCTGGGCGAATTCTTCGTTGATTTCTTCCAGGTCGTAGATCAGGTCGTAAGGTACGCCGGCTTCGGCCAGCAGGACGTTCATGTGTCCGGGCATGCGGCCGGCCACCGGGTGAATGGCAAATTTCACCGTGACGCCGCGCTCCTGCAACAAGCGGGTCAGTTCCCAGATCTTGCGCTGGGCCTGTGCGACAGCCATGCCATAACCGGGTACGATAATGACCTTGTTGGCATAGGCCATCATGACAGCGGCATCGGCGGCATCGATTTCTTTCATGGTGCCCTGTTCGTCTTCGGCAGCCGCTTCTCCACCACCGCCTGAGCCGAAGCCCGAGAACAACACATTGGAGATCGGCCGGTTCATGGCCTTGGCCATCAGCTGGGTGAGCAGGGTACCGGCCGAGCCAACCACGGTGCCGGCAATAATCATCGCTGCGTTGCCCAGCACAAAACCTTCAAGTGCCACCGCCAGACCGGTCAGGGCGTTGTACAGTGAAATGACCACCGGCATATCAGCGCCACCGATGGGCAGGGTCATCATAATGCCGAACACCAGCGCCAGTACGAAGAAGATCAGGATACCGGTCGGGCCTGGCTGATCGGCAGCCATCAGTACGATGCCCATGATGAGCAGGGCTGCAAAGACCAGCAGGTTAATGAGCTGCTGGTTGGGAAAAATCATCGAGCGCTTCATCAGGCCTTGCAGCTTGGCAAAGGCAATCATGGAACCGGAGAAGGCCACCGAGCCGATCATGGCGCCGATGACGGCCAGGATCTGGAAGGTCGCGGAAGGGAAGCTGCCGCGCAGTAACTCAACCGCTGCAATGGCCGCTGCTGCACCACCACCCATACCATTGTAGATGGCGATCATCTGTGGCATGTCGGTCATGGCGACTTTCTTGCCGCTATACCAGGCCAGTCCGCCGCCAATGAAAATGGCCAGCGTCATCCAGCCATAGTTGTGCATGCCCGGTGTAGCGAAGGTGATGAGTGTCGCGACCAGCATACCGACGCCCGCCCACACGATACCGTCGCGTGCCGTAGCCGGTGAACTCATGCGCTTGAGGCCGAGAATAAACAGTGCCGCTGCCAGGAAGTAACTGACATTAATCAGGAAGCCCATTTATTTGGCCTCCTTGCTGCTTTTGAACATTTCCAGCATGCGTTCCGTGACCACATAGCCGCCCACCGCGTTGCCGGCAGCAAGCATGACGCCGAAGAAGCCGATGAGTTTTTCGATATCGGTTTCCGCATGGCCCATGGCAATCATGGCGCCGACCAGCACAATACCGTGGACGAAGTTGGAGCCAGACATCAACGGGGTATGCAGAATTACCGGTACGCGTGCGATGACTTCGTAGCCGGTGAACGCGGCCAGCATGAAGATATACAGTGCAGTGAAGCCTTCGATCATGATGCAGATCCTTCCACCAGCTCGCGGCTGGGGGCATGTTTGATTTCACCCTCGCGGGTCAGGGTGCTGTCGGCGATAACTTCGTCGTCGAAGTCGGGTTTGAATTCGCCGTCCTCGATCATCGGGGTGATAAAGTTCAACAGGTTGCGCGAGTACATTTCCGAGGCGTGGATGGGTAACTCGCTGGGCACGTTAAGCGGGCCGTAGACGATTACGCCATTGTGATCAACAGGTTTGCCGGGTTCGGTAACTTCGCAGTTGCCACCACCTTCGGCGGCCAGGTCAATAATGACCGCACCGGATTTCATCTGCTCGACGATTTCCTTGCGGATGATTTTCGGCGACGGCCGTCCGGGGATGGCCGCGGTGGTGATCACGGCATCAGCGGCGATGATGTGTTTTTCCAGGACTTCCTGCTGTTTGGCCTTTTCCTCGTCGGTCAGTTCGCGGGCATAGCCGCCTTCGCCTTCGGCCGATACGCCGGTATCAACGAATTTGGCACCCAGTGATTCGACCTGTTCGCGGGTGGCGCTACGTACGTCATAGCCTTCGACCATGGCGCCGAGTCGC
This sequence comes from uncultured Thiohalobacter sp., assembly GCA_964625255.1. Lineage (GTDB taxonomy): Bacteria > Pseudomonadota > Gammaproteobacteria > DSM-19610 > DSM-19610 > Thiogranum. The sequence continues at coordinate 2,544 of CAZVBD010000164.1, read as the reverse complement.
TTGACGGTGGCGATGGCCTGCAGACCTGCGACGCCGGCGCCGATCACCAGCACTTTGGCCGGACGGATGGTGCCGGCTGCTGTGGTCAGCATGGGGAAAAAACCGCTGGCGTAATTGGCGGCCAGCAGGGCCGCCTTGTAGCCCGCCACGGCGGCCTGCGAAGACAACACATCCATACTCTGCGCGCGCGAAATGCGCGGCACCAGCTCCATGGCAAAGGCGAGAATATTGTGATCGCGCAATTTGGCGACCCGTTCCGGGAAGCGGTGCGCCTGCATCATGCCCACAACCACGGCACCATCTTTCATCTGTTCGATTTCAGACTCATTCGGGGGTTGTACCTTGAGTATCAGGTCGGCCTGCTGGTAAACCGCTGCTGCGTCATCGACCAGGGTAACGTTCTGGTAAGCGTCGTCCGGATAGTGGCTGCTGACACCGGCGCCGCGCTGCATGAGAATCTCAACACCAAGTTTGGCGAATCGGTCGGCGATAGCCGGCACCAGTGCGACACGTCGCTCACCGGCCTCGATTTCTTTGGGTACGCCCAGACGTATCGGCATCTTGTATTTCTCCAGCTCGGGCCAGTCTTGTGGACTGGCCGGTCTTGATTCTGTACAGCGATTGCGCCGGTAAAAGTGGCAAGGGCGCGTAAGGAGCGGAATGATAGCGGATTCGCGGCGACGATGTAACGCCCGGAAAAGGTGACAAACTGATGAATTGTGTGGTGTAACCGTTTACATGACGCGGGATTTCTGGGATAAGATACACCAAACCGGATTCGGGAGGTTTGTGTGTACGATTTACGTCAGCAAGTCCTGAGAACCGATGCCTCCGGCATGCCGCTGGAGTGGGTGAATTATCAGGACGCCGTTCGTCTCTACTACCTGGAGCAGGTGGCCTACAGCTGCGGCACCCTTCTCTATACGGTTCACGGTGGTATTTGTGCACGCACCGGACGCAGGAGCATCATTCAGGTTAACTCGATTATTGCCACCCACGGCAGCAACCGGGTTTTGTTGCGTAATCGTGGCCGCTATGTGCCACCACTGAACAACCCGGCGTTGTTCCGCCGCGATGCACATCTTTGCATGTATTGTGGCGAACGCTTCAGGGTCAGTGACCTGTCGCGCGATCATGTCACGCCGATCAGCCAGAATGGCGATGACCTGTGGACCAACGTGGTGACGGCCTGCCGCCGTTGCAACAACCACAAGGCCGGGCGCAGTCCCGAACAGGCTGGCATGGAACTGATGGCGGTACCCTTCACGCCGACCCATGCGGAATACATCTACCTGCAGGGCAAACGCATACTCGCCGACCAGATGGAATTTCTCATGGCGCATTTCCCGCGTTCCAGCCTGATGCATGAGCGCCTGAAGCTGCTCGGCTGAGGCCGGGTTCTTCTGTTCCGCCCCACAGGGCAATCATGGTTCTCTGGGAAGACATCACACAACAACTGGAAGCCCGTATCGGTGGATCGTTACGCGCCTTCCGTCCGGTTCCCGTGGGTGGTGGTTCGATCAATGAGACCTATCGTCTTGAGGGTGAAGACCAGGCGTTTTTCGTCAAGCTCAACCAGGCGACGAAGCTGGAGATGTTTGAGGCAGAGGCAGAGGGCCTGCAGGCGCTGCACCAGACCGCCACATTGCGGGTTCCCGAGCCATTGCTGTGGGGTACTTCGGATGCGCAGGCGTATTTGGTGCTGGAATACCTGTCTGTAGGTGGCACGGGGTCTGCCGCACAGCTGGGCGAAGGACTTGCCGCCCTGCACCGACATACCGATGACCGCTTCGGCTGGCATCGTGACAACACCATAGGTTCTACGCCACAGCGTAATACGCGGGAAAAAAACTGGGTGACTTTCTGGGCAGAGCAACGCCTGGGGTTCCAGCTCAATCTTGCCCTTGAGGCGGGTGCTGACCGCGAGCTGGAATTGATCGGTGGTGAGTTAATCGAGTGGTTGCCCGCCTTTATGGACGGGCGCGAGCCGGAAGCATCGTTATTGCATGGTGATCTCTGGTCCGGTAATTATGCCTTTACCCGTGAAGGCGAGCCGACCATTTTTGATCCGGCGGTGTACTACGGTGACCGGGAAACCGATATCGCCATGACGGAACTGTTTGGCGGGTTCGGGGCAGATTTTTATGCCGCCTACAGGAATGACTGGCCGCTGGATTCAGGGTATGCGACGCGCAAGACACTGTACAACCTCTATCATGTCCTCAATCACTACAACCTGTTCGGCGGGAGTTATCTGTCGCAGGCGCAGGGCATGATCGGCCGCCTGCTGAGCGAAGTGCGCTAGTCGTGGTAGGCGCGGCTCAAGTCATGGACTGCCTCGATCATCGCACCCGCGTGTTCCGGGTTGATGCCGGGATGAATACCGTGTCCCAGGTTGAACACGTGTCCGTCGCCCTTGCCAAAACTCGCCAGTACCTTGCCGACCTGTTCACGAATGGTTTTCGGTGAGGCATAGAGGACCGAAGGATCCAGGTTGCCCTGTAGTGCTACCTGGTCACCGACACGGCGACGTGCATCAGCCAG
>CAZVBD010000163.1:0-5846 GCA_964625255.1 uncultured Thiohalobacter sp. | reverse complement strand
GCGATTCGGCGATGCAGCGTATGATTGACGAGTACGGTCTGTACATCAAGGAGAAGGTACAGCGAAGCTGGATTCGGCCTTCCGGGAGTAGTGCCAGTCTGTCGTGTGTGGTTAACGTCAGGTTGATTCCGGGCGGCGAGGTTGTCGATGTCAAGATTGTTCGCAGCAGTGGCAATGCCGCATTTGACCGTTCGGTGGAAGCCGCCGTGTTCAAGGCATCGCCGCTGCCGGTGCCAAAGGATCCTGAAGTGATGGAAAAATTCCGATCAATAACGTTTGAGTTTAACCCTGATTCATGAAAATAAAAGTGTTCATAAAATTGCTGCTCTCCCTGTCATTTCTGTTGTCGGGTTTTGTACAGGCTGCGCTGACCATTGAGATTACCCAGGGGGTGGAAGGTGCTGCACCCATTGCAGTAGTCCCGTTTGATATCAGCAATAACCCCCATCCCCCGCTGCAGGATGTGTCCGGCATCATTGCTGCAGATCTTGCGCGCAGTGGCCGTTTTGCACCACTGGACGAGCGCGACATGTTATCGCGGCCCAGCGATATCAAGCAGGTTCGCTTTCAGGACTGGCGTATGCTGGGTGTGGATAACCTGGTCATTGGCAAGGTCGAGACTGCGGGGGCAGACAAGTATCGCATCCAGTTTCGTCTGTTCGATGTGTATCGAGGGCAGCAGATCACGGGCCACAGTATTCCTGCCACAGTAGACCAGTTGCGCTATGTTGCGCACCGCATCAGCGACCTTATTTATGAAAAGCTCACCGGTGAGCCGGGTGCCTTTGCCACCCACATCGCTTACGTGGAGGTAGACAAAAAAGTCGGCTACAAGGAATATCGCCTGCTGCTTGCCGACAGTGACGGTTTTAATGCGAAAACCCTGCTGACCTCGCGCGAGCCGCTGATGTCGCCTGCCTGGTCGCCGGATGGTCGTCAACTGGCTTATGTTTCCTTCGAGAATCGCCGTGCGTCCATTTTTGTACAGGATGCTTCGACCGGCAAGCGGCGCAAGGTGGCCGGTTTTACCGGTATCAATGGCGCACCGAGCTGGTCACCGGACGGAAGTCGGCTGGCGTTGACCCTGTCGCGCGACGGCAATCCGGAAATTTACACATTACGTCTGAAAGATGGTCAGCTAAAGCGACTGACCTTTGCCCCGGCTATCGATACAGAGCCGGTCTGGTCACCGGACGGAAAGAGTCTTGTGTTCACGTCTGATCGTGGTGGCAGCCCACAGCTTTACCGGATGCCGTCAAATGGTGGGCAGGCCAGGCGACTGACCTTTGAAGGCAATTACAACGCCAGCGCTGATTTTTCACCGGACGGACGTCGTCTGGCCATGGTGAATGGTGACCGGGGGCGTTATCGCATTGCTGTACTGGATCTTGATAGCGGGCTGTTGCGCGTGCTCAGTGATGGCACGCTGGATGAATCTCCCAGCTTTGCACCCAATGGCAGCATGATTATTTATGCGACCGAAGCGGGTCGCCGTGGTGTGCTTGCGGCGGTATCGAGCGATGGTCGTTTCCGCCAACGGCTCAGTGTACAACGAGGCGATGTAAGAGAGCCGGTCTGGTCACCGTTCAGCCGGCCGCGTTGAGTGCCGTCTGGGTTCCCCGTTTAAAACAGGTAAAGGAGCGTAACAATGAAATTCATCAAACTTTTGGTCGTAATGCTGGCCCTTGGCTGGCTGGCTGCGTGTAGTTCAACAGGTGGAAGCAAGGATGGCGAAGTTGCTGTCGAAGATCGCGGGACATCCGGTGCCGAGACGTCACCGGCGTATGAAGGCGCAACAACAAGCGGCGTATCCGACTATGGTGACCTGAGTATCAAATCACTGTCTGACCCCAATAGCCCGCTGTCGCAGCGTGTTATCTACTTCGCTTACGACAGTGATGAGGTGGCGCCGCAGGACCGCGAACTGATCGCTGCACACGCGGCGTTTTTATCCGCAAACCCGGATGTCAAAGTCTCGGTTGAGGGCCACACGGATGAACGCGGTGCACGCGAATACAACATTGCTCTTGGGGAGCATCGTGCCCAGGCAGTGCGACGTATGCTGGAGTTTCAGGGCGTCTTGCCACAGCAGATTACGACCGTCAGCTATGGTGAAGAGAAACCCGCTGTCGAAGGCCACGATGAATCGGCCTGGAGCATGAACCGCCGCGTGGAACTGGTCTATGTGGGTTACTAGAAGCGTACTCGTCATCAGTCTGCTGCTTGCGGGACCGGCCTGGTCGGCCAGCAAGGCAGAACTGGAAACCCGTCTTCAGCAACTGGAGCGCAAGCTGGACAGTCGCGGGCTGGTGGAGATGTTCGACCAGGTTTCGACCTTGCAGAAAGAAGTCCGGCAGTTGCGTGGTGAACTGGAAGTTCAGGCACATGACATGGAAAGCCTGAAGAAACGTCAGCGCGATTTATATGTCGATATCGATCGGCGCCTGCACCGCCTGGAGACGGCCGGTGTACAGGGTCGGGCTTCTACACAGACCGGTACAGCCAGCCCTGTTGAAGGGGGGGTAATCTCGCCTGCACCGGCCATGGGTGCGACCGGTGTTTCTGTACCGTCTGCGGTGCCGCCGAACGCGAAAGCAGGGGGCGCTCTTTCACCGGCAGCGACACTGAACCCGGCTGCCGAGCGCAAGGATTATGACCATGCGCTGGCGATTCTCAATGAACTGCGTTACGACGAGGCAGCCGCTGCATTTCGTGCCTTTCTGGCAAAGTATCCAGGCAGCAGCTATGCGGACAATGCGCAGTACTGGCTGGGTGAGGTCTACTATGTCACGCGTGACTTCAAGGCCGCGCTGGAAGAGTTCGGGGCGTTGCTGAAAGGCTTTCCGGACAGTCCCAAGGTGCCCGGTGCCATGCTCAAGATGGGGTATAGCCAGTATGAGCTGAAGGACTGGAACGCAGCGGCAAACATGCTCGGGCAGGTGGTGAGACGTTTCCCCGGCAGTTCAACCGCAAAGCTGGCGCAGAAACGGCTGGATCGCATGAAGCAGGAAGGACATATTCCCGCAACATAATCTGGCGTGCGCACAGCCCTTGTACGGGCATTAATGATAGTATGGCAGCTATGGAGCCACTACGTGATACTTCGTCGCGCCAGCCGGCTGAACGGCTGCGTATCAGCGAGATTTTTGTTTCCCTTCAGGGTGAATCGACCACAATCGGTTTGCCTACAGTGTTCGTACGCCTGACCGGTTGTCCGTTACGCTGTCAGTACTGCGATACAGAATACGCTTTTCGCGGCGGGGAATTCATGATGACAAGCGATGTGGTAGAGCGGGTGGCGCATTATCAGATCCAGCATGTCACGGTAACGGGGGGAGAGCCACTGGCGCAGCCCGCCTGCTTGTTGCTGCTGGAACAGCTGTGTGACGCAGGTTACCGGGTTTCGCTGGAAACCTGTGGTGCACTGGATATCAGCCAGGTCGATTCCCGCGTCATGAAAGTCATGGATCTCAAAACACCGGGGTCCGGTGAAGTCGATAAAAACCGCTTTGAAAACCTGCAATACCTGGTGCCGCGTGATCAGGTGAAGTTTGTGATCTGCGACCGGGACGATTACCTCTGGGTCCGCCGGACGTTGGATCAGCATGATATTGCCCGTCACTGCGAGGTATTGTTGTCGCCCGCATCGGGTGAACAGGATGCTACTGCGCTGGCTGAATGGATAATCGAAGACCGTCTTGCAGTGAGGTTCCAGATTCAGTTACACAAGATTCTGTGGGGCGATGAGCCAGGCCACTGAGCGCAAGGCGGTGATTTTGCTGTCCGGCGGGCTGGATTCGGCCACGGCGCTGGCGCTGGCGCGTGAGCAAGGCTTCAGCTGCTACGCACTGAGCCTGGATTATGGGCAGCGCCATCACACAGAACTGGGCGCAGCGAAGCGCGTGGCACATGCTACAGGCGTTACTGAACACAAGATAATCCCGCTGGATCTTGGGGCATTTGGTGGTTCCGCACTGACAGATAGCAAAATTGACATACCTGAACAACCTGGTGAAGGTATCCCCGTCACCTATGTCCCTGCGCGCAATACCATTTTTTTATCGTTGGCGCTGGGCTGGGCTGAGGTGCTGGGCGCCTGGGATCTGTTTATTGGTGTAAATGCCGTTGATTATTCCGGTTATCCTGACTGTCGCCCGGAATATATCGAGGCATTCCAGCGTCTATGTCGGCTAGCTACCCGGGCAGGTGTTGAGGGTGGTGACTTCCGGGTGCGTGCCCCGCTCATTGATATGAGCAAGGCTGAAATTATCCGTACCGGAACCCGGCTTGGAGTGGACTACGGGCTGACGATTTCCTGCTACGCGGCGGATGCTGCCGGGCGAGCCTGCGGAAAATGTGATTCCTGCCGATTGCGTCAGCAGGGTTTCAGGGATGCGGGTATCACCGATCCTACGCATTATCAGTGATACCGGAATGAGTCCTCTATACTTCATAAGCAAATAAATAACCGTGGTCCGAGAGGACTTCGTGCAACAGGTGATTTTCATGGAATTGACATTATCGGACCAGGTTTTACTGTCCACCTTTGTAGTAACCATCATTCTGGGTGCGGTCGTTAACAAGACCAATTTTTGCACCATGGGGGCTGTCTCGGACGTTGTTAACATAGGCGATAGTGGACGTATGCGCGCCTGGGTATTTGCCATGGTCATCGCCATAACAGGCGTCATGATCATAGAGGCTATCGTTGGTGGTTCGCTGGACAGTACCTTGCCACCGTATCGCACGCCGAGCTTTGCGTGGCTACGCTACATTGTCGGTGGCGTGATGTTTGGCATCGGTATGACGCTGGGCAGCGGTTGCGGCAACAAAACACTGGTCCGACTGGGTGCCGGTAACCTGAAGTCGATAATCATGTTACTGGTGATAGGCTTTTTCGCTTATCTGATGACCAAGACAGATTTCTACGGCATCGTTTTTTATCCTTCAATCAAGGCAACCACCATCGACCTGGCGCAGTACGGGATCAATTTTCAGGATCTTGGCGCCCTCATCGCTGCCGGTCTGTCGCTGGACAATATCGCTAATGTTCGTCTGATCGTTGGTGGTGTGGCTGCACTGGTGCTGCTATGGATAGTCTTACGTTCACGCGATTTTCGTGGCAGTTTTGATAATGTCCTTGGCGGTAGTGTGGTCGGTCTGGTCGTGGTCGCCGGCTGGTACATTACCGCAGGCCCTACCGGTCAGGCCTGGATCGAAGAGGCTGAGTGGCTCGACGATCGGCCGATCAATATTGCTGCGCAGTCTTTCACCTTCATTAACCCGATGGGCGAGTCCCTGTCCTATGTGGCGGGTGGGTTTAACCCGATGTTGCTGAGCTTTGGCGTCGTGGCCGTGGGTGGTGTGATTGTAGGTTCCTTCCTGTACAGCGTGCTGACGCGGAATTTCCGGATTGAATGGTTTTCGTCCGTGGGTGACTTCGTGAGCCACGTCATTGGAGGCACATTAATGGGCATAGGTGGTGTGCTGGCGATGGGTTGTACCATCGGACAGGGTATTACCGGTATCTCCACATTGTCGCTGGGGTCGATACTGGCGTTTGGATCGATCGTGCTGGGCAGTGCGCTGACGATGAAATTCCAGTACTACAGGATGCTCTACGAAGCCGAAGCTACCGTTGGCAAGGCACTGGTGACCGCGCTGGTGGATCTGCATTTACTGCCTGCTGGAATGCGCAAGCTTGAGGCATTGTAAGCGCGTCAAGGGCTTGCCATTTTTGACCGGTTCGGTATCATGCCGGCCTCTCCGGGTCGTTAGCTCAGTTGGTAGAGCAGTTGGCTTTTAACCAATTGGTCATAGGTTCAAATCCTATACGACCCACCAAA
>CAZVBD010000162.1:4722-5849 GCA_964625255.1 uncultured Thiohalobacter sp. | reverse complement strand
CTCGCACGCGGCTTTATTTTTATCACCTGTCGTGGCAAGCCGAATCCGGACAAGGTTCGGTTGCTGCTGGATGAATGGTATCTGGAAAGGGCCAGGATCAAGTATCGCGAGAGTCTGAATCGCTGTTTCCAGGATTTCCAGCGTAAGGGTTATGTGCAGCCCACCATTCACATCCGCCGGATGAAAACTCGGTGGGGCAGTCTTTCATCGAAAGGGACATTGACCTTGAATCGAGACCTTATTCGTGCTCCAAGAGACTGCGTCGACTACGTTGTCGTACATGAGCTGTGTCATCTTAAATACAAAGACCATTCGAGCGCATTTTATCGGTTGTTGGAGCGGGTTCTGCCGGATTGGGAGAGAAGGAAACACAGGCTTGAATTGGCGCTGATATGAGTAGATTGAAAAAGATAACGGAGCCGTGTCTTGAATAACGAAAAAATGTCCAGCCGGGAACTTGGGTTGGTGCTGGCCCAGCAATTACTGGGTGTGGACGACCTGCACTATGGTTTGTGGGACGACGATTTACCACTGACCTTTTCCAACCTGGCCGAGGCCCAGCAGCGTTACACGCGCATGATCCTGGATGCCTTGCCGTCACCGGAAGAGGGTGGCGCCAGGATTATCGATATCGGTTGCGGCACCGGCCATCTCCTGATGCAACTGCTGGAAAGGGGCTATTGTGCGGATGGCCTGGTGCCTGCGCCAAAACTGGCGGAACAGGTACGTAAGCGCCTGGCTGACCATGGCGAACCAGTCGAAAAATCCGTCCATTTATTCGAGAGTACATTCGAACAGTTTCCTGTGGATGAGTATGCAGGCTATTACGACACCGCAGTATTCAGCGAGAGTTTCCAGTACATCCCCCTGTCGGCGTCGTTCCCGATTCTGGAACAAATCGTCAGACCCGGAGGGCGGGTGGTGATCTGTGATTTCTTCCAGACTGAACAGACGGGTGATGGCGGCCCTGGCGACAGAAGTTTTGGCGGTGGACACCGGATGCAGGCGTTTTATACCGCGCTGGACCAGTCTGCTTTTACCCTGTTACAGGATCTGGATATCACCCGGCAGGTCAGCCCGAATATCAGGCTGCTGGATGAAACGCTGACCCACAAGCTGTTACCGGC
>CAZVBD010000162.1:0-4622 GCA_964625255.1 uncultured Thiohalobacter sp. | reverse complement strand
TCAGCCCGAATATCAGGCTGCTGGATGAAACGCTGACCCACAAGCTGTTACCGGCAGGACAGACACTCAATCGCTATCTGTCAACAAACTATACCACCAGCTGGCGGGTCATCCGTGCACTGTTCCGGACCCTGTTCAGGAAGAAACTCGAAAAGCAGAAATACAAGTACTTTTCCGGTCACCGGACCCAGGCAGTCTTCGAGCGTTACAAGACCTACCGGTTGCTGGTGTTGAAACGTGAAACCAGTTTGGCATACAAGTCCAGGTAAGCCACCGCACTGCACGTCCAGGAAAAATCCTGCTGCATGCCGGTTTGCAGCAGTTGTTTCCAGCGATCCGGTTCGGCATAGAGCGCAAGCGCGCGGTCGATGGCGTCGAGCAGGGGTTCCGGTTCGGGCTTGTTAAACACAAAGCCGGTGGCGGTGCCTGCTTCGAGGTTAGCCTCACTGGCATCCACCACCGAGTCTGCGAGTCCGCCGGTATTATTCACAATGGGTGGAGTGCCATAACGCAAGCTGTAGAGCTGGTTGAGTCCGCATGGCTCAAAACGCGAGGGCATCAGGAAGGCATCGGCGCCAGCTTCAAGTTGATGTGACAGGGCTTCATCATATTCAATGCGCACCCCGATACGGCCAGGATGTTTTCGGCCGGCATTGCGTAGTGCGGCTTCCAGTTCCGGCTGGCCGGTCCCCATAATGACCAGCTGTATGTGACGCTCCAGCAGCTCGGGCAATAAATCCAGAATCAGGTCTATGCCCTTCTGGTCGACGAGTCGGCCTACATGGGCGAACAGTGGTACAAACGGGTCGTCAGGCAGATTGAAAGCGGCCTGGAGTACGCGTTTGTTTTCCAGCTTCAGTCGCAGGGTGCGGGTGGTGTAGCGGCGTGCGATCAACGGGTCGCGACCCGGACTCCAGGTGCTGTAGTCAACCCCGTTAAGGATACCGCTGAGTTGTGATTTACGGTGTTCCAGCAGTCCTTCCAGTCCACAGCCGAAGCGGGGTGTGCGTATTTCCCTGGCATAGCGAGGGCTGACTGTGCTGATCCAGTCGGCAAACACCAGTCCGCCTTTGATAAAGGATAATTGATCGTGAAATTCCAGTCCTTCCATGGACCACCAGTCGGCAGGCAGGCCAAGACGCTGGAAAGCTTGCCGGTCAAACAGTCCCTGGTAGGCGAGGTTATGGATGGTGAACAGGGTGGCCGGGCGCTGTGCTTCCCGTGACAGCAGTGCCGGTGCCAGTCCGGTCTGCCAGTCGTTGCAGTGCACCAGTTGCGGTTGCCAGTCCAGACCGGCGCGGTTCATGGCAACGGCGGTTATGGCATGTGCGAACAGGGCGAAACGGTCCGCATTGTCCGGCCAGTCCGTGCCTTCCGGTGTGCTGTAGGGGTTGCCCTTACGGTCGAAATACTGCGGGCAGTCGACCAGGTAGAGGCGTACCCGTGTGTGTGGCAGACGGCCCTGCAACAGGCGTATCGGCTCATCGGCACCGGGCAGGTCGAGCGTGGCAACAACTTTCAATGTGCCCGCCTCCTTAACAGCTGCCGGATAAGCGGGCAGAATCAGGCGTATTTCTTGCTTTGAATTCCGGATGGCACGCGGCAGGCTGCCGGATACATCGGCAAGCCCCCCGGTTTTGATCAACGGGTGTGCTTCACTGCTGGCGAACAGGATATCCATGTATTACGGTGTCTGACCTGATTGAAAGGGCATTGTATTCTAGCGCATGGTGAGGCGCTGAGGGAGTTGCAGCGCCTGGCTGCCGATGTAACTATCCTTCAATGTGGTAGTTGGGCAGTGAAATGGATCGTTTGTGCGGCACACCCGGAAAAGACAGGAAGAAAAACATGGAAGACAGTACCTTTGTGATATTTGGCGCGACCGGCAATCTGTCGCGCATCAAGCTGATACCGGCGCTGTACCACCTTGATGCCGCCGGTCGTTTGACGGATGGCATGAAAGTTGTCGGTTTTGGCCGACGGGACTGGGATGATGATGCCTGGCGTGCCCAGGTGCGCAGCTGGCTGGCAGAAAAAAAGACACAAGCGGATGTGCTGGAACGTTTTCTGGCCCGTTTCCACTTCTGTCAGGGTGATCTGGCCGACGAGTCGGCTTATCCAGGGCTGAAAGACATGTTGCTCGGTGGCGAGCACTTCTCACCCAATATTGTTTTCTACATGGCCATCCGTCCGGCCGATTTTGGCAAGGTCAGTCGACGTCTTGGTGAATGTGAGCTGGCCAGTGAAAACGGTGGCTGGCGACGGCTGGTGATCGAAAAGCCCTTCGGCTATGACCTCGAAAGTGCAGAAAGTCTCAACCACAGTCTGAACCGCGACTTCAATGAATCACAGATTTTTCGCATCGACCACTACCTCGGCAAGGGGACGGTGCAGAATGTCCTGGTATTCCGTTTTGCCAACCTGATGCTTGAACCGCTGTGGAACCGCAACTACATCGATCACGTACAAATCACCCATTCCGAGTCGCTGGGTACCGAGGGCCGCGCCGGTTATTACGACGGTGCCGGTGCGTTACGCGACATGATCCAGAGTCACCTGTTACAGGTATTAACGCTGGTGGCTATGGAACCGCCGGCCAGCCTGGATGCCGAATCACTGCGTGATGAGAAGGTGAAGGTGCTGCGTTCTATCCGGCCAATTCCACAAAGTGCCGTTAATGCGCACGCGGTACGTGCGCAATATACCGCCGGTAGCGTAAATGGCGAAAAGGTTCCGGGCTATCTCAATGAGCCGGATGTTCCGGAAAACAGTGTCACGGAAACCTATGCTGCGCTTAAGCTGTTTATCGATAACTGGCGCTGGCGTAATGTGCCGTTCTTTTTGCGCACCGGCAAACGCATGGCAAAAGGTAATTCGATGGTGGCAATTCGTTTCAAACACCCGCCACAGCAGTTGTTTCGTGAAACGCAGATCGAACGGCTTGAACCCAACTGGATACTCATGAACCTGCAACCCAATGAATGCATTCGCATGGAAATGCAGGTGAAACAGACGGGCCTTGAGATGCGTACCGAGACGACGCGCCTGGATGCCAGTTACTGCGGCATCAACCCTGACCAGCTGGATGCCTACGAGGCGTTGCTGCTGGACGTGATCGAAGGTGATCACTCCCTGTTTCTGCGGTATGACGAAGTGAGCTGGGCCTGGAAAGTGGTCGACCCCATCCTCAAGGTATGGTCGGTCGAGCGCGACTATATCACGGGTTATAACGCAGGCAGCTGGGGTCCGCCGGAGGCCGACCGCCTGTTTCTGCGCCAGGACCAGTACTGGCGTAATACACTGGATGATGATGACAAAAAAGATCGCTGAATTGAGCAGAATAACTCACGCTGATACGAGTGGATAAAAAGAAAAGCTGATGACAAGACTGACAGAGAAACCGGCCTGGAAGGCACTGCAAGCGCACTTTGGTGAGATTGGCAAGCAGCATATGCGCCAGATGTTTGAGGAAGATCCAGGGCGCTTTGAACGGTATACCTTGCAATGCAACGAGCTGCTGGTGGACTACTCAAAAAACCGCATCACAGATGAAACCTTACAGTTGCTGATACAGCTGGCGGAACAAAGCGATCTTGCACAATGGATTGAGCGCATGTTCAGCGGCGACCGGATTAATTTCACCGAAGACCGTGCTGTGCTGCATACGGCGTTGCGTAATCGTTCCAATACACCGGTGTATGTCGATGGCAAAGATGTGATGCCGGACGTCAATCGCGTACTGAAACAAATGCGTGTGTTTACCGAATCGGTGCGTAGCGGTGAATGGAAAGGTTACAGCGGAAAAGCAATAACCGATATCGTAAACATCGGTATCGGTGGATCAGACCTGGGTCCGGTGATGGCGACCGGGGCACTGAAGCCCTACGCGGACAGGCTCAGAGTACATTTCGTCTCCAATATTGATGGCAGCCAGATCAGCGATACACTGGCTGAACTGAATCCTGAAACCACGCTGTTCCTGGTGGCGTCCAAAACCTTTACTACCCAGGAAACACTCGTCAATGCCCACCAGGCACGACGCTGGCTGCTGGCCAGTGCATCGGAGGAGGGCGCTGTGGCGAAGCACTTTGTCGCCATGTCCACCAATACCGAAGAGGTTACGGCATTTGGCATCGATCCGCAGAACATGTTCGTATTCTGGGACTGGGTTGGCGGGCGTTATTCGCTGTGGTCTGCGATTGGCCTGTCGGTTGCGCTCTATGTCGGTATGGATGCCTTCGAGCAGATGCTGGAAGGTGCGCATGAGATGGATAAACATTTCCGTCAGACACCCCTGCGGGAAAATATTCCCGTAATACTCGCCATGCTGGGTATCTGGTACCACAATTTTTTTAATGCAGAGAGTCATGCCATCTTCCCCTATGATGAGCACTTGCACCGGCTGACGGCTTACCTGCAACAGTGCGATATGGAAAGTAATGGCAAGCGTATTACGCGTGATGGTGAAGTAGTCGACTACTTCACCGGGCCTGTTATCTGGGGTGAGCCGGGCACCAACGGCCAACATGCGTTTTTCCAGTTGATTCATCAGGGGACCCTGCTGGTACCGGCAGATTTCCTTACCGGGGCAAAGGCACACCACTCTCTGGATGAACAGCAGA
>CAZVBD010000161.1:0-6033 GCA_964625255.1 uncultured Thiohalobacter sp. | reverse complement strand
TATAACGAATCGATGACACTAAAAAGTCATTTTGATGACAAATTACGTTTTAAGGTAATTTAATGGTTAGCATTTTCTTGTCGGTTTTTTACCAGTAAAAGTGGCGACAGGTTGACAATATATTTAATAGGGTTGACAATACCGAGCAATAAGGTTGACAATAAACTGGGTTAAGTTACTGATATGGTTGGGATTAGAAAAAGAGGCGAAGAAATTCGCCAATTTATCCTTGATAATGTTGAACATCATCCAGAAGACATCGCGTCTTTGGCTTCACATGCTTTTGATATATCCAGGCAGGCTGTACACAAACATATCAAAAAGTTAGTTGAACAGCGCGCTCTGCTTGTCAGAGGGGCGACTCGAAACAGACATTATCTACTTCATCCGCTAGAGAAGTGGGAACATATCTATAGTCTTGACGGTGCTTTAGCTGAAGACACTGTCTGGCGAAAAGATATCGCCGTGTTCGTTAGAGATTTGTCGGATAACGTTATTGATATTTGGCATTATGGTGTGACAGAAATCATTAATAATGCTATCGATCATTCATCCGGACAACGACTGCATATTCAGGTTACAAAAACAGCGACGAACACTGAGATAGTTGTTTACGATGATGGCGAGGGAATATTCAAAAAGATTCAACGGGAATTAGGTTTGCTGGACGAACGCCATTCAGTACTGGAATTGTCCAAAGGAAAATTAACAACGGACCCGGATAATCATACCGGTGAGGGTGTATTTTTCAGTTCACGAATGTTTGATGATTTTGCGATTCTGTCAGGCAGTGTATATTTCTCACATAAGTATGATGATATTGAAGACTGGATTATGGAGAGGCAAAGATTTCAATCAGGCACAGGTGTATTTATGAAAATTGCCAATAACACTTCCAGAACTTCAAAAGAAATATTTGATGCTTTTACATCAGGTGATGATTATGGATTTAATAAAACAGTTGTACCTGTAAGGCTGACACAATATGACGATGAAAAGCTTATATCAAGATCGCAGGCCAAAAGACTCCTGGCGAGGATTGAGAAATTCAAGACGGTTATATTTGATTTTGATGGGGTTGAAACTATAGGACAAGCGTTCGCGGATGAAATATTCCGGGTATTTAAAACTCAGCATCCAGAGATGGATTTGATCTATTTAAAAGTGAATAAACAGGTTAAGCAAATGATCACTCGCGCGCTGACGAGGGGGTAGCGCTAATCCTTCTGGAATTCGCCTTACAAAGGACTGGCACTCTTGAGGTCAATCAACTTCGCCCGTAACCAGGCTGTACGGGATGATGGCAAGAGATATATCCAGTTCTTGAGCTTCTTCTGCCTATCGTCTGCCATGGTTGCAATTTCGCCAGCAAGATCAAACCATGCCCAGATCTGGCCATTCTGTTCTTTGGTGGTAACACGAACTTGCAAACCATCCCAGGTTTCAAATACTGCGGTCACAACTTTGGTGCCAGACAGATCAGTAGGTGGACGATTGCGCATATCTTCTATTGTCAGTCCGGCCAGACTTCTGGCCAGTACGTTGATTTCTGATGGGCGCTTTGGACGAACGCCTTCGGGTCTGTTGACGAGGCTAAACCCTGGCGCACCACGGTAGGATTTCTCAATTACCAGGCGACTGTTGTCAGGCTGAAGGATGGTGAGCCGTTTCACCATTTTGGGTTTGATATGGATAATTTGTCTATCAACCCAGTCAACCTGCTTTTCCGGAAGTTTCAGGTTACCAGCCACCAGCCAGGCACGTGAATCACCGGATACCCGCACATAAATGCCATCCCTGTCTCCGATGATGAGGCCACTGCGGATGGTGCCGACAATGAGTGAGGCGACTCGCTTGTTGCCTGCCACATACAATTCGATACGTGTATTACCCGTACCCGTCGCAGGCTCCTGCACACCAAGGCGTGCGTAATTTTCCGGCTTGCCGGTTTTGGGTTCTATTTTTTCCAGTCGGGAGATGGCGAGCAGGAATGGTTTGACGCGTTCGAACAGTACGGGATATCCACCCTTGTCCAGCAATTGCCATTGGTCGCCGGTTCTTGTGACATCGTATGTTTCACCACCGGACTCAATCCGGATCCGGGTGATGTTATTTAATTGCTGTTCCAGGCCCGGGAAAACACTCTGCCCTGCGCCCTCTTGTGCATCCGGTTCAGGATTTTTAACGGTTAAGTAATATCCCCCTGTCACCAGCCCCAACGCAAGCAGAGTAATAATCAAGATTTTGTTCATTGCGTCTTCATTGTGCTCAGGCGGTGCGTGCGCCTTACTCTCATCACACCCAGGACAATGGCAACCAGGATAACCAGTAAGGGGACCAGTCCAATATTGATGAGTTTTAACCCGGTGCCAAGTTTTTCGATGCTCCGGGTCAGATCATGCTGAACGTTGCGCAGTGCCTTGCGGGTTCTGATCTGTTCGGACTGAAATTTTTGCAGTTCTGTACGCAGTTCATCACTCATGATCACTGCACTTTCACCGTCTTTCTGTTGCCGGAGTTCCTTGATTTTTTGTCCTGTCTCACTAAGTTTGATCTGTAATATCCGTTCCTTGTTACGAAACTGTTTTTCCGCAGCTTCTTTCAATGCAGCCACCTTGATAAAGGGCCGGGCTGAACGGCCCCGGCTGCGCAGGCTGATCAGGTCGTTACTGCCACTGAGATTTTCCAGTGCATTGATCAGAAAGGCACCATTGTCCGCCCGGGGAACCGCGACACGCCGGTCATAAAAGTCACGGAAATCGACCCAGAACCTGTCATCGAGCATATCGGCATCGGCTACCACAATGACATTCACCGGCTCACGCGATTCCGTTAACCTGTGACCTGTTTCAATACCTTCAAGGCCTTGCGGAAAGGCCGATGTCACGTCACCCTGAATGCGCGCTGCCAGCATCAGCGGTGTACCTCCTGGTGCATACATCTGCAACAGGTCAGTCGGTTTTGTCCCGTATTTTACATAGCCGGCTTCCAGCTGCATGGCCTGATCGCTGGTCTGAATGAGCGGGACAAGCCGGGTGGTGGCCTCCGGCAGTTTCAGCAGGAACCCGCTACTCGCCATAACCAGCGATTGCAGGTCCGCTGTTACGAAGTCCTCGCGATTAAATAAATTCTTTCGCAAGGTCATCCACACGATGTAATCCACGGGACTGCCCCGGCTGGTCATAACGCTGGTCGCGGCACGACGATCAACGGCGAGATAGCCCGGCGCAAGCCGGACACCCCAGGCATCCATCAGGGGTTGCAGGTTCGCGCGGCGAACCGCTTCGACATAGCCCTGTTCCGGGCTAGTCACTTTGGGCATTGAGGTATCCATCTCTGAAAATGCATCGAGAAAGACCAGGGCACGCCCCCCGCCCAACACATACTGGTCGATGGCAAACAGCGCTTGTTGTGACAGGTGTTTGGGATACACAATCATTAACACATCCACAGTGTCAGGAATGACGCTGTTACCGGTATCCAGTTCCATAACGTCGAAGGACTGTTTTACCTGGGTGAGTGTAAACCAGTCATGGGCCTGTTCACCGAGTAACGGATGATCAGCCCTGGAACCTGCGGTAATGGGCAGGCCGGACATCAGTCCCACGACCGGTTTCTGTGGATTCGCCAGGCTGTAGACCAGCTTCGAGATCGTATATTCGAGGGCATCTTCCTGGTCGGGCTGGAAAAAAGGAATCCGCCGGATATCATCAACTGAATTACTGCCGACAAGGCCAAACCAGGCATAGCTGCCGGAAGTATCCACGGGGACACCCTGCAAGCCGTAACGTGCCGCCTGTTCTTCGGCATCGGAGAATGGCTCGGGTGTTTCGGTAATGAGGCGCAACTTGCCGTTACTCACCGCGGCATACTCTTCCAGCAGTTCACGCACCCGTTGTCCATAGGTGGTAATTTCCGGCATGCCGTCGAATTGCTTTTCTGAAAAGTAGAAGCGTAGCGTGACAGGCTCATCGAGAGTCACCAGGATGTTGCGCGTCCCCTCAGACAAGGTGTATAGCCTGTTCTCCGTCATGTCGAACCTGACACCCTTGATCCACAGGCCCGCAAGCAGATTGATGAGCAGCAACAGACTGGCAACCAGTACCAGCCCTGATATGGAATACAAGCTTCGCCTTCTCAACATAACACCATCAGTCCGATTTTTTGAGTTCCACTACAATGGTATTGGCCAGTAGCCAGGCAGCGATGAATGAAAAGAAGAAGATCAGGTCACGCAAATCAATCACACCCCGGGTAATCGATTCAAAGTGACTCAGGAAACTCATACTGCTGATGGCATTGATCAACGCCTGCGGCGCCCAGCCCTGAAACACGTCCATAACCATCGGGAAACCTGCCAGGACAAAAACCAGACAGATCACAAATGACATAACGAAGGCGATAACCTGGTTGCGTGTAGAGGCGGATACGCAGGCACCAACTGCCAGGTAGGCACCGGCCATCAGAAAACTGCCCAGGTAGCTCAGGAGGATAACCGGGTTATCCGGGTTCCCCAGATAATTAACCGTAATCCACACCGGGAAGGTCAACGCCAGCGCAATACCGGTGAACACCCATGCCGCAAGGAACTTGCCCAGCACCGCGTGGCCGACAGAAACCGGCAGTGTCATCAGCAGCTCGATTGTCCCGGACTTGCGTTCCTCGGCCCACAGACGCATCGACAACGCCGGAATCAGGAACAGATACAACCAGGGGTGGAAAATAAAGAACGGCTGCAGGTCGGCCTGACCACGCTCGTACAGGCCGCCCGGATAAAAAGTGAACACGCCGGACAGCACCAGGAAAATAACAATGAACACATAGGCAACCGGGGTGGCAAAGTAGCTGCCCAGTTCACGTTTCAGGATAGCGGTAGTTACACTCATGAGCTGATACGCCTGTCCTGTGTGACAGGCTGTGTTGTAATACGACGAAAGACTTCATCAAGTTGACCGGCCTCGACAAAGACTTCCTCGACCTGCCAGCCTTCATCACGTACCAGGCGTGTTACCTGCCGGACGATGGGCGCTCCATTACCCGGCACTACCATCAGGTGATTCACGTCGGGCATACAAATGACCGCTGTCACATTGTCCAGGCACTTCAGACTGTTCTCGGCGGTGGTGGGAATACTGCCTTCAAAGCTCAGCCTCACCGCATTGTGCACCTCTGACATCGCCACCAGTTGCTGTGGTGTGCCATCAAACAATAACGCACCATGTGCAATAATAATGGCACGGTCACAGATCGCATCCACTTCTTCGAGAATGTGGGTGGAAATGAGGATAGCCTTGTCTCTGGCCATCTCCCGGATCAGTTCACGCACTTCGTGCTTCTGATTGGGGTCGAGACCATCGGTTGGTTCATCCATGATCAGGACGGGTGGATCGTGCAGTATCGCCTGCGCCAGACCGACGCGCCGTTTGAAACCCTTGGACAGGGTTTCGATGGACTTGTGAACGACACTACCCAGGTTCGCCCTGTCAATCGCAGTCGCTACGCGTTCGCGTACTTCCCTGCCACGATAGCCGCGGATTTGCGCTATGAAGCCGAGGAAATCCGTTACTGTCATGTCATCGTATGCAGGCGCGCCTTCAGGCAGGTAGCCGATCCTTCGCTTGACCTCGATCGGCTGTCGACTGACATCAAACCCGGCCACGCTCACCCATCCCTGTGTCGGCGTCAGGAACCCGGTAATCATTTTCATGGTGGTGGACTTGCCCGCACCATTGGGCCCCAGAAAACCCAGGACTTCACCCGTGTGGACATTAAAGGAAACATCCCGAACGGCGGTGAATGCCCCAAACTTCCTGCTCAATGAGACAACTTCAATGGCGGTGCGTGTTTTTTTAGTAATGCTTGTCATACCAGGTGATTGCGGAATTTAATCGAGCAGGGTTTATTCCTTTTCCGAAGATGCCGCGACGTGTTCATAGTCCGGACGAACGGCAATGAACTTGCGTTCGATAAGCTTTTTATCCTTGTACCAGAGCTGGAATATCCAGTCACCTTCCACCAGTTCATAGTCCTCAT
>CAZVBD010000160.1:0-6073 GCA_964625255.1 uncultured Thiohalobacter sp. | reverse complement strand
TCCATGACGACCAGATCATCACGGCCTTCATAGCGAATCCGCGCGGCCTGTGCCGACAGGCGGATACCGGCCACCGCAGACAGTTCCGGTAACTGGCTATATCCAACCGGCATGGTTCAGGCGTCGGGTCTCAATTCAATTTACCGTGGCACTGCTTGTACTTTTTGCCAGAACCACAGGGGCAAGGCTCGTTGCGCCCGACCTTGCGACCATCACGGACAAACGGCTGATGCTCCTCACCGTCACCGGCAGGTTCCTCTTCGCCTTCCTGCATGGCACTGACTTCGTCATGACGGAAATCCATTGGCGCTGTGGTCCGACGCTGTTCTTCCACGGCCTCAACATCAGATTCAGTCTTGACCTGCACCTTGGAAAGAATGCCGATCACGTCCAGCTTGATACGTTCCAACAGATCAGTAAACATCTCGAAGGCTTCACGCTTGTACTCCTGCTTGGGGTCTTTTTGTGCATAGCCACGCAGGTGTATCCCCTGGCGCAGATAGTCCATAGCCGCAAGATGTTCCTTCCAGGCCTGATCCAGTACTTGCAGCATGACGGCCTTCTCGAAGTGCCGCATGGTCTCGCTGCCGGCGTATTGTTCTTTTTCTTCGTGAACGCGTTCCAGCTCTCCGAGCAATTTCGCGCGCAACGTTTCCTCGTGCAGATCATCATCAGCATCCAGCCAGCCCTGGATATCGAAGCGCTGACCAAACTCGGTTTCAACCGCATCTTCGAGTTCGGCGATCTTCCACTGTTCATCCATACTGCCCGGTGGGATATAAGTATCGATAACTGAATTCAGCACATCTTCACGAATCGCCTTTATGGTGTCAGACACATCATCCGTCGACATCAACTCGTTGCGCTGCGTGTATATCACCTTACGCTGGTCATTGGCGACATCGTCGAACTCCAGCAGATTTTTGCGGATACCAAAGTTATGGCCTTCCACCTTGCGCTGTGCATTCTCGATTGCCTTGCTGACCCACGGATGCTCAATCGCTTCACCTTCCTGCATGCCCAGCTTCTGCATCAGGCCGGACACACGCTCGGAGGCAAAAATGCGCATCAGGTTATCTTCCAGCGACAGATAGAAGCGACTGGAACCGGGATCACCCTGGCGACCGGAACGACCACGCAACTGGTTATCGACACGCCTCGATTCATGACGCTCGGTACCAATGATATGCAGGCCACCGGCTTCCAGCACCTGCCCGTGACGCACTTCCCAGTCTTTACGAATACGCGCTACGGTATGCTCATCCGGATTATCGAGTGCGGCCAGTTCAACGTCCAGGTTGCCGCCCAACACAATGTCGGTACCACGACCGGCCATATTGGTAGCGATGGTTACCGCACCGGGCTGACCGGCCTGCGCGACAATATGCGCCTCGCGTTCGTGCTGTTTGGCGTTGAGCACTTCATGTTCAACGTCATCGTCCTTTAACAACTTCGACAAGTATTCAGACACTTCTATCGACGTCGTTCCAACCAGCACCGGCTGACCACGCTTGCGACAATCCCGAATATCCTCTGCGACAGCAGCAAATTTTTCTTTCCCGGTGAGAAACACCAGGTCGCCCATGTCGTTACGAATCATCGGCGTATTGGTGGGAATAACAATCACTTCCAGCCGGTAAATCTGCTGGAACTCCGGTGCCTCGGTGTCGGCCGTGCCGGTCATGCCGGACAGCTTGTTATAAAGTCGGAAGTAGTTCTGGAAAGTGATCGAGGCCATGGTCTGGTTTTCGTTCTGAATCTCTACCCCTTCCTTGGCTTCCACTGCCTGGTGAAGACCTTCGGACCAGCGTCGACCCGGCATGGTACGGCCGGTGAATTCGTCAACGATCACAACTTGTCCGTCCTGGATGATGTACTCGACATCACGGTGATACAGTGCCAACGCGCGCAACGCAGCATTCAGGTGATGCATGAGGCTCAGGTTGGCGGCATCGTAGAGACTCTGCCCTTCCTGCAGCAGCCCGCGTTTTTCCAGCAACTCCTCGACGTGCTGGTGACCTTCCTCGGTGAAGTGAATCTGCTTTTGCTTTTCATCGATACTGTAATCGCCGGGACCGTCCTCTTCCTCCTGCTTCACCAGTTCGGTGACCAGGTCTTTCATGACGGTATACAGCTCGGAGTTATCGTCAGTCGCACCGGAGATAATTAACGGTGTACGTGCTTCATCGATCAGGATGGAGTCAACTTCATCGATTACCGCGGCGTTAAGCTCACGCTGCACCTTGTCTTCAAGACGGAATGCCATGTTGTCGCGCAGGTAATCAAACCCGAACTCGTTATTGGTGCCGTAGGTAATGTCGGATGCATAAGCCGCGCGTTTCTCATCGCTGCCCATGCCAGCGACAGCAACGCCGGTCGATAAGCCCAGGAAGCCATACAGCTTGCCCATCCATGCGGCATCGCGGCTCGCCAGATAGTCGTTCACTGTGACCACGTGAACACCCTTTCCGGACAATGCATTCAGGTAGGCAAACAGGGTCGCGACCAGTGTCTTGCCTTCACCGGTGCGCATCTCGGCGATCTTGCCGTCGTGCAACACCATACCGCCAATCAACTGAACATCGAAATGGCGCATTTTTAACACCCGGAGCGATGCCTCGCGTACCACGGCGAAGGCTTCCACCAACAATTGATCGAGTGTCTCACCGTCCTGGTAACGCTGGCGGAACGCGTCGGTGCGGGCGCGCAGCTCATCATCACTGAGCGCCTGGGTCTCAGGCTCAAGCGCGTTGATTTTGTTTACGTTCTTCTGGAGGCGCTTGAGAATTCGGTCGTTCCGGCTACCAAAAACCTTGCGTAGTATCGATGTCACCATGATGTGTCAGGAAAACCCGTAATGTATCGGAAAATTTGGAGCAGACATCATACCGCATTAGCCGGCCCCGGACAGGCTTTCATCGGGCGAAAGCGTGTAATCTGAAGGGCTTCACGGGTTCTTGACGAAACCAACAACCTTACCGACTGGCCCGAACAAATTTGGTGGGATTAATCTGACGCCCGTTTTTCAGCACCTCATAGTGCACATGTGGGCCGGTAGATCGACCACTGGACCCCATCAGGGCAATCTTCTGACCGGGTTCAACCTTATCGCCAACCTTTACCAGAACCTGATGACAATGCCCGTAACGCGTGGAATAACCGTTTCCATGGTTAATTTCAATCAGCTGACCGTAACCGTAACGTTTACCGGCCCAGGTCACCACGCCCGCCGCCGTCGCCACCACGTCAGAATCCATCTGCCCGGCAAAATCAATCCCTTTGTGCATTTCACGCCGGCCGTTGAAGGGGTCAGTGCGCATACCATAGTATGACGACAACCAGCCTTTGCTGATCGGCTTGCCCGCCGGAGATACGGCGTGACTGAGTTCGCGGCGGCTCAGCACCTGCTCCAGCAACTCCAGCTGACGCGCCCGGTCATCGATCTGTGCAGCCATGTCATCCAGTGCCTGGAGAAAATCCGGTGTCTTGAGAAGTTCCGTGTTGGCAGGATCGGCCGGGCCACCCTGTGCGGGCAGCTGGTCAAAATCAAATTCGGATTTCTTCAATCGGGCAATTTGTTTTACCCGTTGACCCAGGGCCTCAACCCTCAACATCTGCGCCTGCATCTGCCCCAGCCGGACAGCCAGCGCATTGAGATGGTTCTGCGCCTCGTTGCGAGCCATGTTCAGATCCTGTTTCTGCTCGTCGAGTAGTGCCTGCCAGTGCATGCCACCCTTCGCAGCAAGTTGCGGCTGGCGCGCGCTACCCAGCGAATACCCGGCCTGCCCCGCTGCCAGCAGGACGCCGAGCAAGGCCAGCACTGCAGGAATCCAGACCATGGGGCGATTCAGCTGAATACTGCCGGACTTGCCGTATCTCGTGGTGTAGAGTAAAAACTTCATTGACTGTACTACCCGATTAATCCTTGTGGAAACCGATGCGCCGTAATAACGCCTCTCCGTGTGCGGAAATTCTCCAGAACGCGGCACTGCCCTTGCTGGAACGTGCCCGCCGCCTGCAACGTATGGAGCAGGCTGTGCTACGCCTGTTACCGGAGGACCTGACCGCGCATTGTAGTGTCATAAACCTCAAAAATGAAACCCTGATACTTGGCGTACGATCGTCTGCCTGGGCGGCGCGCCTGAGATTTGTCGCTCCGGATTTTTTAAAGCAACTACAGTGCCAACTTTCACTGGTCGCTAGTGCAATAGAGGTTCGCGTTATACCAGAAACGCTGGATATTCAACCAGTTAGCAGAAAACCCGATGGCATATCCATGTGCAATGCCACTTTGCTTGCGCAGACGGCCGAGGATGTTGATCACCCTGAACTGCGCGAAGCGCTTTACAGACTAGCGGCCAAAGCACGTGAAACCTGAGTTTTTCAACTAAAAATTCAAACAGGCGCGATTTGCGGCAGATTAAGCCAGTGAGGAGCCCGTGCGGCATTACCAAAGCTGGTCAGCTCCCAGGTGCCGGGCGAGACCAGTAATTCACACAGCAATCGATTATTGAGCGCATGCCCGGATTTATGCCCGGTAAATTCACCGATCAGGCTGTGACCGAGCAGATACAGGTCACCCACAGCATCCAGCACCTTGTGTTTAACAAACTCGTCCTTATAACGAAGGCCGTCTTCATTCACCACGCGGTAATCATCCAGCACGACGGCATTATCCAGGCTTCCGCCCAGCGCCAGGTTGTTTTCCCGTAGTTTTTCGATATCACGCATAAAACCGAAGGTCCGGGCGCGGCTGACTTCACGCACGAAAGAACTGCGCGAGAAATCGATTTCAGAATGCCGGCACTCTCCCTTGAACATCGGGTGTTTGAACTCAATGGTAAATCCGACCCGGAAACCCTTGAAAGGTGAAAATCTTGCCCACTTGTCGCCATCCCTCACCTCAACGGTATCCAGGATCCGCAGGAACTGCTTCCGTTTGCGCTGTTCCTTGATGCCGGCAGACTGGATCAGGAACACAAACGGTCCCGCGCTGCCATCCATGATCGGCACTTCTGGTGCACTGAGATCGACAATAGCGTTGTCGATACCAAGCCCGGAAAATGCCGACAGCAAGTGTTCTACTGTGGATACACGCACATCACCTGCCACCAGTGTGGTCGAAAGCCGGGTATCACCGACATTGGCCAGCTTGGCCGGAATGCTCACCGGTGGATCCAGATCAACCCGGCGGAACAAAATGCCGGTATCCGGTGGTGCCGGGCGAAGCGACAGGCAGACCTGCTCCCCACTGTGCAGGCCGACACCTTTTGCGCGAACAGTATTCCTCAAGGTTCTCTGACAAATCATATTTTTTGAGCGGGCTGCACAGCGCCCGCTTTCTCATCGTTTTCAGATTATGGAAATGCCATCAGAGTCTACCACACACCTCCGGCATCACCCGAAAAATCTGGTGCGCAGGCTCATCATTAGCCAGTGCCCGGAACCAGCCTAACCTCCCTTTAACAAAAGTGCATCAATTAGTAGGAATTAGTCCGCCTGGCGACGCAGGAAAGCCGGGATATCCAGATAGTCCAGATCGTCTGCAGAAGCGGGGGGGGGCGTCGGATCACTGGCAGCCTTCTTGCGAATCACGGCAGGACGCTCCAGCTCGGCGTAGTTCACTTCACCACGCTTGTTGCGCTGCACCAGCTGTACCGGCTCAGACTTTTCCTCGAGTTTTGCTTCCTCGGCCCCGAGACCCGTGGCGACTACAGTGACCCGCAGTTCATCATGCATCTCAGGGTCGATGACCGTCCCCACTACCACGGTGGCATCATTGGAAGCGAATTCCTTGATGGTATTACCGACTTCTTCAAACTCTCCAATGGACAGATCCAGCCCGGCAGTAACGTTCACCAGAATACCGCGTGCGCCCATCAAATCGATATCTTCCAGCAGCGGGCTGTGAATCGCTGACTCGGCGGCTTCGCGTGCACGATCCTGTCCGGAAGAGGAGCCTGAACCCATCATGGCCATGCCCATTTCTGACATCACAGTGCGTACATCCGCGAAGTCGACGTTGATCAAACCAGGGCGGGTAATCAGCTCGGCAATGCCCTGCACAGCACCC
>CAZVBD010000159.1:0-6103 GCA_964625255.1 uncultured Thiohalobacter sp. | reverse complement strand
GATGATGCGGCGACCAAGGTCAAAAGCCTTATCGAGGAAGAAGGTAATGAAAACCTGATGTTGCGCGTGTTTGTTACGGGCGGCGGTTGTTCCGGGTTCCAGTACGGTTTTACCTTTGAAGAGACGGTCAATGATGGTGATACCGAGATCGAAAAGGCCGGCGTCAAGCTGGTGGTCGATCCCATGAGCTTCCAGTACCTGGTTGGTGCCGAAGTGGATTACAAGGAAGACCTGGAAGGTGCACGCTTTGTGATCCGTAATCCCAACGCAACCACCACCTGTGGCTGCGGGTCGTCTTTCTCGGTCTGATAGATTCTCAATTTGTTGAAAAGGCGCAACATTTGCGCCTTTTTTCGTTCCGGCGCGGGCATTCCTGATGCGTTCGCTGTCAGGCTCTGTAGAATACCCATCCTCATGCCCGGTGCGAACAACCGCGCTTTGTGATCAGGAGATTGGAATGAGCGAATACCTGCCCGGCCTGGAAGGTGTGCCGGCGACGAAGTCGAATATTTCGGACCTGGATGGCACCCTCGGCCTGTTGACGTACCGGGGATATCCCATCAAGGAGTTGGCGCTGAGCAGCACTTTCGAGGAAACGACCTTGCTGCTGCTTGACGGGCGGCTGCCGACGGCCGATGAGCTGGAGGTGTTCGATCAGCAACTGCGACGCAATCGTGTCGTCAAGTACAATGTCCGCGAAATCATGAAGTACCTGCCTGCTACCGGGCACCCGATGGAAATGTTGCAGACGGCTATCGCCAGTCTGGGGATGTTCTACCCGGGTGATGAATGTCTGACCGGCAGCCTGCAGTGCGAAGATCTGAATTACGTTCACAACATGTCGGTCAAAATCATTGCGCGGATGGCGACCATCGTAGCCATGTGGCAGCATGTGCGTAACGGTTATGACCCAATCCCGCCGCGTAAAGATCTGAGTTACGCCGAGAACCTGCTGTACATGTTCAACGGTGAGGATCCTGACCCGCTGCTGGCGCGCATTATGGATGCCAGCCTGATCCTGCACGCAGAACACACAATCAATGCATCGACCTTTGCTGCACTGGTCGCCGGCTCTACACTGGGCAGTCCGTTTCTGGTTATGGCGGCAGCGATTGGCACACTGGCCGGGCCGTTGCACGGTGGCGCCAACCAGCGTGTGGTGGAAATGCTGGGACAAATCGGTCGGCCGGAGAATGTCCGGGACTGGCTGGATAAACAGCTGGCCAACAAGTCGAAGATTTGGGGCATGGGACACCGCGAATACAAAGTGAAAGACCCCCGTGCGACTATCCTGCAGAAAATGATGCGTGAGTTGATGGAAGCACGCGGTGGTAACATGGGGCCGTTGTTTGAAACCGCACTGGCGCTGGAAGAAGCCTGTGAAGAAAAATTGGCACCCAAGGGTGTGTTCGCCAATGTCGATTTCTATTCGGGAATTCTCTACAAGGAAATGGGTATACCGCCGGATCAGTTTACGTCGATTTTTGCCGTGGCGCGTTCGGCCGGCTGGCTGGCGCACTGGCGCGAACAGCTGGGCGATAACCGTATTTTCCGTCCCACCCAGATGTATTCCGGCGAATCACAGCGCAGTTACGTGCCGATCTCGGAACGTTAGGCTGGATAGATCGCACCCAGTACGACCGGGTGCGAGGCACCTGTGACGGAGGGCAGGTTACCGGGTTGTCCGTTGAGGGTCTGTTTCGCCAACCAGGCGAATGCGACAGCTTCCACCCAGTCCGGGTGCAGGCCAAAGGCTTCCGTTGAAGATATGTCGATCGCTTCGAGGGAAGTCGTCAGTCGTTGCATGAGAAAGGTGTTGTGTACGCCACCGCCACAGACCAGCAACTGGCGAGTGTTGCCAGCATAAGCTTCCACTGCATCGCAAATTGTTTTGACTGTAAATTCCAGCAGGGTACGTTGTACATCGACGGGTTCCGGAGCAACCGTCAGGCGGGCAAGCTGTTCGTCTAGAAAGGCTGCACAGAACATTTCGCGTCCCGTGCTTTTGGGCGGCATCTGTTTCAGGAAGGCATGTTCAAGCAGAATGTCGAGCAGCGCAGGGTTGCATTGACCGCTCTGTGCCCATTCGCCGTTCCTGTCATGCGCCTTACCCAGGTGTTTGTTGCACCAGTCATCCATTAATACATTGCCGGGGCCGGTATCAAAGCCGCTGACCGGAGCGTTGCCGGCGGGTAGCAGCGTCAGGTTTGCCATACCGCCGATATTGAGCACGGCACGGGCCTGATCGGGTACGGCAAAAATGGCTTTGTGGAATATCGGTACCAACGGTGCGCCTTGTCCCCCGGCCGCAATATCACGCCGGCGGAAGTCGGCAACGGTGGTGATGCCGGTTATTTCCGTAATGCGGTTCGGGTCGCCGCACTGGTGACTGAAAGCGGGCGTGCTGTCAGGTGCATGGAACAGGGTTTGTCCATGACTGCCAATGGCACGAACCTGCTTTGGGTTGATGCCGGCTTCGTCAATGATGGACAGGGCGGCGTCGGCAAACGTTTCACCTACAGTGGCGTCGAGTTGTCCCAGCGTATGCAGTGATACAGATTCCGGATGATTGACGACCTGTACGAGCTGTTGCTGAATGGCCTCGGGCCAGGCCAGCGTGTGTGCACTGACGAGGTCTGGCTGGTGGTTTTGCAGATCGACCAGCACGGCATCAATGCCGTCCATGCTGGTGCCTGACATCAGGCCAATGTAATACTCAGCCATGCGATAAACGTTTGCAGCGCAGTGTGCAGACGCTCACTCTTTCAGGGCGATAGCCTGTGATCTGGCAAGCTCCAGACGCGCCAGCAGGTTTCCGGTTTTCAGTTTGAAGTCGGCCATGTAGGTGCGCTGCAGCGGTGCGGCGTCCGGCAGTTTTACCGTGAGTGGATTGCGGTGTACCCCATTGACGCGGAATTCATAATGCAGGTGCGGGCCGGTTGCCAGACCGGTACTGCCCACATAACCAATGATCTGGCCTTGCTGGACACGGCTGCCGTTACGCAGTCCTCGTGCGTAATTGTTGAGGTGTGCGTACAGCGTGCTGTAACGGCTGCCATGCTGGACGACCACGGTTTTTCCGTAACCGCCTTTCTTGCCGCGTAATACGATTTTCCCAGCGCCGGTTGTTTTGACCGGGGTGCCGCGAGGTGCGGCATAGTCCACGCCCTTGTGGCTGCGGATGGTGTTCAGAATAGGGTGCTTGCGGCCAAGACTGAAACGCGAGCTGATCCGCGAGAATGCCACTGGCGTGCGCAGGAACGTCTTGCGCATGCTACGGCCTTTGGGAGAATAATAATCCGTGCGGCCACGTGCATCGGTATATCGTACCGCCTGGTGTGTCTTGTCCCTGTTGACGAATTCAGCGGCCAGGATGTCACCTGTGCCAATGCGCTCACCATCCAGATAGAGGTCTTCGTAAATCACGGTGAACCGGTCACCCTTGCGGATGTCCAGGGCGAAGTCGATATCCCAGCCGAAGATGCCGGCCAGTTCCATCGTGATGTTTTCCGGCAGGTGGGCTTTTTGCGCGGCGAGAAACAGTGAGCTGTTGATTTCACCGGTTGCATGGACTTTTCGGCGCTCGGGAGCACGGGTAACGAGCCGGGCCTCAAATTTATTGTCGTTGCGCGAAACCTGAATCTGGTTCAGGGCATCAATCTCGTAGTTTAATTCCAGCAGACCGTCTTCTGCCGTGGTACGCAGGTGCAGGATCTGGCCGGGATAAATGCGGGTCAGCTTTTTGGCGACACCACCGCTGGTAATCAAACGGTGTAACTGGTTGGCAGGGATCTTTTGTTGACTAAAAATGCGCGCCAGGCTGTCACCTTCGCGTACCGTGACCTCATGCCACTCGCCCTTGACCGGTTCCGGTGTTGCTGCCTGCAAGGCCGCAGCATTGATCTGTCGGGCGTTGGCAACAGTCATATCAAGACGTGAATCGGCACTTTCGATAACCGCTTCAGGCATGGGTACGGCAAGTGGCAACTCTTTGATACGCAATGCGTTTGCATCAAAAGAGGTGAGCGAGAACAGGCCGATGGCCAGCCCGGAGGCAGAACCCAGCAAGACCCATCGAAGACCCTTCGATGAGCGTTTTGGCGACCGGCTGTCACTCCACCCGGTGCTGTAGTCCCGCAGTGATGAATTGGTGTAGCGCACTGAAATCCCTTTTAAATAACGGCGTAAAGCTAACTGACATGGGTCGCCGGGGTCAACCGATGAATCGCCAATCTGAAGATTTTAAGGCAGAAAGCATGCCATCCTTACCCGGTTATCGGCAGAGGTGTGATACCCTTTCGCCTTATTTTTCAGTGGTCGGGAGAGGTTGGATGTCGCAGCAAGAGGCGCTTGAACAAATCAGGCGGGGTGCCGAGGAGATTCTGGTTGAGTCGGAGCTGGAAGAGCGTCTGAAAGCCGGAAAACCGCTGCGTGTGAAGGCAGGTTTCGATCCGACTGCGCCGGATTTACATCTTGGCCACACCGTGCTGCTCAACAAGTTGCGTCAGTTTCAGGATCTCGGGCACGAGGCGATTTTTCTGATTGGTGACTTCACTGGCATGATCGGTGACCCGACCGGCAAGAATATCACTCGCAAACCGCTGACTCGCGACGAGGTGATCGAAAACGCGAAGACCTATGAACAGCAGATCTTCAAGATTCTCGACCCGGAAAAGACGCTGGTCATGTTTAATTCCAGCTGGATGAATGCCATGACAGCGGCCGATCTTATTCAGCTCGCCGCCAAACACACCGTGGCAAGAATGCTGGAGCGCGATGATTTCAACAAGCGTTATGGCACCGGTCAGCCCATTGCGATTCATGAATTTCTCTATCCCCTGGTACAGGGGTATGACTCTGTTGCCCTGAAAGCGGATATCGAGCTGGGCGGTACCGATCAGAAATTCAACCTGCTGGTCGGCCGGCAGTTGCAGGAAGCCTACGGCCAGAAACCCCAGGTCGTCCTGACGATGCCGATTCTTGAGGGGCTGGATGGTGTTCAGAAAATGTCCAAGTCGCTGGGGAACTACATCGGTATTGCGGATGCACCGGATGATATGTTCGGCAAACTGATGTCAATTTCCGACGATTTGATGTGGCGTTACTTTGAGTTACTGAGTTTTCGGCCACTGGCGGATATTCGCAAGCTGCGGCAACAGATGGACGAGGGCCGCAATCCACGCGACATCAAGTTTGAGCTGGGTGTCGAGATTGTTACGCGTTTTCACTCTTCCGAGGCGGCAGAGCGGGCGCAGCAGAATTTTGTGGCACGTTTCCAGAAAGGCGCCATGCCCGACGAAATGCCAGAGGTCGAACTTGCGGCAGAGTCGGAAGGATTGCCAATTGCCAACGTACTGAAGGACGCCGGTCTGACCTCGAGTACTTCGGACGGCCTGCGTATGATTCGTCAGGGCGCCGTGAAGCTGGATGGCGAAAAAATCTCGGATACTAAATTGAAGCTGGCGCCGGGCCTGACCGGTGTTTGCCAGGTCGGGAAGCGCCGATTTGCGCGTGTGAGTATCGTTCAGCGTCAGGAGTAGCGAAGTTCTTGTCGCTCAACATCTGTCATGCACGGTTGTCACCGATCTGCAATCCTTGGGAATCTCTGATCAATTCTTTATACAGGTCAATTCGTCATACCGGCGAAGGCCGGTATCCCGTGTAATGATGATTTAACCAGCCCTCTTCGTTACTTGTTGATACATAAGTTAATATCATCCTTACAGTGGCGAGTGAAAATTATTTCCCTTTTGTTGTTGACGGTCGGTAAACGGTCTGTATAATGCGGCCTTCGCTTCGGGACAGCAGGCAGTTTTGAGTTGGCCCGGAACGAGAAAAGTATTGACGAGATCGACGGTTATGTTCCATACTTGTCGGTCTACGCTGGACGAGCGCCAGCGGGTTCATTAACAAGTCAGATTAGGTAATTTGTGTGGGTGCTTACGTCGAATAGATTGACTGGCTCAATCGATATTCGATGGAAGCAAACTCAAGCAATTCCGAGTTTTGTGTACATCGAGCCAGATTTGTCGCCTCAAGCGACTAAAGTGATTGAACTGAAGAGTTTGATCCTGGCTCAGATTGAACGCTGGCGGCATGCTTA
>CAZVBD010000158.1:0-6173 GCA_964625255.1 uncultured Thiohalobacter sp. | reverse complement strand
GATGTGCTGTTATCGAAAAAGGACCGCTGGGCGGCACCTGTGTGAATGTCGGTTGCGTCCCCAAAAAGGTGATGTGGTTTGGCGCCAGCATTGCGCACACACTGGAAGATGCTTCTCATTACGGATTCAGGCTCGGTAAAACGGAGTTTGACTGGAGCGTACTGAAGGCAGCACGCGATGCCTATGTACACGGTATCAATGACTGGTATCACACGTATCTGGCCGACTCGAATATTGATGAAATTGTCGGTGAGGCGCGATTTGTCGATGCCCGCACCCTGGAGGTCAAAGGGCAGCGCTACACCGCAGACCATATTGTTATTGCACCGGGTGGTGCACCGCTGTTGCCGGATACACCGGGTGTCGAACTGGGCATTTCTTCGGACGGTTTCTTTGAGCTGGAGGATCTGCCTCGTCGGGTAGCCGTGGTGGGTTCAGGTTATATCGCCGTGGAACTGGCAGGGATGCTCAATGCGCTGGGTTCGGATGTGACTATGCTGTTGCGCCGTGAACACCTGTTGCGTGATTTCGAGGCCATGTTGCGCGAGAACCTTATGGAAGAAATGCTTGGTGACGGTATCGACATGCTCACCCGTACCCAGGTTAAGGAAGTGTGCCGTGCTGATAATGGCACGCTGGTCATCGAATGCGAAAACGGTCAGCGTCTGGAAGGGTTTGACGAATTGATCTGGGCCATTGGACGCTACCCGCTGAGTGCCGGCCTGGCCCTGGACAAGGCCGGCGTCGATGTTAATGCGGAGGGTTACATTCCCACCGACAAATTCCAGAACACCAACGTCTCAGGCGTCTACGCCATTGGTGACGTCACCGGTCGGGCGCCGCTGACCCCGGTTGCCATCGCGGCCGGTCGCAGACTCGGGGATCGCCTGTTCGGTGGCATGACAGACCGGCACCTGGACTACAAAAACATCGCGACCGTTGTATTCAGTCACCCGCCGATTGGTACCGTTGGAGTATCAGAAAGCGAAGCGCGCGACCAGCACGGTGAAGCCGTCAAGGTCTACCAGACACGCTTCACCGCCATGTATAACGCCCTCACCGGGCGCAAACAGAAAACAGCCATGAAACTGGTCACCGTCGGTGCACAGGAAAGGGTGGTGGGTTGCCACGTCATCGGCCCGGGCGCAGATGAAATGCTACAGGGTTTTGCCGTGGCAATCCGTATGGGTGCAACAAAAAAAGACCTCGATGAAACCGTGGCAATCCATCCCACTAGCGCAGAAGAACTGGTAACGATGCGGTGATGCCTGGTGGGGGGGGGGATACGTTGTCTCCCACAGAAATCAACCCGGCGTATTCCCAAGCGCCTCAATAACCGGTCGTGTATCAGGCATCACGCCGCGCCACAGTCGAAATGATTCGGCGGCCTGTTCCACCAGCATGCCCAGCCCGTCGATAGCCTGTGCAGCATGGTGTTCGTTGCAGTAGCGTACAAAGGCTGTGGGTTCCGAGGCATACATCATGTCGTAGCACAGGCTGTGTTCATCAATGATGCCGTTGGGCAAGGGTGGTACTTCACCGCCCAGCCCGGCCGCAGTCGCATTAATAACAATGTCGAAATTTACACGCAGGGCATCAAATCCACTCGCGCTGAGTTCACCATATTCGGTAAATCGCTCCACCAGTTCCTGTGCGCGTGACACGGTACGGTTGGCGATATGCAGGGATGCCGGTTGTTGTTCAAGCAGGGGAAGCATGACGCCGCGCGCCGCACCGCCGGCACCCAGCAGCAGGATTTGTTTGCCTTCCAGCGAGATACCATGATTGTGTGCCAGGTCTCGTACCAGTCCGGCACCGTCGGTGTTGTCACCGTACAGTGCGCTGTCTTTCAGCATCAGGGTATTTACCGCACCGGCCAGTTCGGCGCGCTCGCTCAAACGGTCTGCAAGTTGCCAGGCCTGTTGTTTGAAGGGCACGGTGATATTGAGTCCCTTGCCAGTGTCGTTATGCAGGAAGGAGGTAACGGCATCGGCAAACCCGTCTTCCGGTACCCGTATGGCGTCATAGCGCAGTCGCTGGCCGGTTTGTTCGGCAAACAAACGGTGGATCTGTGGTGACTTGCTGTGGGCAATCGGGTTGCCCATGACGGCATAACGGTCGACGTTTTCTGTTTCGTTCATCCTTCCCGTAACCATTGCGCGGCACGCCTGGCAAAATAGGTGAGTATGCCGTCAGCACCGGCTCGCTTGAATGCCAGCAGGGATTCCATAACAACGGCCTTCTCATCCAGCCAGCCATTCTGTGCGGCAGCCATCAGCATGGCGTATTCACCGCTGACCTGGTAGACAAAGGTAGGGGCACCGAACTGATCCTTTACCCGACGAACAATATCGAGGTAGGGCATGCCGGGCTTGACCATCACCATGTCGGCGCCTTCCTCCAGGTCGAGACTGACTTCCCACAGGGCTTCATCAGTATTGGCCGGGTCCATCTGGTAGCTGTATTTATTGCCACCCCCCAGATTGCCAGCCGAACCCACGGCATCACGGAACGGGCCATAAAAGCTCGATGCATATTTGGCGGCGTAGGCGAGAATACGGGTATTGCGGTGACCCGCAGCTTCCAGTGCGCTGCGTATGGCGCCAATACGACCATCCATCATGTCGGACGGTGCAACAATGTCGGCGCCGGCCTGGGCATGGGAAAGCGCCTGTTTGACCAGAACGTCGACGGTTTCGTCATTGAGGACATAGCCGGTTTCATCAATCAGGCCATCCTGGCCATGGCTGGTGAATGGGTCGAGTGCCACATCGGTGATAACGCCAAGTTCCGGAAGCTGCCGTTTCAGTTCACGCACTGCGCGTTGTGCCAGTCCGTCCGGATTGAATGCCTCGGCGGCGTCATCACTCTTGGCCGCCGGCGGCGTGACCGGGAACAGGGCGACGGCGGGTATTCCCAGTTCGTACAGTGCGCTGGCTTCTTCCAGCACCAGGTCAATGCTCAGACGTTCCACGCCGGGCATAGAGGCGACTGCTTCACGCTGGTTGCTGCCTTCAAGTACGAACAGCGGACAGATCAGGTCATCGACGCTGAGCCGCGACTCGCGCATCAGGCGACGAGAAAAATCGTCGTGGCGCATACGGCGCATGCGCACACCGGGATAGCGGCCACGGCCGGTTTCGATTTCAGACACGTTATAACCCTCTATTGATCGCAGGAGCCGAGTAGCGACAGTGTACCTTAGGAGGCTGGAGTGATCGATAAACTGACCGGGCCGGGCACGCAACACAGGGATTCCAGAAACAGGCGTCGCGATAGGCCGGGGCAACGGCCGATATTCTGCCAATCGCCGGGAGTTCGGCGATTTTGCACCACTCGGTGAGCCTTATTACGTCAAGAAAACGTTAATCCCGTTCCCGTGTATATCAAAATGTTCACTAGGAACAGCAGCCTGATTATTTTTTAAGAAGTTGGCACCAAGCTTGCATCCACCCTGGGTAAGGACGGGAAGCGGCAGCCAGTGGATGGCTAAAGAAACGGCCGGGTCGACCGCTACAAGGGATAAGGTCGACATTCTCGATCCATGGATGGAACTCGATTCGGACTGCGTCTCCTTCACTGAAGGCGCAATCCAAATCAGACAGATTCATTAGCTATGTGACTGACTCCTCCGACGCTGAAAAGCGTTTTTTACCCCACCAGACAGGTGGGGTTTTTTTTGCGCTGTGTGTCAGTTTCATGTTTCAACCATTTCGAAATCTGCTTTGGACACACCACAGTCCGGGCATTCCCAGTCCTCCGGAACGTCTTCCCAGCGGGTGCCGGGTGCGATGCCATCCTCCGGCCAGCCTTTGGATTCGTCGTAGATAAATCCGCAAACGACACATTCCCATTTCTTCATGATTGAACCCTTCGTGTTTTCTCGTATGTTTCAGTCTGTTACAGGAGTATATCAGCTGAACGAAACAGACAGCCCGATGATCGCTGAGGTATTAACTTTGGCTGGTTCGGGCCGCTAACGCGTTGATGAGATGTTCCTGTTAAACAGGCATTGCTTGTAATGATTGTATATTGGCTTCCAGGAGGGACCAAAATGGAAAAGGGGAATGGAATGGGCAGATTTATAACATTAATAATGTTGGTGCTTGTCTCGCCGATCATGGTGCAACCGGTACTCGCTGAGCAGCAGCCGGCACTACACTGGGTAGGTTGTGGTATTTCCAAGAAGGCCTATCTGGTGAATCTTGCCAAGGCCTATGAGAAGAAGACCGGTATTGTGATTGATGTGCAGGGTGGTGGGGCAACACGCGGTATTCGTGATGTGGCAAGTATGTCAGCTGATCTCGGTGGCAGTTGTCGGCGCAGAATTCGTGGTATCGCCGAAGAGAGCGGTATCGTGCAGGTGCCGGTTGCCTGGGATGCGCTGGTTGCCATCGTGCACAAGGACAGTCCGGTGAATAATATTTCTCTTGAAGATTTGCGCAAGGTTTATCTTGGTCAGATTACTAACTGGAAACAGTTGGGTGGCGAAGACATGCCGATAAACCTGCTTGTGCGCAAGGGCAAGATCTCCGGTGTCGGGAGCACAACGCGCAAGTTGTTGTTCGGTAATTATGACCAGGAGTTTGTCGCCAGTGAGTTGTTTGATTCCTCGGGGCCACTGGAAAAGAAGGTAGAGAGCGAGCCAGGGACCTTTGCCATTTCAGGTATCAGCAGTGCGCGCAAGCGTAACGTCAAGATTCTTGATCTGAACGGGAAGTCGCCGACTTACGAGAATGTAAGCACAGGTGCTTATTTGCTCTACCGTCCCCTGTACCTGGTTTACAACAAGGACAGTGAGCATGCCGACATGGCCAGGGAATTTATTCGTTTTGCCGGCAGTAAAGAAGGCCGAAATGTGATTCGTGCCAACAATACGGTTCCTTATCTGGAAGGCCTGAATCTGCTGCGGGTCAAGCTCAACGAGTCAAAAATGGCGCGCGAAGGCGGTGGTCTGCACTAGAAAAACCGGGCAATCGTGGCTGGCCTGTTTCAGGCCAGCCTATACCCAGTCCCGGGGTTTCAGAAAAGTTTCGTACAGCGCGGCTTCGGCCGAGCCGGGCTCAGGCTGCCAGTCATAACGCCACTTCACCAGCGGTGGCAGTGACATCAGGATGGATTCGGTGCGTCCGCCGGTCTGCAGGCCGAACAGCGTGCCGCGGTCATACACCAGGTTGAACTCTACATAGCGACCACGCCGGTACAGCTGGAAATCGCGTTCGCGTTCACCGTAGGGAAGATTCTTGCGTTTTTCCACAACGGGAACATAAGCCGGAACGTAATGGTCACCGACGCTACGCATGAAAGCAAAGCTGTCGGCAAACCCGGGGGCATTGTAATCATCGAAAAACAAGCCGCCGATACCGCGCGGTTCGTTGCGGTGTTTCAGATAGAAATATTCATCACACCATTGTTTCAGGCGCGGATACAGATCGTCACCAAAGGGTTCGCAGGCATTCCTGGCCGTCTGGTGCCAGTGTGTGGCGTCTTCCTCGAAGCCGTAGTAAGGCGTCATATCGAAGCCGCCACCAAACCACCAGACGGGTGCCGCACCTTTTTTTTCAGCCATAAAGAAACGCACGTTGGCGTGTGAGGTGGGTATGTAGGGATTACGTGGGTGTATCACCAGCGATACCCCCAGTGCCTCGAAACGACGCCCCGCCAGTTCCGGTCGATGGGCGGTGGCAGAGGCAGGCAGTTCTCCACCATGGACATGGGAAAAGTTGATGCCGGCTTTTTCGAATACAGCGCCGTCTTCCAGCACGCGTGAGCGGCCACCACCGCCTTCATCGCGAACCCAGCTGTCTTCGTGGAACGGTGTGTCGGGTTCGAAATGCTGCAGGGCCGTACAGATGCGATTCTGCAGATCTGTCAGGTACTCCTCGACGGCATGGATATCGGGTACGTTGTTGTCGGTTTGCGGCATGTGATTTCCGGTTAGCGGATGACGCGACCGGTTCGAAGGTCGCGGATACTGGTGGGTTGTTTCAGATCACCCAGCGTGCCTGGCAGACAATAATCGATTCCGGTCGGAAATCGTAGCCGGATTTGCAGCCGTGAGCGAGCGGGTGGTTTGCCTTCACGGTTGGCGCTGGTGGACACGATGGCGCGACCCGTGGCCTTGCACAGGTGTTGCACCACCGGGTGCGCACTGACGCGTACGGCGAGCGTAT
>CAZVBD010000157.1:0-6182 GCA_964625255.1 uncultured Thiohalobacter sp. | reverse complement strand
ATCAGGCGTGAACTGAACAGGGCAAATTCGACATCACGGTCAGCACTTGCCTCCAGGCTGACACGAACCAGCCAGGGCGTACTTCCCTGTGGGTCCAGCAGCAAATCACCATTGGGAAGATTACCCGGCTGCTGTTGCACATAAAGGCCGGAGCCGGACGAGGTTTCGAACTGCAACGGTAATGGACGACTGGCGGGCTTCACGGGATGAAGACGAAACTGGCTGCCTGCAGATAACTGGACTTCAACCCACTGGCCGGGTGCCAGATGGACTGTATGCAATGTTGCACCGAGAGGTTTTTGGGGTTTGATGCCGGCCACCCAGCCTGGTGTCTGTTCCACATTATCCCAGCGCAATGTCACACCATAGGCCTGGTGCAGCTCAACTTCACGCAGGTCCGGTGTGCCGGCACAAGCCAGTACCGGCAGGAGCAGAAGCAGGAACAGCCCGTATCTCACGGCATCGTTCCTCCCGTACCGGGCAGACTGTCCAGGAAGGCGTGGCAGGCTTGTTTATCGTTACGCAGTTGCTTGCGTATTTCTGAACTCAACTCGATATGAATAAAGCTGTTTTGCCCGGCCTCGCGCAGTACCTTGCCCTGGCGGTTGGTGAGTGCGCCAAGCTCGCGGATGTCATAAGGGAAAACCCGGGTACCAACGTCGAGTGTTTTGCGCAATCGGGCCGCCAGATTGAGCAAGGTCTGGTCGGGTTGCCGCGTGCCATTACTCAGGATGATAGTTGCCGTCCTGGCATCACCGGTACGTTTCTGGCGTGAGAAACCGTGAAGCTGTATCACATGGTCGATGTTGTCATCGGTTGCCAGCGCACGCGTCAGTGCAGTGAAATAACTTTCCGGCAGGTGGGCCAGGTCAGCGTCGTGACGCCCTTTTTCATCTTCGGTATAGCGTGGCACGGTATT
This sequence comes from uncultured Thiohalobacter sp., assembly GCA_964625255.1. Classification (GTDB taxonomy): domain Bacteria; phylum Pseudomonadota; class Gammaproteobacteria; order DSM-19610; family DSM-19610; genus Thiogranum. The sequence goes on along the minus strand of CAZVBD010000157.1, from coordinate 5,263 downwards.
CCATGCGACAACACGAAAACGTGCACTATTTGCCATCGACAGCGCGATGTACCCGGTATGCAGATCCTTGAACGCATGGGGTGCCTGTAGTGCTGTGCGGCTGTTGGTCTGTGGGCAGAAGAGATAGAAACCACGGCCTTCACGACGCCCGGGCAACTCATAAACTGCCTGGCAGCTATGGCCGGCAAGCGGGATGTCTGTCCGTTGCCAGCCCAGTGTCCGCCAGGCCTGTTGCAATTGTGGTGAGGGATCGCCTGCCAGTTCACGTTTGAACAGTGCGGTTGCCTGTTGCAGTTCGATACTGCCGGGCGTGCGGTAGTGCCCGTCACGTGCCGCTTTCCACAGCACCTTCAGTTCATGATTTTGTGCAACCGCAGTGGTGCCTGTCAGTAATGACATGATAAAAAATCCGGTTGTGAGTGATCGAAACAGGTTCATAGGCGGCCTATACGCTCACGGAACAATTGTCTGCGTTCGTGAAGTCCCGGGGTCAGCCGGTACAGGCTGAGATAGCCCTGTGCTTCGGCACCTTCCAGCCACACGCTGATACGATAATCGCCAGCGGCCAGGTCTGAACGCAACGGTATGTAGATACGCTGACCCTTGTCGACCATTTCCTTACGCGAGTTAAGGACCGGGATTTCCTGGCTGTTGTCAGGGGTCACCAGGAACTCACGATCTGTCAGTGACCAGCCATCCGAGCCAATAATGCCATGGCGACGCGGGCCACTGATACGTACCCGCAAACGTACCGGGGTTTGTTCACCCCAGGGGACTTGCAGATGGCCGGTGAGCATTTCATCACGTTGTTGCTTGCGGTACACAAAACTTTGCGGGTGCTGATCGATACGTACCGCCAGGCGTTTGATCCAGGTCGGGGTATCAGCCCTGACCTGATTCATGAACCAGCGTACCGGCGTATCCGATGCGATACGCACACGGTGCTTGCCGGCAGGGATATCCGGCAGGCGCAATTCACCTCGACGCCCGCGTATTTCACGCGCCAGCAGTTGCCGGTCATCAATGAATATTCGCACATCGAGCGGTGCTTTATCGGCACGAAGAAAACTCAGACGTGGGCGTACAGAGCGTTTGCCGGGGTCGGCGACCAGTGTGACGGGCTGTGTTTCCCCGGGATTGATTTCATGGAATACGGCTTTCAGTGCACGATCCGGTAATGGTAGCCGGTCATCACGCGGATTGAGCAGGTAACGCGCACGCCAGTTTCCACCCGGGTGAAACTCTTCCCACAGGTAGCGGCCGGCCAGCACTTCCGGGTCATCCTCGGCAGGTCGTTGTTGCCAGACCAGGCGTTGCATGCGCAGACTGCGGATCAGTTGTTCTTCATTCGCCGGGGCAATACCGTACCAGCCCGGCAATCGTTGCTGTTCAGGATCATAGCTGTAGTAATCCTCCGGCACCCTGACACGGGTGATCAGATCCGGTGGAATGGTATAAGCGGATACCAGTCCGGGCGAGGAAAGTCTGACCCGCACCGTATTGATATTTGCCGCGACATGCAGGTAACAATGCAGACTGTCGGATACCAGGGTGAAAGCATCGGTTTCACCGTAGAGCCGGTCATAGAGCGAAGAAATGGTTTCACCATGGCAGCTTCCCTCAAAAGTATTTTCACCTGCGCTGTTCAGTAACCGGTAGCGCAGAACAAGGTCGGCATTACCGGGTTGTGTCATCAACAGGCGAAAGTCGACTCGCAACGGCGTGCGGCGTTTGCCGATATGCACCACCGGAAAGTCTATCCATTGTTCAGTACTGGCACGATAGGCGCGAAGGAATGCCGTGTCCGGTGTGATATCCAGGCGTGTGCCATCTGCCCGGGTCAGCTCGGCCCTGATGATCACGGGCTGGTCGCTGCTGACATCCAGTAGTCCGGCTGCAGGCAAGGCCAGCGTACGTCCTGCCTTGATATCGTCAAAGCTGATGTGGCGCTCGAACCGCGAACGATCACTTTCACCTTGCCAGCGGAATGTCAGATTGCCGCCACTGCTGTTATCGATACGTTGCAGTGTCATGTGCAATAAACCACCGGGCAAGGGTACCGGGATCGTACCATTATGACTGGGTTCGACCAGCAGGCCTTCCGGCAGTATCGAGCGGGAAGGTTGTACACTGTCTCCGTCACCCTGTACATACAGGACACGGCGAAGGTTATCATCGCCGGTGATACCCTGAGGTGCTAACGGTGCCCAGCGATAACGCAGCAATGCCTGTTGTTCACGTACAGTCAGCCATTCCTTGCCGTAGACATTGCCACGGCTCAGGCGGGTCTTTTTGTTTTCATTGATACGGTTCCAGCGGTGGGTCAGCTTGTGATCCGGAAGTCGTTCGCGCTGATACAGGCGTACCACAGCACCCTCGACCGGTGCAGTTGCCTGATACAGGCGCAGCTGTATTCTGTTGGCTGTCGGGAATTCATCCGTGCGCAGCAACATCACGCGACCATCTGCCGGGTTCTCGTTACCCGCCAGGTAAAAGGCCGGTATATCACCCGGTTGTCCGTTTTCATCAACAGTACGGCTGACACGGGTGCGGTGGTAATAACTGCGCGTTTCCAGCACGGTGCCCGACTCATCCAGTAATCGATACTCGATGGCATACCCCCAGGGTGCGGTTGTCTCGTCGGCTGTTTTTGCAATATCCGCATTGGTGAGCACCCGGTAGAAAGACTCGCCAGAGCGTGGCAGATTGAACGTCAGCCAGTCATCGCGCTGCAGGCGGTAGACAATGGCGGCGCTGGATTGTTGCAGGCGTTCATCCTGTGCCAGGGGTTGTGGTTTGGGTACCGGTAAATCCGGGATGTAGCGCAATACCGGTAGCAGTACTGCCAGCAGTAATAACAGCACTATCATGCGACCCAGCAGTCTCATGGTTTCTCTCCGAACACCAGTCGTCCGGCACGTGTTGCCATAAATGCTGTGATCTGCTGTTCCGACAGTGGATGCAGGGGCGCCCGTATTTGCAGGAAGGGTTTTCTTGGGTTGAGGTTGCTCACCAGGAACACGCCACGTTTATCCGCTACGGTGAGGAATGCCTGTTGTGAGTCCAGGTCGATCAGGCGTTGCAGGCGCCAGTGTGGCCATTGCACCTGTAGCTGACGCAGACTGACGATATCGTGATTGCGCTGGTAATGAAGGACTGCTGCCAGTAACTCATCCGGTATATCGGCGCGCCCTGTTGCCTGTTTCTTCAGGTAGTCTGTCAGGTCGTTCTTCAGGGTAGGGATGTTGAGTGCGCGAAACTGCTTTTCCTGCAGATGATTGTCACTCTGCTGCCGGTAACTGTCGCGTGACAGGGGTGACAGCCAGAGAATGAGGAAATGCTTGTCAGGCAGGTTGGCTGCATACAGTGACTGTGGCAGCCCGCCGATTTCATAACCGGCGGTATCCGGCGTACCATCGACAATCTGGTAGGCAAGACTGTCTTCGCGCAGCGCATCCAGCAGGCGCAGCCCGAGTGCAGGCAGCTGTTGTTCATGAATAATGCCATCACTGAATGCCAGCAGAACATCACTGCCGGTTTGTTCCCCGATCGGGCGCAGACCAAAGGCACGGCAATGGATAATCAGTTCAGGTTCATCCGGTGGTGTTTCCCGAAGAATAACTTGTGACACCAGGTTGAAGACGCTGGGAATATTCTCCATGCGAACCGTGTCGGCACTGCCGTCGCGATTGGCAAAGGGGTGAGCGCCGGCAACCACCAGGCCACGCGCATGCAGGCGTTCGAACATCGATACGGCGTATTCAAAGCTGTTGAGTTCGTACAAGGGGCGCGGGACCTGTACCAGGTATTGTTCTGATGGCCCGAAGCGCAATACGATGGTTCCCCAGTAACGACGTTTCCTGATATCTTCACGCTCTTCGAGAATCAGATATTCCTCTCCGCTGCGTTGATGATGGTACTTGATCAGTCGATAGTCGATAGCCCTGGCGGCTGCGGCTATCCTGTTCAACGCTGCGTTCTGTTCCTGTGTGTTGATATCCGGCAGGGTATCGATCAAGTGCAGTAACGGAGTGATAATCTCTTCATCGAAGTACAGCAATTCCTCCGGTGAAGGTGGTCGGTAGCGGTCTGTACCCCGGCGCGCCAGACGTCCTTTTTTCTCCAGCAGCCATTGTTGCAGGTAGCCATCTATTCTTTGTACGTTGATCTGGGTTTCCAGTGTTTCTTCTTCACCCAGGGACTGTGCCAGCAGTTTGCGCTGGTCAGTCTGTGTCAGGAACAGTTCGGCAAAGCCCTGGTATTCCATATCGCGGAGCCGGTTAATTTCCGGTGGCTGTTGCCAGTTGATATCAATTTCACCAATGCTGCGTTCCAGGAAATTCAGGTCAAGCCCGCCTGGCAGGGTGCCTTTTACCCAGAGTGAGGAGGGTTGTTCAAGTACCGGGTTATCCTGTTTTGCTTCCAGGCGGTTACCGGTATAACCCCGAACCTGTAGTACCGAACCACGACTGAGCAGGCGCTGGAACACGGCAAAGAAGGTCTGCCGGTTTTGCAACACATCATTGACGCCACCAATTCCGGCATTGCGGTAAGAGCCGGCGATGGCCAGTGCCTGTGCATCGAAGCGGGTGAACAGCCAGGCCCCGGCATCCAGTGCCCAGCGCTCTTCAGCCGGGGCGGGGACTTCCAGCAACAGGTCAGTACCGGCTTTGAGGTCGATAATATAAACACCGCGGCCCTGGCCACCGGTTTTTTCCTGCAGGTAAATATAACGGTTCTGTACGATATGAAGCGAGTAACCGGCCTGTTTAAGGGAATATTCTGCTTCCGCCAGGTGGATCGCTTCGTGGCTGTTACGATAGCGTCGCAACAGTTTTAGCCCGGCTTCAAACGCCCGTAATTCCACCAGGTCGGGACGCACCAGGGTTTCCGGATCACGGCGCTGGTAGATGCTGACCTTTTCCCGTCTTAACAACGGGACCAGGTGAACATCTTCAATAATGTCAGGTGCGGTAATGCTGGCGACGGTTTTTTTACTGAACAGACTTTCCGGCGTGGGTAGCCAGATCAGCACATAGCCAATGACGGTAGCGAACAACACCGAGACCAGAGAGGTTTGCAGGGTTGAACGGGTCAGCATGCCGACAATCATTTTGTCGTGCATTTTTATCGCCATCAGGCTGGACAGCAGGTAGCCGAAGGCAAAGGCGTCCGACACTTTTATATCCGGCCACCAGGTCGCCAGTACCAGGCTGAGCAACCACTTGTAGGCAAAGCCGACATTGAAAAACAGCAGCAGTTT
>CAZVBD010000156.1:3959-6190 GCA_964625255.1 uncultured Thiohalobacter sp. | reverse complement strand
GTGGTATCAGACTGAGGATGTCACCGGCCCTCTGCATCCCCGATGGCGGTTTTTTGCCATTGCGACGGCACTGGTTTCCGGTGTTATCTGGGGCAGTGCGGCTGTTTTCCTTTATCCGCCGCTGTTGCCCGAATACGAGGTCTATATGCTGGTGCTTCTGGCATTGATTCCTGTCGCACCGGTAGCGGCACTGGCGGTCTATATGCCGGCTTTTTATGCCTATTACATCCCGTGCATTGCTCCGTTTATCATAACGCTCGGTCTGCAGGATAACCGTGCCGAGAGAATGACAGCGCTGCTCCTGATCATGATGATGGGCGCCACCCTGACATTTGCGAACAAGTATTCCGCCATGCTGGCCGAGTCGATTCGACTGCGCCTGAAGCTTGCTGATAAAAAAGAAGCGTTGGAGCAGTCCATTATGGTTAAAACACGTTTTCTTGCCGCTGCCAGTCATGATCTTCGCCAGCCGGTTCATGCCATGGGTCTGTTTATCGAGTCCCTGGCATCAAGTGTCCGTGACAGGAGTAGCCGTCAGTTGTTAAGCCAGGTGACAGAATCCGTTGTCAGCTTGCGTCGTATGCTCGATGCCATGCTGGATGTCTCTCGTCTTGATGCGGAGGTTGTGAAAGCACAACGCTACAACTTCAGGCTAAACGGGCTTCTGGTTAAATTACACCACGGGTATATCCCTTTGGCAGAACAGAAAGGGTTGCGTTTTGATTATGTGGATAGCTGTGTTGTGGTCAACAGTGACCCTGTACTGCTGGAGCGTATCCTGCGAAACCTGTTGACCAATGCCATTCGATACACGCAACAAGGCGGTATTGTGTTGGGGTGTCGTCGGCGTGGTGAGTGTGTACAGGTGTGGGTTTGTGATACAGGTGCAGGCATTCCCGCCTCACGACGGGAAGAGATCTTTCATGAGTTTACCCAGTTACAGAATGCTGAAAGAAATCCGGGCTATGGACTCGGGCTGGGCTTGTCCATTGTTAAGCGTCTGACCGGTCTTCTGAATCACAAAATACAGGTACGATCACGTGTGGGGAGGGGGTCGACATTCAGTGTTGAGTTGCCCTGTAGCACGGAAAGCCCACAAGCGCTGGAGCTGCCTGCAGAGGAATATTCTGCCACCAGCCTGAAATACGAGAACCTGTTGATCCTGGTTATCGATGACGATAAATCCGTCAGGCTTGGCATGGCAACATTACTGGAAAACTGGAAATGCGAGGTAATTTCTTCTGCCACGGGACATCACGCATTGGGAAAGATACGCGGCCGGAGGCGTGTTCCCGATCTGGTTATTATTGATTATCGTCTTTCACAGGGCGAAACAGCCCCCGGTGTGATTGCCTTGTTGAAGCCCGAGCTTGATGAACAGACACCCTTTATTATCGTTACGGGTGACACCGCACCCGACCGGATCAGGGAAGCACATGATGCAGGGCATATGCTGCTACACAAGCCGGTTGATCCGGATCGACTGAAACTGTGTATCAACGCGTTGCTGGACCCAGCAGTCCGAGCTGCTGTGCCTTGATAACGGCACCGGTTCGATTATGAACATGCAGTTGCTGAAGGATATCCGAGACGTGGACGCGCACCGTTGTTTCTGCAATTTCCAGCGTTCGGCCAATCTGTTTGTTGCTGTAACCCTGTGCGAGTAATTTCAGAACCTCTCCCTGGCGTCCGGTTAATGCGGTGACCTCGCCCTGTTCGATCAGGGTCAGGTCAGAAGCGCCATCCAGCATGGCCGAAGGAATATAGATTTCACCATTAAGCACCAGTGCCAGTGCATTTTCGATAATGGCGCTGTCAGCGGATTTGGGGATGTAACCGCGTGCGCCTGCCTTTAGGGCATTGATAATCATTTGCCGGTTTTCACAGGCTGAAATGATCACTACGGGTGTATCAGGCAACAGCTGGCAGATGGGAATCAGGCTCTGCAATCCGTCGCTGTCGGGCAGGGTCAGGTCCAGTAGCACCAGGCTGAAGGGTGCCTGGTTTTCAATAAGTGCTATCGCCTGTGAAATGCTGGCAGCTTCAAACAGGTTTACCACCTCTGCCAGAGTATGGATAACCGGTTCCAGTGCTTTGCGGTATAGCGGATGATCGTCAATCAGGAGAATATTTATTATAGATTTCATGGTGCTCCCTGGTGGACATCAGTTGTACCCCCATCCCTGAGTCATACGGACTGGCCATGGTCGATGTCTGTGATGATACTGGCG
>CAZVBD010000156.1:1463-3859 GCA_964625255.1 uncultured Thiohalobacter sp. | reverse complement strand
AGGCGTTGCAATGCGTCTTGCCGGTTCTTTTCCTGGCTACGGTATTGCTGTGCCTTGATGACCAGAATACCGTCCTTGCTGAGACGGCTGTCGCGCCGTGTCAGCAGGCGCTGGCGTATCTCCTCGGGCAGCGAGGCGGTATTAATATTGAAGCGCAAATGCACGGCACTGGATACTTTATTGACGTTCTGGCCACCGGCGCCCTGCGCGCGAATGGCACTGATCTCGATGTCGTGATCCGGAATAATGAGGTTGCGCGAGACGTGTAGCATTTTCTCTTACCCTGAAAACAGGAAACCCCGCCGAGGCGGGGTCCCTTTAGATAAGCTGAAGTACTTTCAGCTTATTGCGGCATGACTTTGGCAGCCTGCAGACCCTTGGGACCCTGCTCGACTTCAAATTCAACCGTCTGGCCTTCGTTCAGTGTTTTGAAACCGGAGCCTTCGATAGCGGAGAAGTGTACAAACACATCATCGCCGCCATCGGACGGTGCGATAAAACCAAAACCTTTGGATTCGTTAAACCATTTAACGGTACCTGTAACCATGCTATTTACCTCTATATATAGATTAGGTGTAGTCAATTGCCGATCATGGTGTGGTGTACAGGAGTTACCGATATGGAGCTTCTGATGGACCTTGAACGTGCAACTTGATTTTCAATGCAATTCGTATCCGGGTCAGATCAGCAGTCGCCGGAAAGACAAATTACGATGTTAACTATACACCAATTTCACAAAAGTACACCTTGTGTCACTGTATTTTAGAAAATTCTTATTGAGTTTCAAGTGGAAACGATGACACGTAATGCGTCGAGTCGCAGGTGAGCTGATTCGATGAGCTGGTTGATGTCGCTCAGTTGCTGTTCGAAGAAATGGATTTCCTCATCACGCACGTTGGGATTTTGACGCTGTAGTGCTTTCAGTCGATCGATTTCTGCACCCAGTGTGTGTATGGCCTGTTGGTGAGCTTGTTCGAGGATTTCCGGTGCCTGTTGCTGGGCGAGCTGCTCACACTGTTCGACCATGCGCCGCAGTTCGGTTTCCTTGGCCTTTGCAATGCGGTTGGCGGTTTCGGCATTGACCGCCTTGCGCTGGTTGTAGACGTCGTCGATACCGAGTTGTTCCTCGTGCCGGTTGCCGCGTTCATCAACGACAATGCGCACAATCGTCGGCGGGAGATAACGGCCGGTCTGCAGGGATTCAACGGCGGCAGGTTCCAGCACAAACAGGGCTTCCAGCATCAGTGTGCCGGGCTGTGCACCCCGGTATTCCACGGCGGACAGGGCGGTATTGCCCAGCTCGCTGGATTGCACCATGTCCATGGCGCCGATAACCATCGGGTGATCCCAGCTCAGGTACTGCACGTCTTCGTTGGCCAGGGCGATGTCGCGTTCATAGGTGATGGTCATGCCATCATCCGGCAGACCGGGGAAGCGGTTAAGCATGTGCTCGCCGGGACTGAGGCCATAACAGCCTTCGCGGTGCAGTTCGCTGTTGACATCATGACAGTTGAACAGGCGTTCCATATAAGCGGGCAGCCGGTTGTGACGGTCCTCGGTGAGGGCGCGTTCACGCAGGTGGTTAGCTATCTCCGGTCGGCAGGAATTGAATTCCAGCAGACGGTCGCGGCCGCGCGCCAGCTCGGTATTGAGCTGTTCGTGCAGGGCACAGGTATCGTCAAGCAGCTGTGTCATGTCGTGGTCAGGATGTTTCAGGTGGTCGAGCAGCGTGTCCTGCAACCGGGTGAATACCGAGTGGCCCGCCGGACAAGTCTGTTCAAAGGCTCCCAGGCCTTCGTGTATCCAGTGGAACAGGGCAGCCTGTGCACTCTGTTGCAGATACGGTACGTGGATACGGATGGTGTCGTGTTGACCGATACGATCGAGCCGGCCGATACGCTGTTCCAGCAGATCCGGGTTAAGCGGCAGGTCGAACAGCACCAGGTGATGTGCAAACTGGAAGTTGCGCCCCTCGCTGCCGATTTCAGAGCACACCAGTACCTGTGTGCCTTCTATCGGGTCGGCAAAGAAGGCGGCAGCGCGGTCACGCTCGATCAGTGACAGTCCCTCATGGAATACGGCAGCGTGAATACCACTGCGTTGTTTCAGGTGTTCGGCCAGCGCCAGGGCGGATGCGGCGCTGGCGGTGATGACCAGTACCTTGTCCGGCCGGATCGTGGCGAGCTGTTCGACCAGCCAGGGGACGCGCGGGTCAAACTCGGTCCAGGGTTCGGCGTCGGCACCAGATATGGCACGGTAAAGGCGTTCCGGCGTAAGCAGCAGGCCGATTTCTTCATCGTCCAGCATTTCAGCATGTGCCAGGCAGGCGTTGTAGGGGGCAGGCAGGGGCAGGGCATGTGCGTGCAACTTGCGTTGCGGGAAACCTTTAACCGCCG
>CAZVBD010000156.1:0-1363 GCA_964625255.1 uncultured Thiohalobacter sp. | reverse complement strand
GGCAGGGGCAGGGCATGTGCGTGCAACTTGCGTTGCGGGAAACCTTTAACCGCCGCGCGGGTATTACGGAACAGCACGCGCCCGGTGCCGTGGCGGTCAAGCAGTTGTTCCACGAGGGTGGTGCGTATTTCTGTGTGCTCTGGTGTGTCTACGGACAGGGATGTGAGTTGGTCGAGCAGGACACGACTGTCAGCGTCATCGAGCCGGGTTTCCAGGACTTGTCGTGCTTGCTCGTCAATGACCGAGCCTTCAAGCAGACATTCAACGGCCCGTGCGACGGGTTCGTAGGCGGCTTCTTCCGCGAGAAAGGTGTCGTAGTCAGCGAAGCGATCCGGGTCAAGCAGGCGCAGGCGTGCGAAGTGGCCCACCTTTCCGAGCTGTTCCGGTGTGGCGGTCAGCAGCAGTATACCGCTTGTATTGCCGGCCAGCTGTTCCACCAGTTGATACTCGGGGCTGGAGGCTTCGGGCGACCAGCGCAGGTGGTGTGCTTCATCGACAATCAGCAGATCCCATTCACCAGCCACGGCCTGTTCGGCATACTGCGGGTTGTCTCGCAGGAACTCCAGGCTGCACAGCACCAGCTGTTCGCTGTGGAAGGGGTTGTCGGTGTCATTTTCTTCGATAATGGCCTGACAGCGCTCGGCATCGAACACGCTGAAGAACAGGTTGAAGCGCCGCAACATTTCCACCAGCCACTGGTGAACCAGGCTTTCCGGCACAATAATGAGTGCACGCCGCGCCCGTTCGGTCAGTAACTGCCGGTGCAGGATCAGGCCTGCCTCAATCGTCTTGCCCAGGCCCACTTCATCAGCGAGTAATACGCGTGGCGCATAGCGCCCGGAGACTTCGTGGGCGATGTACAGCTGGTGTGGAATCAGGCTGGTACGGCAACCGGTTAACCCGCGCAGATCCGAGTGTGTCAGCCGGTTGAGGTGTTGCAGGGTTTCGTGGCGCAGCTCAAACCATTTGTTCTTGTCGATCTGGCCGTTGAACAGTCGCTCGGTGGGACGGTTGAGCTGTATGAAATTATTCAGCTGCGACTCTGTCATCTGTGCCGGTTGCCCGGCTTCATCGTGACCGATATAGGTAAACAGGCCATCGTGTTCTTCGATGGCCTCTACCGTCAGGGCATTTCCGTCGGCATCGACGACGGTATCGCCGGGTACAAACTGCACGCGTGTCAGCGGTGCTGTCTCGCGGGCGTAGGTCCGGGTGTCGCCGGTGGCCATGAACAGCACGGTTACCGTGCGGTGTGCTACCGATAACACGGTCCCCAGACCCAGTTGTGATTGGGCCACGCTGATCCAGCGTTGACCGGGTATAAATTCTTGCACGGACTATCCTTCAGATTAACAAGCGGCGC
>CAZVBD010000155.1:0-6247 GCA_964625255.1 uncultured Thiohalobacter sp. | reverse complement strand
CGGAACGGCTCTTCGGTATCGAGTATCAGTTTTTGCACACTGCGAAACAGGACATAGGCAATAAGGCCAGCCAACAGGGGTGATACCACCCAACTGGCCACGATAAAGCCGACTTTTTCCCACTTCACCGCATCCATGCCAATGCCAACTACGGCAAAACCAACAATGGCACCAACGATAGAATGGGTGGTGGAAACCGGCCAGCCATTTTTGGAAGCAATCAGCAGCCAGATACCGGCGGCCAGCAATGAGGCCAGCATGCCGTAGACCAATAGCTCGGGTGAAGCCGACAGCATGTCGGCATCGACAATACCCTTGCGGATTGTTTTGGTGACCTGGCCACCGGCAAGTATGGCACCGGCAAATTCGAAAACAGCCGCAATGGCGACAGCCTGTTTGATGGTCAGCGCTTTGGAACCCACCGAGGTTGCCATGGCGTTAGCGACATCATTGGCACCGATACCCCAGGCCATGAACAAGCCAAATACACCGGCAAGAACCAGGAAGACCGCACCGTAGGTCACAATGATATCCATATGTGATCTCCTACCGTGCCAACATCAACTGCAGACGACTACCTACACGCTGGGCGCGATCAGCCAATTCACCCGTCCAGTCAATAATCTTGTACAGGAACATGACATCGATCGGGTCAAACTCTTTTTCCACGGCAAAGACCTTGTGGCGGATATCAGCCTGGAGTTTATCGGTATCACTCTCGATGGCATCGAGTTCGCTGATCATCTTTACCACCAGCTCGACTTCGTGACCACTGAACCCGGTACCCACCAGCTCATCCAGTTCGTTAATGGCACGATTAGCCTGTTCACAGGCGTCCACACAACGTTTGATGTATTTCAGGTAATCATCATGAATAATGTCGGGCAGTACCATTTTCCGTCCAAGAATAACGCCTGCGATATCCTTGGCACGGTTGGCAATCGTATCCTGCATGGTCAGAACTTCCAGCAAGTCCCGGCGCGATACGGGCATGAACAGCCCTTTGGGCAAATGAAGGCGAAGCTGTTTCTTCAACACATCCGCTTCTTTTTCCAGGTCGGAAATTTGCTTCTGTATTTTCGCAACCTGGTCCCAGTTCTCTTTGATGACGTAGTCGAAAAGAGGCATCAGTTTTGATACACAGGCCATGACTTTTGCCATGTGCTGCTGCATGGGTTTGACAGGCGAGCTGCCAAAAATCCCGGACATGTAACCACCACCCGCCATACTCATTTCCTCCCGGCGTCACGACTTCACGCGAATTCTAGCGTACATTTTCAGGATTGCGTTGATAAAAAAACGGTTTGTTCAATCGGCCGGGCAAACGCGGATGACAACATCCACACCTTCAAGCTTTGTGCCATCGGGCAATTCAGGCAGCTGTTCCGTCAGGACATTCTGCAGGTCAATATCTGACAGTTCGCCAGTAGCTGTATTATAGACATGATGGTGAGGAGTGTTGTTGGTATCGTAAAACACCCGGCTCGGATCAATGATAACTTCGCGCAAGAGTCCCCTGGCAGCGAACAATCCCAGGGTATTGTAAACCGTCGCCTTTGAAACAGACTTACCGCTACATTTCATCTGTTCCAGCACCTGTTCAGCACTGAGATGCTGGTTGCCGGTCAACAGTACCTGCGCAATGTACAGCCGCTGGCGCGTTGACTGGATACCAGCAGCCAGCAACAGCTCGCTTGCGCTGGCTTCATCGAGCAGTTGAAAAGGGGGGGATTTAGCCATAGCGCCAAGTATACGCCGGCATTTTAGACAAAGTCCAGATTGGCTAATCAGCAAGTTTTTCCGCTGCAATTTCAGGAAGATAAGGTGCTATATCGATTTCTGGCCGACGCCCTGTAAGCTGATCCGCCAGTAACCGGGCCGACACCGGTCCCAGCACCACGCCATTTCGGAAATGCCCCGCACAGATATACAGATTGGACAACCCGGGATGTGTACCGATCACCGGCACACCATCCGGGGTTCCGGGCCGAAGACCCGCCCAGTGACATTCAATGGGCAAATCCGCCAGCGCTGGCATCAGTGAAAAGGCCGACTGGCCAAGGTCATCCAGTGCTTCACGGGTGGTACGTTTCTCAAACCCCGTATATTCCAGGGTACTGCCAAACAAGACCCGCCCGTCGCGCCGGGGAATTACATAGCGCCCCTTATGCAGAGTGATGCGGCGCACCAGGCCAGGTGGCCCCCGGAACAGGATCATCTGGCCACGTACCGGCTGAATGGGCAAGGTTAACCCCGTGGCTTCCAGCAATCCGGCCGTCCATGCGCCTGTCGCCACCACAAACGCCCCGGCACTGACTTCACCGACTGCCGTACGTGCGGCCACCACACGACCACTTTCACAACGCCATCCGAGCACCCGGGTATCGCACTGAAAAACCACACCACGACGTTCCAGCGAGACACGCAAGGCGCGCATCATTCTCGGGTTTCGTACCTGACCGACCATCGGCATCCACAACGCATCATGCTTCTGTTCTGCCAACTGCGGTTCGATATCCTGGGCCAGGATGGCGGTGACGGTTTGCAGATCAGCTGAAAAACGCAACGCCCAGTGCCGGGCATCGTCAGAATCTTCAACATCTGTCATCAACAGACCGGACTTTTCATATTCCGGATCGATATCACTTTCTTCCAGTAATTCCCTGGCAAGCTGAGGATAGATACGCTGGCTCCAGCGCGCCAGTTCACTGACGGCATCTGCATAACGCCATGGATACAGGGGTGAAAGAATACCGCCACCCGCCCAGGAAGATTCCCGCGCCGGCTGCCCACGCTCCAGCAGCATCACGGAATACCCGGCGGAACTGAGTTCGCGCGCTACGAGCATGCCGATAATGCCAGCCCCGACGATAACGACGTCGGCTTTCAAAATGCCCACACCCTGTTGAAAGTGGTGTCAGCGACTCCAGCAGGCTGGGCCGGCGTAAGGCGGTTCCTCAAGTGGCCCCTGCGAATTGATCGCGAAAGTACCGCAATCATCGGATTGTTGGGCGCCCTGCGGGACCGCCTTGCCCAGAAAATCTGTCGCATCACCACGCTCGATTTGTAGCTGGTAGTAACCTTTCGGTGATTGATCATCAGGCCAGCGAAGTGTATCGAGGCCAGCTGCATACGTGGCATTTCCTGCACGCCAACGCAGTTGGGCAAGTTGTAACTGCAATAACGCCGACATCGCATCGCTACGTCGAGACCTGGCGATGAAACCACTGTAGGAAGGCGCTGAAATGGACGCGAGAATCGCAACAATGGACAGTGCTGTTAAAAGCTCAAGTAAGGAAAAACCGGATGATTTATACCGAAACATAATGCAATTCCTTTTGCTGAACGGGTTGATCTGCGCAGTACGCTATCCTTGCGTGCCACGGGGAACCGACTATACTCGGCGCGACAAACGGGAACAAGTCGAACACCTTCAGGAGGTCGTATCATGGATGATGCGCAACACGAAGGTTTCACGCTCGTCGAGTTACTGGCTGCCCTGGCGATTGCTGCACTGCTGGCCGGGATTGCAGCGCCTGCCATGGCACGTTTTCTGGACAACGCGCGACTGCGCGCAGCCACAGAGGACATTGCCCGGGAACTCGTACTGGCGCGAAGCCATGCTTACACCTTTCGCAAACCGATCTACTTCAATATTACCGTGACAGAATCGGCATGGTGCTATGGCTGGGGCGAAGCACCGACCTGTGATTGCTCGGCGGACAACCCGCAAACGGTCTGTCAAACCGATGATTCAGGCCAGATCCGGGATCACCTTCAAACCTCTGCAGATTACCCGCAGATACGCCTGATGCTGCCCATCCGCCAGGGTACATCACGGTCATTGCGATTTTCACCCCTACGCGGAACAGCCACAGCAACTTCATTCTCACTTGAAAACCGCAACGGCCAGACGCGTGTCATCGTCAGTATTCTGGGACGTGTTCGTACTTGTTCACCCGACACCGGAGGGTATCTGACGTGTTAGGTACAACCACCCTGCAGAAAGGCTTCACCCTGGTTGAACTTATGATAGCCGGCGTCATCTCACTGACCGCACTGTCAGCTATTGTGACCGTCTACGCGGCAACCGCCCAACACACTACGGCACAGTTGTCCCGAGCAGATCTTCGCCAGCAGGTGTATACCGTGACGGAACTCATGGCATCAGACATCCGGCGTAGCGGCTACTGGGCCTTTGACCCGCTTGTCGTGTCAGCTGCCGAAAACCCCTTCGAGCAACCGGAAAATCAACCGCGCAACGGTGCACTGGATGGTGAAGCCCCGTCATCCTGTTTGCTGTTCAGCTATGACCTCGATGGCGACGGACTGGTCGGGAAAGGACAATGCCGACCGGTTAAATGCACGCCCGAATCGGATGATGACAATGTGGAACAATTTGGTTACCGACTGAGTCGTGGCCGTATACAGATGCGTTATGGTGGTGCGAACACAGCGTGCAACAGCGGTTATTGGCAGACTGTTACTACACCAGCCATCGTCGTCAGCGCTTTGAGTTTTACACTGTACTCAAAGTGCCTGAACCTCAATGGACCACAAACAAGCTGTACAACTGAAGAACCGGCACTGGTTCGACGCGCAGTGGAATTCAACGTTGAAGCTTCATTGGCACGAAATAGCGAAATCACCCTGAGATTGTCACGCTGGATTGACTTGCGTAATGCACAATTACGGGGGGCACAGCCATGAATAACACGGCATCAGATTATCTTCATCGTCAACGTGGCGTGGCTACCTTGCTGATTGCACTGGTACTGATGTTAGCCGTCACAGTCCTGACACTGTCAGTCGCACGTTCCAGCATTAACCAGACGAACATTGATAACAACCAGCAATGGCATGATCGCCTCTTTATTGCAGCAGAATCTGCGATAGAGCGCATGCTGCCCGGTCTCACAGAAATACCGGAATCAGAATGGCGCCGTATTCCCGGCGAGGAACAGGATATCTGGAAGCAGCGTGGAAATGACAACCAGATCGCTACCGACCTGCAAATTATCCGTTCACCATTACCTCGTCGTTTTATTACTATTCAAGCCTCAACACGCCGCAGTGATGGCTCAGGACCCGGCGTACAAATCACGCGACAGTTTCGTGAACTCAGCATCCTGTCTCCTCTTGGTGAGCTGGCCCCGCCACTGGTTATCCAGGGTTGCCCGACAGACACCGCCCTGAACCAGGAAATCTACCCACTGGATGCTGACAGCAATAAGGCAAATGTTGCGATCTGGTTAACCGATGGGACGTGCCCTGTTACTGAAATGGACACGCACGGAGGTGCTATTCAGACCATGGTGCTTCCGGATGAATTATGGGACGCCCTGTTTACGCTGGACCGTGAAGCCTATGCCGAACTGGCCGCTCAGGAACAGCGTCTTCCTGCCAGTCAACGCCGTTACTGGATAGCCACGCCAGCCGACCTCGACAACCAGGGGCGCTGGTCACGCAGCCTCGGCACAGTAAACCAGCACCGGCTACTCTACTTCCCGCCGGAAACCGGTTGCCCCGAATTTGCAGCAGGCGTGCGCCTTTATGGCGTCGTTTTCATCGACGCGCCCTGTCCCCGACCACTGGCCCGTATGTCCCTTGATCTCTATGGCACGTTGATCGTCAATGGCCGCGTGAACCTGGGACCCGGCGCTGTGCAGCTCGCCAACATCCAGCTTGAAGACTCACGGCAAACGGCTCTGCGCTTTCCAGCACTTCGTCTCACCCGCGTCCCCGGTACCTGGAGAGATTTCTGATGAGGCATCGCCAAACAGGATTCAGCCTTGTTGAGGCGCTGGTTTCCCTGCTCGTTCTCAGTATTGGCTGGCTGGGGCTGGGGCAGCTACAGGCCAGGCTTTCTCTTGCCAGCCTGAATCAGTCAAACAAGGCTTATGCTCATCTGATTCAATCTGATTATTATGAAAAAACGATGAGTTATGGGCTATCCGGCGTTTTGCCCAGCCTCTCCGACAGTGCTTCCCTTTCTTCCTCCTCGGGCAGTTACCGCATCCAGCTCTCCCGATCCGTAACAAACACTATGAAAAACACCACGATCCGGGTTGAGTGGGAAGACACTGAAAGCCCCCGTAGTGAAGTTACTTCTTTGTCATTAAGCAGTTACCCCGCTCCATCCGATACCCGCTGGCTATTGATCAGCCCCTGATTCATCGCTTGTCCCGTCCAGTCCGGCCATAACACGGCCAGGTTCATACTGATTACTGTCAAGTTTTCCCCTGCC
>CAZVBD010000154.1:0-6266 GCA_964625255.1 uncultured Thiohalobacter sp. | reverse complement strand
ACCCACGCAGGACATGGCAGTACGCACGCAAGGGCCGGCGCCGCCGAGATCCCAGCCGTATTCGTTGACTTCGTCAAAGAAGTGCTGGGTATTTTCGGTGGTGGTACCGATGAACATGATGTTACCGGTCTGACCGTGGAAGGTCTGCAGGCCGGAACCCCATTTCTCCCAGCTGTCTGCCAGTTTGAGCATCATGTCAGTGGTGTAGTAGTTAGCCGGAGTCGGCTGCACGCGCAGGGTGTGGAATTCGCGGGATTCGGGGAAGGCGTCGCCGACTTCAGAGAAACGTGGAATGATGCCGCCGCCATAACCAAAGACAGAAACGGTGCCGCCTTTCCAGTAACCTTTGCGGGTTTCGTAGGAGTGCTCGAGCTGACCGAGCAGCGAGTTGGTCACTTTGCGAATGCGTTCGTCCGGGTGGTCGTCGCGCAGACGCTTGATGCCGGAAATAAAGCTCGGCCATGGGCCGTTTTCCAGTTCGTCGAGCATGGGCGTGGGATAATGCTTATCAGCCATGGCCGTCTCCTTCCTGTTGTATGTGTCGTGGCGGTAACCGCCGTTACGTTTAATGAGTTTGAAGTTCCCGTATTGGAACCGGATTTCCGATACGCGGAACTCCCTCACTGGGCGGGACGAAGTCTAGGAGTCTCAGCCATCCCAGAGAACCCTACCCTTGGGGTGTGTGCGAACAGCAACACTATCCCCAATGGGATAGACCGGAATCAGCCCCACTGCGGCGGGCGATTATACGGTGGCCCTGAGCAAATTGCCAAGATTGAAAAATGTTCGAATATTATCAGTCGCTTATGTTCTAATTGATGCATAAATTTTCTTTCGGATATCACCCTGTTGATAATAAGCCTTGGAAAAACCTTGTTATTAGCTGATTTACCGTCGAGGAGATCTGGTAAAGTGCACGTTTTCATAAAGCCGTGTCCCCCGTCGCTCAATGACCTTACATGCTGCTCAAACCCAGTTATCCGCTGCCGGTTCACCGTTCAATCTGGACGCGAATGACGCGTATGTCGCCTGGCGCAAACAAAAACTCGCCAACTGGCCCGCGAACAGCGCGGACTTGATGACAGAAGTCGCCGATGGCAGTCTGCTGCAGACGAGTGAAATAGCGGCGATCCATTCAGCGCTGACATACGCCAACACCGCGTTCTACAGGGTGAAGTCGCCTGTGCCGGGCGACAAGGCGATGATCCGTGCGCTCGGTCAGCAACTGGGTCTTGAGCACCTCGATAACAACCTGTGTGCAGATGACGACGGTATTTCCTCACTTACCGTGGTTGAAAAGCGTCAGCAAGGTGAATACATCCCCTATACCAACCGGCCACTTAACTGGCATACCGACGGTTACTACAACACGCTCGAACGGCAGATACGTGGTGTGATTCTGCATTGTGTGCGGCCAGCGGAAACGGGGGGTGACAACGCCTTCCTGGATCATGAAATCGCTTATATACAGCTGCGAGACGAGAATCCCGACTTTATCCGCGCATTGATGGCACCGGATGCCATGACCATTCCGGCCAATATTCAGAACGGCTGCGAGTTACGGCCCCGCCAGGCAGGCCCGGTGTTTTCGTTTGACCCGCAGGGAAACCTGCATATGCGCTATTCGGCGCGTGCGAAAAATATCGAATGGAAGGTCGATTCAACCACACAAGCGGCAGCAAAATGCCTTTTGAACTTGTTTCAACAGGATTCGCCCTATATATTTCGCCACCGACTGGAAGCTGGCGAGGGCGTGATCAGCAATAACGCGCTGCACTGCCGCACAGGTTTCAGCCATGAAAAGGGTGATACATCACGATTGCTCTATCGGGCGCGTTATTTCGACCGCGTCATGGATTCATCAACAGGCCCGGGTAAATAACATGTTGTGTCTTAGCGAGATATTGTTACAGCGCCACGATCTTCAGTCGTTCGACGAGCTGGTGAATATTGTCGAGGAAAAGGCACGCGGTGGTGAATTGTTTTTCCAGATGGACGTTCGGCCACCGTTCATGGATACGCCGGAGAGCTGGGAAGATCGCCTGGAAGCCGCCTTTGCGGCAGCCGGTAAAAGGTAACCTGACACATGTTCTGGGAAGAAGACAAAGACGAGAACACGCCTTACACGGTACCGGAGGATGTGCTCGACCTCGTTTACCAGATAAGCTGCAAATGTTTACCGCTGGACCACGCGCACGCCTTTTCTGTCGCGATCCGCAAGGCGTTGCCCTGGATCGACGATGAGCCGATGGCAGGTGTCCACCTGGTTCATGGTGCTGAATCAGGTAATGGCTGGATGCGTCCGGAGGATGCGAGCAACGAATTGCTGCATTTGTCGAAGCGTTCACGCATGACATTGCGAATCCCGGGCAGCCGCATCGAAGATGCTGGTGAGCTGACCGGCGCCGTGCTGGATATTGAGGGTTACCGGCTGGAAATTGGAAAAATGAAGACGCGACTGTTCAGCGCCTTGCCGACCCAGTTCGCCCGCTATGTGGTGGTTCCCGACGGAATGGGCCACGAAGACGAACAAGCCTTCACGCGTTACGCGGCAGAACAGGCGCAGTCGCTGGGGGTTCCGGTTCGCAAGTTGTTGTGCGGGCGGACCCATGCCATCCAGCATCCGGACGGTGATCTGTACACGCGCAGTGTGATGCTCGCCGACCTGGAACCGGAGCAGGCGGTTCGTCTTCAGCAGTCTGGTATCGGCTCACACCGAAAGATGGGCTGCGGTCTGTTTTTGCCCCACAAAGGCATTCGCGCGGTACACGAAATGACCACTGACAAGAAGTAGTTCGTCATGCCGGAACAGAAATTAATTATAAATTATTTAACTATGTTTATTAACTTTATGAAATAAATGGAGATATAGTATGGCTCTTGAGGTTGATGGTAAAACAGTTGAAACCACCGAGAACGGTTACCTGGTCAATGCAGAAGACTGGACGGAAGCGGTTGGTCAGGCCATTGCTGATGCAGACAAGCTGGAAATGACCGAAAAACACTGGGATGTTGTGAATTATCTGCGCGATGAGCACTACAACAATGGTGGCGCTGAACCCAATGAGCGCACCATTCTGAAGACGATGGCCAAGAAATGGGGCGACAAGCCGACCAGCAAGATCATGTATACCATGTTCCCTGGCATGCCCAGCAAACAGGGTCGCAAGGTTGCCGGTTTACCGCAGTCTACGCGCAAGGGCGGCTATTAATTTTCGGCCTTCCCATTAGGGATATGGCGCGAATTAGCCATTCGTAATAGAGTTCGCCGTATTATTTGAGCGGCGTATGCCTGTAGAACCAACGCTTTGGAGGCAAGACCATGAGCGAAAAGCAAGAGATGATCAAGAAGATGATCGAGATGCAGAAGAAGTTCATCGCGTATGAGCATGAGCACGGCGTCACCCAGGAAGAATATTATACGGCCCCTGAAGGCCATGAACTGGCCGGTTACCGTCAGGAATACCGCGATCTATCCATGAAGCTGATTGACATGGCGCACAAGGAAAAAGGCTCGCACCCTTAACGTCAGGGTATTCGGGTTTTATCGCGGGCCGATGTGCAGTGCACTCGGCCCGTTTTTTGTGCAGCGGCTTATAACTCGGCCCACAGGCGCATGAGGTTGACGTAAGCATGGTCAACCTGGGTGGTTTCATTGTCGTCGGAACGCTTCTTCAGCAGGCTCTCACGGGCCTGGTAGAGCTGGTAGAGGATCTCTCGTCGTGCCGGGTCGCGTACCATGCTCTGGGTCCAGGTCACGGCCACCAGACGTTCGCCATTTGTCACCTCGGCAACGTGGTGCAGGCTGGATGAGGGATAGATAATCGCATTGCCGGCGGCCAGCTTGAAGGTCTGTTCGCCAAAGCCGGTACGTATGACCAGTTCGCCACCCTCGTAGGTGTCCGGTTCGTTCAGAAATACCGTGGTGGAAATATCGGAACGGTATTGCCCGCCCGGTGGCCCCATGATCGGATCATCGACATGGTCGCCATAGTGCATGCCTTTTGTGTAGCGTGCGTAAAAGGGTGTCGCGACACGAACCGGCATGGCGGCAGCCTGGTAGTGCGGATGTTGTACCAGTGCGCCCATAACGATGCTGTTGAGCTGCTCCATCTGTGCGTCTGCAGATTGCAGCTCCTCGTTTTGTTTAACCTGTCTGGCGCGAGTACCTGCCGACAGACGGCCATCGACAAACCGGCCATTGTTGAGCAGCGACCGAACCTGTTCGAGTGACGACTTGCCGAGTACGGCGGGAATGACAACGAGCATGTTGTATCCTGAATTTAGCGTGAGTTGGAGATTCCACGATGATATTGAAACTGACCATCGATGATCAAACCTACAACATCG
This sequence comes from uncultured Thiohalobacter sp., assembly GCA_964625255.1. Classification (GTDB taxonomy): domain Bacteria; phylum Pseudomonadota; class Gammaproteobacteria; order DSM-19610; family DSM-19610; genus Thiogranum. The sequence continues at coordinate 1,916 of CAZVBD010000154.1, read as the reverse complement.
ATGTACCGGAGCAGATGTTGAAGGAGGCGGAGGAATTCTACGCCAAAATGGATGTCGATATGGACAAGGGATGGCAGATGAGCCGTTTCTGGGTCGAGAAGCCCGATCTGTATCAACGTTGCCAGATTGTGGCAGACCGGGCGCTGGGTGCCTTTCATACGGAAAACAAGAGAATGCTGAACCTGATGTCAGGATACATTCTCAGTCGAGTCCCGCATGTTGACGAGGTGATTATCGATACCACCGGTGATATTACCTTGACGGAGATCGTTGCCTGAATCTGCTCCAGTTTGGTGCTTGTGCTGTCGCTAACCCCCGTGTGTGAAAGGATTTATGCGCGAGGGCTGAGGGTCACAATATGGATGAGACGTCGGGGGGCAAGCAGCACGACAACGATGGCGAATTTTACGCCCAGTTGCTGCGCGCCTATTTCGATAGTGCCAACGACGCCATTTTCGTGCTGTGTAACGAACTCAAGTTTCTCAGCTGTAACCGCCGTATGGAAAACTGGCTGGGGATCGCTGAAAGTGAGCTGACCCGTCACAATTGCCGTCTGCCCATTACCGCTTTGGTGGGGAATAAGGATGCGGCGGCGCACTTCGAACGTGCCACACAGGCTGTTCTTGACGGGGAGCCGCAATGTTTTGAATGCCGTCTCGAACCACCGGGTGCCCGAAAGCGCTGGGTCGAAATCCATATGACCCGTGTCGATATCGAAGCCGGCGAGATGGTTATTGTCGTTGCCCGCGATACGACCGAACGCCGCGAACAGATGGCGCAGATTTACTATCAATCGACGCACGACAGCCTGACCGGTTTGCCGAATCGCGCCTCTCTGAAAGAGTTTCTGGAAGCACACCCTGGCGAGAGTGGTGCACTCGCTGTGCTGGCTGTGGATATACCACGTTTTCGCGATGTCAATGAAGCGCTGGGGCATCATCTCGCTGATGAAGTGCTGAAAACCATTACAGACAGTCTGAAAGATATTGCCCGGCAGTATCGCGATACCCGTGTTTTCCGCCTGGCCGGTGACCAGTTCGTTATTGTCTCGCAGGGTGTTGCTGCCGAGTGCTGGAAAGAAATCTCCGAGTCTGTTCAGCACCGGTTATCAATGCCGTTGCAACAGTCCGGTATCGAACTGACACTTGGTTCAAAAATCGGCGTGTCGCTGTATCCCTCGCACGTCAGTAATCCCCATGAGCTGGTGCAGGCCGCAGAGACTGCCTTGCATGCGGCCAAACAGCAGACTGCCACCGGTATCAAAATGTACTATCCGGAGCTTCTGGTTTCGGGGGGTGAAAGGCTGGTGCTGCTCAATGACCTGCGTCAGGCCATTGAAGATGAATCCCTTGCCGTGCACTTGCAGCCTATTGTGCCACTGCACGGTCAGGGTATGGTGAGGCTGGAAGCACTGGCGCGATGGCATCACCCGGACAGGGGGATGATATCTCCGGAACACTTTATTGCGCTGGCAGAAACCAGTGGACAGATTCTTCCACTGACCTGGCTGGTGATTGAGCGTACGCTCGAACAGGCAGCGCCGCTGATCCGCAAGGAGCGCATCGAATCGGTGTCTATCAACCTGTCACCTTACTGCCTTCTGGATACCGGGTTTACCGTAAAATTTGCGGCGATGATTCTCAGACACGGGATAGAGCCTCCATCCGTCATGCTGGAGATCACCGAAAGTATTGCCATGTCGGAACGCATGCAGAAGTACACGGTGATGTCACTTCGTGAACTCGGTGTAGAACTGTCCATTGATGACTTTGGCACAGGGCATTCCTCGCTGTCCAAGTTGCGCCAGTTGCCCGTTACCGAATTGAAGATTGATCGGTCATTCGTGACCAATATGCTTAATGATGAGAATGACGAGGCCATCGTTGTTGCCACCATACAATTGGCCCACAGTCTGG
>CAZVBD010000153.1:0-6274 GCA_964625255.1 uncultured Thiohalobacter sp. | reverse complement strand
AAATTTGGAGCGGGAAACGAGATTCGAACTCGCGACCCCAACCTTGGCAAGGTTGTGCTCTACCAGCTGAGCTATTCCCGCATCGAGTGAGGCGCATATTGTAGGGATGTGCCGGCTGGTGTCAACTCCCGGCCGCAATTCAGGATTTTTGCTGTCCGGACAGTGTTGGCCAGGCTGCTTTCAGGTAAATCACCATGGACCAGAGGGTGAGTATTGCCGCCAGGTACAGCAAGGTGATCCCCAGTTCCCGCGTTGGTAATGGGCCGATTGGTGCGTGATAGAGCAACAGCAACAGGGCGATCATTTGTAGAGTGGTTTTGATTTTCCCGATAACAGATACCGCCACCTGGGCACGCTCGCCGATTTCAGCCATCCATTCGCGCAGGGCGGATACCGCAATTTCCCGGCCGATAATGACGGCAGCCGGCACCACAAACCACCAGGCAGGGTTGCTCTGCACCAGCAAGACCAGTACCACAGCAACAATCAGCTTGTCGGCGACCGGGTCAAGAAAAGCGCCGAACGGTGATACCTGTTCGAGTTTACGGGCCAGGTAGCCATCGAACCAGTCAGTGATGGCCGCCAGTCCGAACAGTGCTGTCACCGCCACGTTCGCCCAGGCGAACGGCAGGTAATATACCAGTACAAGTACTGGTATTAACGCAATGCGGAAAACCGTCAGCATGTTCGGTATGGTCCAGAGCATGGTTTTATTGTGTCCTATCCATGGAAAGTATCATAGATTTTTTGTGCCAGGTCATGACTGATACCGGCAACCTTGCCGAGATCTTCAACACCGGCACGCGCGACTTCCTGCATACCGCCAAAATGTTTGAGCAATTGCTGTCGCCGACGTGGACCCACACCGGGAATACCCTCCAGCGGTGACACATTACGCGCTTTGGCACGCCGTTGCCGATGACCGGTGATGGCAAAGCGATGCGCCTCATCCCGAATCTGCTGCACCAGGTGCAGGGCCGGTGAATCCGGCGGGAGGTCGAGTTCGCGTTGCTGTGAGGGGATGTGCAATATCTCCATGCCTGCCCGACGCTCCGGCCCCTTGGACACACCCACCAGCAGAATCTCGCTGATTTGCAGCTCTTCCATCACCTTCTGCGCTGAACTGACCTGCCCTTTGCCACCGTCGATCAGCAACAGCTCCGGCAGTACGGCATCCTCCTTTTTCAGGCGGGTATAGCGGCGTAACAGCGCCTGCTCCATCGCAGCGTAATCATCGCCCGGTGTAATATCACTGATATTGAAGCGCCGGTAATCAGACTTGCGTGGCCCTTCCGGGTCAAACACCACGCACGAGGCGACCGTACCCTCCCCCTGGCTGTGGCTGATGTCAAAACACTCGATACGCCGTGGTGCCTCATCGAGTTCCAGCATCTGCTGTAACAGGTGCAGCCGGCGTTGCATGCCTGCCTGGCTGCCCAAACGCGCCGCAAGCGCCTGCCGTGCATTTTCCACACCCATCTGTAACCAGCGTGCCCGCTCACCTCGCACCCGTGACGACAGTACCACTTTGTGCTCTGCCTTTTCGCTCAGGGCATCCATCAGCAACTGAAGATCTTCCAGCCCGGTGCTGAGCAGGATACGTCCGGGAACGGGATGTTCCAGGTAATACTGGGCGACGAAGGCGGACAGGACTTCCTGCTCGCTGCTGTCCTGCGGGATTCTGGGGAAAAACACCTTGTTACCCAGGTTCACCCCGTTGCGAACAAAGAAGACCTGGACACAGGCCATGCCACCTGACACAGCCGCTGCCACAATATCCATATCACCAGACTCACCACTGACATACTGGCGTTCCTGTATCCGGCTGAGACTCGCGATCTGGTCGCGGTATACCGCCGCCTGTTCATAATCCAGACGAGTGGCAGCCGACTCCATTTTATTGACCAGCTCGGCATTCAGCACGGTACTCTTCCCTTCAAGGAACAGTGCGGTATGGCGTACATCCAGGGCATAATCCTGCCCGGACACCAGACCCACACAGGGTGCTGTGCAGCGTTTTATCTGGTACTGCAAACAGGGGCGGCTGCGGTTGCTGAAAAAACTGTTTTCACATTGCCGGACACGAAACATCTTTTGTAATACATGCAGGCTTTCACGCACTGCACCGGAACTCGGGTAAGGTCCGAAATACTGCCCTTTCCCCTTGCGTGCGCCACGATGGAACGTCAGCCGGGGATACTCTTCGTGGGTGCTGAGATAGATATAGGGATAGCTCTTGTCGTCCCTGAGCAAAATGTTATAACGCGGCCGATGTAGCTTGATCAGGTTGTTTTCGAGCAGCAGCGCCTCGGCTTCGGTAGCGGTCACCGTCACCTCGACAGTCGCCATCTGCTTCATGAGTGCACGTGTTTTGGGGGGCAGCCCACTGGCCCGGAAGTAGCTGGAGACGCGTTTTTTCAGGTTACGTGCCTTGCCGATGTACAACACCTGGCCGGTGTCATCGAACATACGGTAGACACCGGGGCGGGATGTCAGGTTTTTCAGGTAATTGCCTGCATCAAAGGCTGTATCGGCATCCGTCTCGGCCATTCGGACAATATCCTGATGCGTCTTGCTCAGCGTTTGAGCAGTGTTTGCGCCTGCTCGAAAACAGCACGAAACATATCACCCGTGAGTCGCCGCGTCTGGGTGTTGTAACGGCTGCAATGGTAGGAGTCCAGCAGGGTGAAAGGTTCGAGTGCATGCTCGGCGGCATGTGCAAAGCGGTACTTTGACAGCGGCAGACCCAGGCTGCGCAGGACGGCATCATGGGCGATCTTGCCCAGCGCGAGTACGACGCTGTCGGGACGCATACCGGACAGTTCGGCACGCAAAAAATCATTGCACTGTTTGATTTCCTGCGTTACCGGCTTGTTCTGCGGCGGCAGGCATTTCACCGCATTGGTGATGCGGCAGTTATTCAGTTGCAGCGCATCATCCGCAGCAATGGATTCCGGCTGATTACTGAAACCGCATTCATACAGCGTGCGGTACAACAGTATCCCTGCATGGTCGCCGGTAAACGGGCGTCCGGTACGGTTGGCGCCGTGCATGCCGGGCGCCAGTCCGACGATGAGTAATCCGGCATCAGGATCGCCAAATGCGGGGACCGGGCGGGCAAAGTAGTCCGGGTGTTGTATCGATACCTCTTGCAGAAAACCACTCAGCCTCTCACAACGCCGGCAACTTTCATCGAACACAGGATCAGTCATTTTCGCGGACATTGACGACCTCGGCCACACGTGAACTCAGATCAAGCATAACAATCTGATGCGCATTGGTATTGGCAATAAACAGTTTGTCGCGGAACAGACTCAGTCCGCCAGGTTCGTCAAGCTTGATACCGAATTTAAACTTGCTGACCTGACTGGTCTGTAAATCGACACGTTTGATCTTTGAATTAAAGGTATCGGCTATCCACAGTGCATTACGTTCAGGGTCAACCGTTATGCCGAGTGGATGCTGCAAACGCGCTTCCTGTCCAACCCCGTCGCGATCACCAAAATCAAACAACCCTTTACCGACCATGGTGCTGACGGTTTCCTGATCGATCCGCAACACACGAATGGCAGACGTCTCGGCATCGGCGATATACAGTGTGTTATCCAGCGCAGTAATACCGGAGGGCTGGGCAAAACAGGCTGAGTCAATCGGGCCATCGGCGAGATCTTCACGGCCGGAACCGGCAAAGCGTTTGATCGCCTGATGGTTCAGGTTCATGCGCCATATCTGGTGCTGACCGGCCATGGCGATATAGAGGTTGCTCTCGTGATAGGCAAGATCCCACGGAGAGTTAAGCTTTGCTTCGAGGGGTTCCTTGAAACTGTCCGCCACGTAACGTCCTTGCTTGCCATCACCCGCCAGCGTCATGACATCACCCGACTTGAGGTGAATACGCCGGATGGCATGGTTATCCGTATCCGCCACGTACAGAAAGTCACCGACCAGTGCCATACCCTGTGGATTATTAAACATGGCGGCGGTTTCGTTGCCGTCCAGTATGCCGGCTGTTCCACTGCCGAAAATACGCCGCACCTTGCCATCGTGATAGGTCTCAAGAATGCGGTTGCGTCCGCTGTCGGCTATGTAAAGATTGTTGCGGGTCGCCAGCACCTTGCCGGGGAAACTGAGCGTGGTTTTCGGTTCCGGCCTGACTGCCGCAGGTGTACGGGAAGGCATGAGCACGCCCTTCTTTTCCGCAGCATCCAGGTGTTTGCGGACTAACTCATCGAGTTGTTGACGACGGCCCTCACCCCGAAGAATGCCCACCACATACCCTTCCGGGTCGATAAAAATAATCGACGGCCAGGCTTTTATGCCATAGGCACGCCACATCTGAAAGCGGGTATCGTTGGCGACAGGATGCCGAATATGGTGGCGGTTAATGGCTTTTTGTAACTGCCCGGCAACGCGTTCGTTCTCGAATTTTGGCGAGTGCATGCCAATGACGGTCAGGCTGTCCGGGTACTTGTTCTGGAGATAGTGGAGATCGGGCAGCACATGCATACAGTTGATGCAGCAGTAGGTCCAGAAATCCAGCAACACGACCTTGCCACGCTGACTGGCGAGCGTCAGAGGATCATCCGTATTAAACCAGTCCAGATTTTCCGGCAGCTCCGGCGCGCGGATACGTGTCGGCTCATTCATTGTTTTCCCCGTCCTGAAGATTGTTCGGCTTCGTCCATCGCCGGATATTACCACTGAAAAGCGGCAAATCACGGAACTGTTTCAGGTTTTCGGGGATTCTAACCGATTTGCGGAATGCGAATCAGCCCTTCGCGGATCGCCAGGTGCGTCAGCTCCACTTCGGTACCGACATTCAGCTTTTCCAGTAACCGGTGACGATACCCGTTCACCGTTTTCTGGGTCAGGCACAGGGCACGCGCAATACTGCGCGTATTCTTGCCTTCGACCACGAGCAGCAAAATCTGCATTTCACGGTGTGTCAGTTGGTCAAACGGTGAACCCGCCTGACCGGGCAAGCGACGTTCCGCCAGTTTTTGCGCCAGCACATCACTCAGGTAGCGTTCTCCGGACAGGATGGTGTCAATGGCCGAAATCAGTTCTTCCAGCGAACAAGCGCTGCTGATACACCCCGCCACACCGGCCTGGAGAAGACGTTCCTGGATAAGGATATCCGCCTCATCGGCCAGCACCAGCACACGGATTTCCGGAAACTGACGTCCCAGTTTGCGGGCACCATCCAGGACATCCACGCTCGCACCCGGCAGATTGAGGATAACAACATGTGGCTGACAGGTACGCGCCAGCCGAATGGCCTCATCACAGCTGGAAGCTTCGCCGGTCACACTGAGATGATCGGAATCTGACAGCAGGCGCTGGATACTCTGGCGCACCAGTCGACGTGAGTCGACCAGCAACACATCCACCGGATTATCTTCTGCCCTCGCAAAGGGACGTAACACCGCCATCGCACCACTGCCTGTCTTTCCACCTGTTGTGGTTTAACGACAGCGCCGGGCGCTTCTTAAGAAAAATACACCATTTTCTTACACATCCAGGATGGATTCAGGCGATCAGGTCAGGTGGGGACCGTGCAGGCTACCATGCCGTGGCGTATTGCCATGTGGGTCAATTCAACATCGTTATCGACACCCAGCTTGTCATACAGGCGATAGCGATAGGTGCTGACCGTTTTGGGACTCAGACACAGGTGATCTGAAATATCATGCACACTCTGTCCCTGCGTCACCATCAACATGACCTGCATTTCCCGTTGTGACAGCCGGTCAAACGGGGACTGCTCATTGCCGGGCAACATGGACAGAGCCATTTCACGAGCGATATCAGCACTGATGTAGCGCTCCCCGCGTGCAACGGCACGTATAGCGTCAGTAATTTCTTCAACATCGCAATGTTTGGTCAGATAGCCGGACGCCCCGGCATCCAGCAGCTGTGCGGGAAAGGGATCACTCACCTCAACGGTGACAACTACAACGCCGGTATCCGGGCAGGCACGGCAAATGCGCCGGGTCGCTTCCATCCCCCCGATGCCGGGTATTTGAACATCCATCAGCACGACATCCGGTTTCATGCTGCACGACAGCTCAACAGCTTCCTCACCCGTGGAAGCTTCCCCGACAACGTTAAACTGCGGATCATCTTCGAGCAGCCGTTGAATGCCGCAACGAACCAATGACTGGTGATCGACCAGCAAAATACGAATTTCAGATTCCATAACCCTCGTTCCTTGTGGTTGTATGATTATTCAATGAAAATTGCCGTTCATCCCTTGAACCACAAATTTCACTCA
>CAZVBD010000152.1:0-6448 GCA_964625255.1 uncultured Thiohalobacter sp. | reverse complement strand
TGCCATGCCGGACCTGCCCAGGCAGGAATACAGGACACTCGTTTCCTGGCTGGCTCAAGGTGCACCGGCACCGGCACCACCGGGTCCTTCTGCAACGGTCCTCCCGCAGATCAAACAATGGGAAAGTTTTCTGAACCAGTCCTCCAGAAAACAACAGCTGGTCAGCCGTTATCTCTATGAGCACCTGTTTCATGCGCATATTCGTTTTGTCGGGTCACCGGCACGTGAGTTCTATCGCCTGGTACGTTCCACCACACCGAGCGGGCAAGCGATTGACGAGATCCCGACCGTTCGACCCTATGATGATCCCGGCGGCGCACTGTTTTACTACCGCCTGCAGAGGTACAACCCCAGCATTGTCATAAAAAATCACATCGTGTATGAATTTTCGGATCGGCGCATGAAGCGCTACCGCGAACTTTTCCTGGACCCTGACTATGAAGTCCGCGAACTGCCATCCTACCAGCCAGAGCTTTCCTCAAATCCGTTCAAGGTATTTGCCGCCATACCGACCACATCGCGTTATCAATTTCTCCTGGATGATGCACGATTTTTCATCGAGGGATTTATCAAAGGCCCGGTCTGCCGTGGCCAGATCGCGCTGAATGTTATTGAAGACCGGTTCTGGGTGCTGTTTTTTGACCCCAAACAGGCGGTGTTTACCAATGATGCCCAGTTTATCGGGAGCACGGCGGACGACCTGCAATTACCGTCCGGTAATCGCGACACCCTGAACCTGATCAGCATATGGACCGATTACTGGCAACGGCAGCGGCGCTATATGGCGACCAAGCAGGCCTTGTTCGAGAAAATCAATACACATGATATCAAGCATGCACTGAACTATATCTGGGATGGTAACGGTAGCAACCCCAATGCAGCGCTGACCGTATTTCGGCATTTCGACAGTGGTTCTGTTGCCTACGGGCTGGTCGGCGAAAACCCGGAGACGACCTGGGTCATCGATTATCCCCTGTTTGAACGGATTCACTATCTGCTGGTCGCTGGCTTTAATGTCTATGGCACGCTCGTCCACCAGATAAACACCCGGATCTATATGGACTTCCTGCGCATGGAAGGCGAGGATCATTTCCTGATATTTCTGCCTGCCAGTCAGCGTAAAACCATCCGTGATGCCTGGTACGCTGGCCTGCGCACCGGTGTGGAAAAGTTCTTTACCGCCCCGAATGACTGGTTAAAAGTTGAGTCCGTGAGTGGTTACAAAACCAATGATCCACAACGGGAACTTTACCAGTATATTACTGACCGTACTGCGGGTATTGCACAACGGGCAGATGCCATGAACCGGTGTGGTGTTCCTGATTGCCGAGGACAACAACCGGACATAAATTTCGAAAAAGTCGATAAAGCAATGGAGAAAATTGCAAACATGCAGGGGGCTAATCTGCACGCCTTCCCTGACGTGGCTTTCGTCAAGGTCAGGATGGACAACCCGAAGCATGATCTGGCCTATACATTAATCCGCAACAAGGCATACAAAAACGTCACATCATTTCTTGCAGATGCCCGCGAACGGGATCGTTCGGATATCGACAAGGACACCATGACCGTCGTGAACTGGATGGAAGGCTCCTACCCCAACTTCTTCTTTTCCGTGGCACTGTCAGAGATTGATACTTTCACCAAACGCTGTGCGGCCATCCGTAATAACAAGGACTATGAGAAATTTATTGATCGTTACGGTGTCCGTCGTACCAACCCCGCTTTCTGGAATATCTCAGACTGGTTCCAGGATGAATATGCGCGTGACAAACCTGTCCTGTCCGGATTATTTGACCTGAATCGTTATGAAAATCGCTGACTATTATTCCGACAAACGCCGGCGTAAAAAAGGATCCTGACGATAAAACTGTGTCAGCTGCCGGTATACCTCCGGGCAGTGATGCATAAGAATATCCGGGGCCGTAAAAAAATATTCACTGACAACAGCGAAATATTCCGCTGGCGTGGTTGCCGCATAAGCATTAATACGGGTGGGGTGCTGGTGAGCAATCTGCTGTTGTAACACTTCAAATGCGGCACTCAATGCCTGCGTCCACTGTTCAATTTCCATACGAGGGTGAAGCGGTGGCATACCGTTGGCGCGGCCATTTAACATATCCAGTTTATGCGCAAATTCATGCACAACGACATTATGACCTGGATGAGGTGAATCCAGGTCATTTTCCACGTCTTCCCAGGAAAGAATGACGGGGCCTCGCAACCAGGATTCCCCACTCAAGTTGCGTGCTTCGCTGGAAACCAGTCCATTCTGATCAACGCCTTCATGGCTAACCCGAAAAGCCCCCGGGTAAATGATGATTTCAACCCATCCACTGTAGTAATCCAGCCCAAGCTCCAGGATCGGAAGAGCCGCCTGGGCCGCTATGATCACCGCCATTTCATCTGTTATGCGCAGATCGTGCGCGCCCGTCATGGATTTTTGATGAAGAAACAAAGTCGCCAGTTCACGCAAACGGGCCTTCTCTACTGAACTCAGATCGCGCAGCAGACCTGCCTTGAGCATCACGGCCTTCCACAAGGCGTAGGAAATCGGGTAACGCCTGAGTATGTAACGAATACGGAGCTGTTTAAGCCACTTGATCAGCTTCATAAGGCAAATTATACAGCAGTTTGCCTATGTCGTTCACAACGACACCAGGTGCAATCACAATCTTCATGCACACTCAGCAACGGTTTGTTGCGCCGTGATGCAACGGCATAATACCAGGCCCGTTTCCACAACCGGGGGGCATAGGCTTTTTTCATCCAGTCACGTACATCCTGTTCCTGCCCGTATTTTCGCAGGGCTAACGCATAACCACGGTCACCCAGGCGGTCAAAGAACCAGCGGTTGGTCGCAGCTGTCTGGTGATAGGCTCTCAGGCGTTTTTTCCAGACCCGCTCATAACGGGCGGGATCATCGTCTACAAGTGCCCGCCCTGCCTCCGCACCGGATATCATTGCCCAGCGGATACCGAAACCAAACAGTGGATCCTGGAAACCCGCCGATTCACCTGCGTAGAGAATGTTCCCCTTGCGCGCTGTACGCGGCAGTGAGAAGTTACCCCCACCACCAAAACGACGGGGGTTATTCATACTGACACCAACCTTTTCGGTAAAGAATTCGACGCATTCTTCCAGGTAATGACGTTCATTGTGGAAATCATCGAACAGACAGCTTGCCAGCGTCCCGCGACCTTTACAGATGAGCAGGTAGGCATAACCTTTGGGTGCCAGTTGATCGGAGATGGCAGCATAAGCGCCGTCTGCCATATCGGTCTCAAATAAATAACCGGCGGCAATTGCGTCTGCACGACGAGGCCCCTGGGTCACAATGCCACCGGCGGGAAGTCTGTCCAGTTTCTTTCCGAAGCGAATCTCAACGCCAGCATCCAGCGCCTGCTGTTTCATCGCCATATCCAGGCAACCTGCTTCGCTGCCTCGACGGATCAAATAGAATAAAGGTTGTGCCGAATGAAATTCACGAGGTCTGCCATCCGGGGAAAAACAGGTCACCTCACGAAATGGCGTGTAGTCAAACCCTGCCTCGACACCCAGAGAACCCAGTTCATCCAGAACATCGGTATCTGTCGTCCAGTTCTCCAGTCCCTGGAAGTCCCCGTGAAAACGTTTTCCGACATCCTCACGCCGTTCGTAAACACACGCTGCCCGGCCGGCACGTGCTATGGCGAGTGCCGCTGCGAGACCGGCCGGCCCAGCACCGGATATCTCAATGGCTGATCCGGGCGACAGACTCATCAGAAAGTAATTTCCGGGTAAGCGAAGTTGTTCTGGTCATCAATCATGTTCATGCCCGCATCCGCTGGCTGGCTGACCGACAGACCTGCCCGACAAAAGCAACTCGTTGCGGGGATCATGCATTAATTTATCCATATAGGGCTTGAGCAATTTCTCTGCTTGCTCTTTTGCACTTTGTTGCACGGCATCGCCCCCTTCGGTAACCGGCCAGCGCATGTAAGGCAGTTTCGGTACGATAGCAACCACGACAGCCCCACAGCCACAGGGACAATGATGCAACGTCAGCGGCTCCTCGGACAGGTACCAGGGTTTCTCTCGGAACACCAGGCGATTGATAACTTCCAGCATCGCCCACGAGTCCTTCAGGGCGGCATCAATATCACGCTGTATTCCAAAATGCTGGGATACATGATGCACAATCACAACATCCAGCTTGTGACGGCAACAAATAGCATCCGTTGGCGCAAAGTCGATCAGGGCACCGTCACAATAGTATTCATTTTCTATCTTCACCGGCTCATAAAGAATCGGCATCGCTGCACTGGCGGTCATGCGCGGCGCCAGCTCACCTTCTGAAAACACCATCTTCTTGCCGGTACCCAGGTTGACGGCCAGTACGTGAAACGGGTATTTGCACGCTTCAAAGGTATCCGCACTCAGGTTATCCCGGGTAAATTGCAGGGCCGCCTGCGTATCGGACAGGCCGCTATAGCCCCGGCCCTTGTGGGCGACCATTTCCCAGATAAAACGGGTGACAGAATCCGGCGTCCAGAAAGTGCGACTGTCGATACCGGCCAGCGTTTCGATCCAGTTTTCCAGCGAAGTACCACTGGCCATAAACCCGCCCACCAGCGCACCGGCACTGCAACCCGCACCGGCATCGATAGGGATGCCGAGGTGTTTAATCGCCTGCATGAAACCGCTGTGTGCGTATACACCACGCACACCACCGGAACTCAGTACGATACCAATGCGAACAGAACGTGATTTTTCCACAGTGTGAGTTTTTAGTTCAAACCTCTCAAATTGTTATTATCCGGAACCTCTGTCAAAAGAAAGTCTTTCCAGTGGCTCAGCGGTGGGATAAATGCCGGAACACGATGTGCGTATTCGTGATATTTATCACCAAACCGGTCGATCATCTGACGTTCTTCCGAGTATGCCAGTCTGATATAGGCATAAACCAGTATCGGAGCCATCAACACGGTAAGCAGTGTCGGCCATTGAACCAGAAATCCGAGAATCACAAGAAATAAACCTGTGTACTGGGGATGCCGTACATAACCATACAGGCCATCGGTAATCATTCTGTCTTTTCCACCGTGCACCTGTCGCCACCCTTTGGAGAGTAATACATAACCCGATATCATTAATACCAGGCTTGCCGCCATGACCAACGCCCAGGCAAGGGTCGATCCCCCAAAGGCCACAACCCAGAGATGCCCGAATTTATGATTAAAAGGTTGCAGCACCGGGTAGGCATCGCCCAGCCAGCCGGTCAACAGATAGATGGTCAGTGGAAAACCGTACATTTCACTGAATAACGCGACCAGAAATGCAGTGACGATACCCAGGTTACGCCATTCCAGCCGACCTTTGGGCGGCATAAAACTCAGGAAGAAAAACAGGAACAGGCCAACGTTGAATGCTGCGATAATCCACATGCCATAGGCGTATTCCAGTGTCATGGTTGCTCACCTTGTCGTCTCATTTACTTTTCCAGCTCACTTCGCCGCCGGTTAAACTCTTCCTCATCGATTTCACCGCGTGCAAAACGTGCCTTGAGAATTTCCATGGGGTTTTTATCGGGCGGTGATGTGCCGTAACCCGGACTGATCACCCGGATCATGGCAACGATGATAATGATCAATACGATCCAGAAAACCCACATACCAAGTCCCATGCCAAACCCCCATCCACCGTCTGATCCAAACATGACTTATCTCCTCTCAGGTGCGAACCGTATCCTCTCCAATAGTCACTTTCGTCTCTGCAATAAACCGGTAAGGCGGTATAACCAGGTTAGTCGGTGCTGGCACGCCCTTGTATACTCTGCCTGCCAGGTCAAAACGTGAACCGTGACAGGGACAGAAATATCCCCCGAGCCAGTCCGGCCCCAGGTCAGCAGGCGCGACATCCGGCCTGAATGTGGGCACACAACCCAGGTGGGTACATATGCCGATAACCACCAGATACTCCGGATTAATAGCACGGAATTCATTCTGGGCATAAACCGGCTGCTGGGTTGCTACCGCTGAATCCGGATCACGCAAGCTGTCCTGGAGAGCGGATGATTGCAGGTCTTCAAGCATTCTGGGGGTGCGTCGAAGCACCCACACCGGTTTGCCTCGCCAACTGACGGCCATCTGCTGCCCGGGTTCCAGTTTGCTGAAATCGACCGACACCGGGGAACCCGCCGAACGTGCCCTGGCACTGGGATTCCATGATTCGATAAACGGGACAACCGCAGCAACGACACCTGCGCCGCCCACCACAGTGGCGGCGGCTATCAGCAAGCGCCGACGTTTTTTGTCAATTGTATCTGTCATGTCTGCATCCTCCCTGGTTTCCTGATCTACCTCTCAAGTTATAGTCTAGAACCTGTACCTTGGGCACATGTCAAGATTTTTGCCTGTCAGTCTATTCCAGACATCATAATCTCTAATTGACCTTAGTTGACCTTTAT
>CAZVBD010000151.1:2011-6502 GCA_964625255.1 uncultured Thiohalobacter sp. | reverse complement strand
CCGGAACCGGACGAATTTCTGCATTTATCACCGGTCGCAACAGCGGCTTTGGCGAAATATCCGCTTTCCCGGCAGCCAGTGCACGCGGCATACTACCGTCGAAAAACAAAAGCAGAAAAGCCAGGGTGTTTAATATTGGTGCCATTACGTTACGCCTGATCATAATTTCAGGACAACCACACGAGCAGCCATTATTTCCCTAAAACGCCTTTCATCAATCCGCCCATGCCACCCATTTGTTGCGGTTCGGAGGGAAGTTTAAACGTCGCAGCAGGAATGGCGCGGGTATTTATCGACTGCAATAACACGCGATCATCCAGACGCAGCAGAGCCATGTTCTTCAGGGAAGCGTCTTCCTGAATTCCGTTCGTGGTATCGAATGACATCATCCCTGTCGCGGCTTTGGTAATCTCCACAACACCCAGTGTCGCATCCTGCAAATCCTTGTTCTTTCCCAGTACAACCTCATGCGACCTTCCATTTTCTACAAAGCGGTACACCTTGCCGCGTATGCCGGCAATGGTTTCAGTTTTCCCGGTATCCTCATAGTTAATTGAGGTCTGCGCCTTGTTCTCGCCCTTGTTCCCGCCCTTCTTACCCATTCCCATGGAGGCCATCATTTTGGCGAGTTGCGACATATCCTGAACCACTTCACCGGTAATCGCGTAGACCTTGTTACCCAGTTTCATCATGGTCGTTTTGTTGTTGGCCGCACCGGTCATATCGAGTCGCACATGCTGTTCGTCGGTATAGAAGATGGTTTGCATACCACTACCATCCGGTGAGGACATTTTGTAAACCACCGTCACGTCGGCGAATGCACCTGGCGTGCCCGTCAGAGCCACTCCTGCCAACAAAGCGATTGAGTACATACCTTTCTTAAGTTTCATTTCACTTCCTCCGGTAAATTTTCATACTGTAATCATCAAGCCTGACTATTTTGACACACCTCCAGCGGGTACACCCTGTCCCGGGTCTTTCATGTCCAGCGGTGTGCCTCCACTGCTGAGACCGAAGCCACCCCGGTTGCAGGCATCCGAACTGGCATCACCACAGTTGGTCACCGCCGCCGAACCAATGTGTGGTGCGAAGCCCCCCGTTTGAATACCGGGGTTTTCACCATTCGGACCGGGCCGGGAGGTCATGCCTTTCGTATCTGCATGAGGTTTCATGCAACGGCCAAGCGCAGGGTTCCAGTTACAATTATCCGCCGGGCCATTGCTACCCTCGGGGGAAGGCTGGTTATCGGGGTTGCCCGGGGTGACGGGGGTTGGACCGATGACTATCGTCGAACCCCGTCTACCCGTCCCACTACTCTGGGTAGCTGTCCATCCATTACCTGCGTTAAAAGTGGCCGTAGACCTGTCTCTGGTCACCCCATTCCTGTCAGTACTGGAATAATAATCGTCCAGAACTTCTCCATCACGGTCCCTGGTTACAGATTCATAGCCGCTCTCGCCAGTCCTGGAATTACGAGAATAGCTTTCTGTGGTCGTCGTACCATCATCGTTTTGAGAGGTGCGGTACTTAATACTTTCTCCAGTTTCATCATCAGTATCTGACTGCCATTGACCCCAATGTGCATTCGAGCTGCCCCCATCCTGCTCTGCCTGTCCACGTCCAGATCGATTATTGACCACATCAGCTGGATTTCCCGGACCATTGCCAATAGTTGCTGATCCAGCAGGCCTGCCTTTGCTTCTTCCCTGCCCACAAGTCGCCGGATTACCCCCCGCCTGCAAACACGCCTGCATGGAGCGCTGCGTATCACCATTGGGCAAGCTATTCGTATTACCTGCATTCATGCTGTTCCTCAGACAGGCGGCCCGATTCGCACTGCGACTACAATCCTGACGCTCATTCCCACTGCGCCCAGGGCGCGCCTGATCAATGGGCGAACCCGAATCGCGAAGGCGTTGCATCTCCCTGACCTGCTTCATCCTACCGCTGGCCTCGCCGATGGTCCTGGCCTGCCCTGCCGCCTGGTTCGCCGGTGCAAGCGCCGATGGGACGTGTAAGGCAGGTGATTTATCCGGCACCGTTTTTACTGTTGGTTGGGATATCAATCCGGTTGAAACAAGCGGTTTTTTGCCGGCGACAGCGGATGTCAAGCTAATGCTGAACAGCAGTAGCATCGTAATCAGATAGTTAAAACAGGTGATGTACTTCATTTTATTTCTCCCTGGTTATTGCCCAGTGACAGGACAGTTCGCTGGATAGGTCGTAAACCAGGACAAAAAGGTTCAAATTTTGTCTCAACCCACCCTTTCCAGATAAGCGGCACATCCTGTGCGTGCTTACCCCAACCAACGTGCTCTGTTGAACCCGGCCTTATCACGGTGCTTCCTGTATCTCTTTCAACGGTCCAGATCTTCTTTGCGCAGTTAGCCCCAGCCCCTGAACGGTCTGCCACGAACTGCTACGGCCATTCGCATAGTGCAGACGAATCTCAACGGAGCGCCCCGGGAGTACAGTACAGCCTCGGGTCGTCGCAACAAGTCGCGTGCCGGATTCAACCTGGATGGCAGACGCCGCGATATTGGTTTGGGCGACATCACTGCGCAACTCCGCTGTGATCGGCGCGCTGAAGGGACCACCATCGATACGGATATGTGCATCACGATAGGCACAATTAGCAGATTCGGTGGGTGGATCCGTCAACAAGGCGCTATTGACACGTGTGACCAGACCTTCAGCAGGTGAGTCGCGAAGCGCATCTTTCAATAATCGGTTGGCGTTATTGTTACGCGTATTCAGTTCGTTGCCAGTGGTGTCAATCCGGGCTATCAGGTTGATCCGGTCCGCTTGTGCATTGGTGCGGTAAGTCCCCGGTTCACCGTGGCAGTAATCACCGGGCAGGGTCGCGTCAAAGACGCCTCCAGGTGCTAATACCGGTATCGTTTTACTCGCACCGTGTGGCCAGCGACAGGCACCGTCATCCGTCGGCAAGGCGTCCACCATCACACGGCTCTGTGGACTGGGCGCATTCCCTCCATTCCTGACACGAACGGTAACCCAGGGTTTGCCGCGATAGCGCTGCGCCAGGGTGATCTGTACATCGAGGTCAGGGCGCCCGGCGACATCGGTCGTACTGTGCGGAAAATGCAGTACGGCGGATGTCGTAAAATCCTGCAGGCGCCTGCCGGCGCCACTGTAAAACAACGTGGTGATAGTCGCATTTCTAGTACGGTCAGCTTGGGCCTGACGCTTTACCGGTATCTGGCAGACAAATGTCAGTTGCTGGTTAAGACCCGGTGGAGCACTGGTCAAGCCATCGCCGCTATTGGGATAGCAATCGAGAGGAAATACCATCCCTCCGATTTTCCACTGAATGCCCAGGCGGCCGGGCCGACTACCTGCCAGTGAATAACGTACCGTGACGTACTCGCGCCCCCGTGCCGGCCGACTACTCACCGCGATCACCTGTGACGGGATTTCTCCGGGAACCAGTTGCGAACCGGTATGCCGCGGATAGGGAATCTGCTTGGTCAAGGTATCATTATCACGGCTTGCTTCCGGATATCGCCCACTCGTATTCAGAAGAACTTTAACCGTCAGATAAGGTTGGTCACGCAATATGTCGGCATACAGATCAAGCGGTGCGCGGAACTGACCGCGGCTGTCACCTTCAGCAACCTGCACGGTACCGTTGCCGATCGGCATCATGGCAACAGACTCCGCCCCCCCATCCGGAGTTATAGGTGTGGCACCCGGTACACTCTCCAAAGTACGCGTAGTGGAATCATCGGAACGATCAGGCGAGCGCCGAAACGGGTTGGCACCGGATAATCGCTGCAGGCTATCCCCGGCTTCCTGCAAACGGTCGGCCGAAGCCATGTGCGCTTCCCTAAGACCCACTATCCAGTTGAACTCACCGGCGGGTAACGGGCGATGGTTAGCCTCACGCCACTTCACCAGCACGGCACGGCGCGATGCATCCAGGGAGATATCCTCGATGATCAGGTCTGGCTGAATGGCGCCCGTAGCGGTGGTGGAAACACCGCGTGCACGAACCGTGGCCGGCCGGCCGCCGTCCAGAACATGCCGTGGTCCGCCAGTCGCGCCGGGGGGCAACAACGATTTGCCACCCGGGCCGGTAACCGGCTTGCCGAGTCCGAACCGCTTTGAACCGGGCAACGGTGGTAGTACAAAACCGGGCGACCGGCCTGTTGACCTGGCGGCAGGAACCACTGGCACAATCGGGCGCCGTATGGGTGGTTGCCGTGACGAGTTGATCGCTGGTATGCCGGCAGGTTTAACCGGTGTTGTGACAACAGGCGGCGTGGCAGCCGGTATTTTGAGTACCGGACTGAGTGGCGCCTTTATGACCTGTTGAGCACGTTTTACAGGCGGCTTGAGAGCCGGCGTCACTTTGGCAGCTGGAGCAACCGGCCGGGACAACTGTCCCGGCGAAACCAGCACGGGACTGCCGGCAATAGCGGGAGCCATGCTGTTGCTGATGAACAGCAACAGCATGGCTCCCGAAAACCC
>CAZVBD010000151.1:0-1911 GCA_964625255.1 uncultured Thiohalobacter sp. | reverse complement strand
GTCGTACCGGATGTCTGGCTGGTCCAGGTCACGCCATCCGGGCTGGTGATGACGGCTCCTAATCCACTTACCGCGATAAACTGGGCACCATCCCAGAAAACGCCACGCAGTCTGTCGGTCGTACCCGAGGTCTGGCTGGTCCAGCTTGTACCGTCGGAGCTGGTCAGGATTGTCCCGCCATCACCCACGGTAATAAACTGCGTACCGTTCCATATAACGTCGAATAGACTGGTGGTTCCGAGGCTGGGCACCGAAGGGGCGGACCAGTTAACTGCACCATCACTGCTGCTTAACAAAGCACCGTTATCACCAACGGTGACAGCAACTGAACCGTTGCCAGACACGGCATTGAGTGCATTACTGATACCCGATGTACGTGCCGTCCAGCTAACAGCGTCCAGGCTGGTGAAAATATCACCGTTTATACCGACCACAATAAACTGTGCACCATCCCAGGTAATATCGAAAAGGTTAATGCCAATCGTAACGAGAGTTCCTGTCCATATTGCGCCATCAGGACTGGTTAGAACGGAATTACCCTCCACACCCACGAACTGTGACCCGTTCCAGATCACTGCTCTGGTGGGGGCCTCAGCACTACCACCGTTCAGATTCCAGTTGATACCATCGGTACTGCTCAATGTGGACGGATTCCCGCTCCCGTCAAAAATATTATCGCCAACAGCAAGAAATTGTGCGCCGTTCCAGGCAACGTCATTTATTCTCTTATCGGTCACACTGGTGGTTGGCTGTTGTTGTGACCACGTCACACCATTGCTGCTGCCTATAATCCGCCCGCCACGACCCACGGCAATGAACTGGCTGCCATCACTGGTTACACCCATCAAATCCGGGCCTGAGAGCTGTTCCGTCCAGCTTGTACCACCGTTTGTGCTGGTTTCGATACCACCGAATTTACCAACAGCTACGAGTGTCGCACCCTGCTGTGCAACACTTGTCAGGGTTATTGTGGTAGGTGCCGTTTGTTGCGTCCAGTTTGTCCCGTCCGTGCTGAGCTCGACAATACCGGAAACACCAACAGCGACAAACTGGCTGTTGGTGCTGTCCCAGGTGACAGCGCTGAACCCGGAAGGTGCGGTGAAGCCACTGACGGGTGGTGTGAAGAACTCAAAAGTCCAGCTGATACCATCCACACTTGCCAGGATCCTGCCGCTATCGCTCACGGCAGCAAACAGACCAAGGGTTGGACTCCAGGCGACTGACATGAGATTGCCTGCGCCGGAGGGGGGAGTTTGTGCACTCCAGTTAACAGCATCTGTGCTGGACAGGATGGTACCGTTATCACCTACAACAACAAACAAGCTACCGCTTGTGGTGCCGTTGCGAACGATATCATTCAGGCGAGCTGTCGTTCCAGAGACTGCCTCCCCCCAGGTTGGCTGGGTAAAACTCATGAGAATCGTGCCCTGGTCACCGACTGCCATAAAGCCGATACCCCATTGCCAGACACCGTTCAGGTGTTGAACTGTACCCGATGTCTGCACTGTCCAGGTCACTCCGGCATCCGAACTGGCGATGATCCTGCCAAGATCGCCAACGGCGATGCTGGTCGTGATCACACTGTTGTGGGCCACGGCATTAAACGGATTGCCCTGAGGCTTGGGATTGGCCCATTGCCAGTCAACCCCGACCTGTGCGGCCTGTAGTGTCGAGGTCAGTAACAACGTGGCGATCAGCACGACCCACCGGCCAATGGATTGCTCGGTACTACGGTGTGTTTTAATCATTGTCGTTTCTCCTGTGATAAAACTTGCCCATACTGACGATGGGTCGCACCGATTCGAGGTAAGGTTCAATCTTCTGCTGGAACGGTGTTTTCCATACACGCATGGTCATGAGTCTATTATCGGACGCTTCCCGGACTGACCCCATCCTACAAAAGTATGAGTC
>CAZVBD010000150.1:0-6510 GCA_964625255.1 uncultured Thiohalobacter sp. | reverse complement strand
GTTTCGCCCTGAGGGTCATTTTGATCCCACAGGATGTTGACTCGTCCACTGAGCTGGAGTACCTGTCCGCAGTCAAAGTCGATAAATACCAGACCTGCTCGCGGATAGCTGTAAAAATTGCCGAGCGTGTTAAACATATTGTTGCCCGGGAAGTCAGGTATGCGCAGTGTGTGTGGATCGAGTACCTGGACAAATCCAGGCGGTCCGCCCCGATGTGAGGCATCCATGCCCTGTTTCGGGTGAGCGCTGGCGACAAAGAAAGTGTCAGCATCTCTGATCAGCCTTTGCTGTGCGGGCGTTAATCTGTTTCCCCGCAAGCCTGATTGATATGACATGGCTTGTTGTGGCCCATGGTATGTCAAATGACGTCGCCGGATGTATTTACTACAGTTTGGATAAGCGCGTTCAACATTGATATGAATACGGTCATCAGAAGACCGGCAGGTGCTGCCATTGACACGCAAACGTCGCCGTGTTGCCAGCTCAATAACAAGCAGGCCCATCTCAGGGTTCGTTTGCAGGTTCTTCCAAAGCGGATCATCAAGCGTTGAATGAAGGCCGGGGTGCTCCAGAACCAGTGTGCGCTCATCCAGGGCAGATAGAAATCCCGGCTCACCGAAGTGCAGGGATGCCCATACATAACCCTGGTCATCCCTGCTGCCGACAACCACCATGGATTGTTGTGCTACAAACTGCATAGCGGTGTCGGGTATACGGTTATTTATGATAGCGCCTGTTCTGCGAGCGGCCTGAATTTTGTTGGCGCGTTGCTGAACGGCCAGCTCACCTTCGTGATAGCTTTTTTCTGAAATCATAGTGAACGTTAAAAGGGCAGTATGGTGTAGCCCTCTGCTATAAGCCTTCGCAGACTGGGTAAACCGGAAGTGCCGGGTACCTTGTTCTCCGAGATGATGTTGAAATTTGATTTATTCACCGCTTCAGTTGCTCCGAACACATCTGCGCAACCACTTGATACGCCATAAACCTTGTCTTTGACGGCTTCGAACAAGCTATGGACAGGGTTGTCCGGGTTGTCCAGTTCACTGATCCAGCGCGTACCTGTGCCCTGGAATAAAATGCTGACGTCGTCTCCAGATTGTTTAAAGTCAAAAGCTGTGGCAAGCGCATTAAACACACGCCCCAACGCTTCTTCCGAGCCTGATTTCGGGTCTGATAGAACCAGAATTGCTGCTTTCATTATGTGTTACTCCTGTTGTCTGTGATTTGACCGGATCACGGTCAGTGATGATTCGCGAACAGGATGAAAGATTTATTATGTGAAATAAATGCATAAAAACAGATTTAACTACTCCGAATTACAAAGTAATATAATCGTATGGATAAATTGCGATCTATGTCTGTCTTTGTGCAAATTGCCGAGCAGGGCAGTTTGACGGCGGCCGCAAACGTACTCGGCCTGTCACTGCCATCCGTCGTGAGGATTTTGGCCTCGCTTGAACAGTCAGTGCAGGTGCGACTGTTTAATCGAACAACGCGCCGGGTCACGCTGACCCAGGAAGGCGGATTTTATCTGGAGCAGTGCCGCAAGATTCTGGCGGACATCGAAGAGACCGAACGTGCACTGGGTCAGGATCAGGCTGAACCTGCTGGCAAGATTACGTTAACGGCCCCGGTACGATTCGGGGAGATGCATGTTGCACCGGCTGTCGCAAGTTTTTTAAAACAGTACCCGAACACCCGGGTTGATTTACGACTGGTTGATCGCGTAATTGATTTACTGGAAGAGGGTATTGATGTTGCCGTGCGTATCGCGCACCTGGCGGATTCATCGCTGATTGCAAAGCGCATGGGAGCTATCCGTCAAGTGGTGTGCGCCAGCCCGGCGTTACTGAACGAAGTGGGGGAGCCGAGCCACCCCGAAGCGTTAACCGGTTTGCCCTGCATTTGTTTTACAGGTGTTTCGCAGACTTCAGCATGGCACTTTCAGGATAACGGGAAACACCTGTCCGTACCGGTGACCGGCAAGCTTGTTTGTAACCAGGTCAGAGCTTCCGTTGAAGCCTGCGTGGCAGGTACAGGCTTTGGTCTTTTTTACTGTTACCAGGTGATGCCGTATATTCACGAAGGCCAGTTGGCCACTGTGTTAACGGATTTTGAGCTTGACCCGGTACCGCTGAGCCTGGTGTATCCGCACGCACGGTTATTGTCCGCCAGAGTGCGTGTGATGGTAGACTGGCTATCGGATAATGTTGGTTGGCCTTTAACACCTGGTTAACACCCTAATGGAGGAAAAAAATCATGGAAACCAAAGAAGCTATCAGAGCACGACGTGCTGTAAAACATTTTGATCCAGAACACCAGATGACAGAAGAAGAAATCACGGAGCTGTTATCACTGGCCGTTCTGTCCCCCACAGCCTTTAACATCCAGAACTGGCGCTTTGTGGTGGTACGCGATAATGAATTGAGACAAAAAATACGGGCAGTCGCCTGGAATCAGGAGCAGGTAACAGACACCTCCCTGTTCATCGTTCTTTGTGCTGACCTGAAGGCGTGGGAAAAACAACCGGACCGCTATTGGAAGAACGCACCCAAAGAAATTCAGGATTTCATGCTTCCGGCAATCGATAGCTATTACCGTGGCCGGGAACAGGTACAGCGGGATGAAGCGATGAGATCCTGCGGGATTGTGGCACAGACCTTGATGCTGACCGCGAAATCACTGGGATATGACTCATGCCCGATGGACGGTTTTGATTTTGATGAAGTCGCCAAACTTATTAAATTACCGGAAGATCATGTCATCGCCATGTTTGTTGCCATCGGCAAGGGAACAAAAGAGGCCTGGCCGAGGCCCGGGCAGCTTTCCCTGGATGATGTTGTCATTGCTGAAACGTTTTAGGTTGGCGTTTGCGTTAACGCCAACGGGTAATATTTAAAGCATGACACTCTACCTTGGACTTGGCGCCATTGCAGGACTGGTCGCCGGGTTGCTTGGCGTCGGTGGTGGTCTGATTATCGTGCCTGTTCTGGCCGCGATGTTTGTCCGTCAGGGGATAGCGGACCCTGTTGTAATGCACCTGGCAATAGGGACATCACTGGCCAGTATTATTTTTACATCCCTGTCATCGGTATGGGCGCATCATCGGCGACAGGCGGTGCGTTGGCGGGATGTCGGACGACTGGCGCCGGGTATAGTAGTGGGTGCCTGGTTGGGTGCCGCCATCGCCGACAACTTGCCTTCTGCCGGCTTGCGCACCTTTTTTGGCCTGTTTGAACTTTATGTGGCCATCCAGATGACCTTCAAATTCAAGCCTTCACCACACCGCGATTTGCCCGGACCGGTGGGCATGTTCGGTGTGGGCAGTTTGATAGGTGGCATATCTTCTGTTGTGGGTATTGGTGGTGGAAGTTTTACCGTTCCCTTCCTGAGCTGGTGCAATGTCTCGATGCGGGAAGCGGTTGGGACGTCTTCTGCCTGTGGTATTCCGATTGCAGTTGCCGGCGCGGCCGGGTTTGTTATTGCCGGCTGGGGTGAAACGGCTTTGCCCGCCAACAGTCTGGGCTATGTCTATCTTCCTGCCCTGGCAGGGATCGCGGCCGCCAGTGTTCTGTTTGCTCCGCTTGGTGCCCGCCTGGCGCACTGGTTACCGGCTGATCGACTGAAACAGGTTTTCGCGCTTTTACTGTATGTCCTGGCAGCATTTATGCTGTTTGGTTAGTGATAAGTCCTGTTTTGATCGTAAGCACGCATTATTGCAGCTTGACATATACCGACCGGTCTACTATATTCTCCCCATGACGCAGAAAACTGACACTCGCCAACGACTTGTAGATACCGCTGCCGAGCTTTTCCACAACCAGAGTTATTCGGCCACCGGCGTGGCCACAATCTGTGGGCAGGCGGATGTTTCTAAGGGAAGTTTTTTTCATTTCTTCCACAACAAACAGGAACTGGCACTGGCCGTCATGGATCAGTTTCGCGATCAAATCAGTCAGACCCTGGTTGCCAGGGCTTTTTCGCCAACGATACCGCCCTTGCAACGACTGGAAAAATTTGTCGAGGAACTGTATGTCTTTCAGAAGGCACAGACCGACAAATTCGGACACTTGCCCGGTTGTCCGTTTGGCAATTTCGTAATGGAGCAGGCTACCCAGGATGAGGTCCTGCGCCAGAAAGCCGAGGGTTGCCTGAGTTCGCTGGTGAATTATTTTCGCACGGCGATTTCTGATGCTGTGCAGAGTGGAGCACTTCCACCCGTCGATGAAGAAGCAACGGCTGAAGCCATGCTGAGCTACATAGAAGGGATTCAGTTACTGGCGAAAGCGCGCAACGATCCTGGTGTGATCCGTCGCCTGGGTAAGGCTATCACGTCGATACGCGTGCCAGGAGAGCCGTAATTTTTATACCTTGAAACTATACCAACCGGTCTATTCATTTATTAAAGGAGATCATCATGCCATTGACACTGACACTCACCGAAGGTGTGTTACCCGCTGGAACAGAAAAACAGGCTATCGCTCAATTAACAGCGGCGATGTTGAAATGGCACGGCCTGTCCGGGAACAAGGTAATGACACCCAACGTCACCGCTACGGTTCATGTCCTGCCTAAATCATCGACCTTCTCGGGAGGAAAGGAATCTTCCGGCGCATGGGTTGAATGGAAAACACCGTCGTTTGCCTTCAATAGCAGAGAGATTCAAACAGGCTTCTTCAAAGATGCAACAGATATCATTCATGAACTATCCGGTGGTACACAGCCTGAAGACAACATCTATGTCAATGTCGTCCACACGGTCGATGGTGCGTGGAATCTTGATGGTCAGGCGATGACCAACGAGCAGTTGGGTGAGGCGATTGCCCGAGGCTGACAGTCTCCCCGGAGGTCTCAAAATTTAATGGAGAACACCAATGAACAAGACCAGGAGTAGGCTTGACACGTGTCAGGTTATTTGCCACCGTCGTCGGGAAATAATGGGGCTTACACTCACGGCCGCCATGGCAGCTGTGCTTGCACCGATAATCGGTATTTCAACAGCCTCGGCTGCGGATTCGTCAAACCTTAAATCAACTGCCAGGGGAAAAGTTGTGGCACAAAAGGCATTTGTTTACGCCGAGCTGCAAATTTCCGTTCCATTTGAACAAGCCCCCTGGCGGGACATGAATCAGACTTTGTTGCAGCAACCCGGTCTTTTGAACAAAACCTGGCTTGCTGGTGTTGACAACAATTCGCTGGGAGGACTATACGCATTCGACAGTATTGAAAATGCACAGCGGTTTGTTACCGGTTATTTCCCGAGTGAAGCCAGGAAATTTGGTGTCGCGCAGACCACGCGTATCTTCAATGCCACAGTCGTGGATGCAGCCAGTCGCGATATGAACTCAGTGCATTTCGGTGCGAGGCTCGATCAAAAGCCAGGTGCATTTGTTTATACCGAGGTACAGGTCAATGTGCCCTTTGAAAAAGCGCCCTGGCGCGAACGTAACCCGATCCTGAAGAAACAACCGGGCCTGATAGCGAAGACCTGGTTGAGCGGGCTTCATACGAATACACTGGGTGGCCTGGATGCTTTTGATACGATCGAGAATGCCAGGGCATTCGCGTTGAACGACTTTCCATCCGGGATCTCCAGGCTAAATGCGGCATTCTATACCCGTATCTTTGACGCAAGGACGGTAGAGGAGGCGAGCCGTCAGATGCATTCGCCATTCTTTACCTGACGGGAATTTAATGAATATGCAAAGAATACTGCACACGATGTTACGTGTCGGCGATATGCAGCGCTCGGTTGATTTTTATACCCGTGTGATGGGCATGCGTGTGTTACGCACTTTTGATCAGCCAGAGGAAAACTACTCACTGACCTTTCTTGGCTATGGCAGCGAATCTGACACATGTGTCCTGGAGCTGACTTATAACGAAGGCATCTCTCAATATAACCCGGGATCTGGTTATGGCCACATTGCAATCGGTGTCAAGGATTGTGTGCAGGCTTGTGCAGATATCAGAAAACAAGGTGGAAACGTCATTCGCGAGCCAGGTTTGCTCAAGGGAGGGGATGAGTTTATTGCTTTTGTCACGGACCCGGATGGATATCAAATCGAATTGATTCAGTCTCTCTGGACTCCAGAATAGTTTGCTTATTCATGCTCCAGCGCCAGTTGAAACTGACCGAGTTTTTACTTGCCTTGTTTGATAACAATGGTATCCCGCTCTTTATACGGGTAACTTTCCTGTTTAGTAATATAGAGTGTGTTGAGTAGTTTTTTCACGGATTTTCCCCTGAAGTTTTTTCACGGTTTGCCTTTTTTGGTTTGGCTTCCTTGGCAATTTTTTTAGCCGCTTGAGGCAGGTAATTATCAGAGCTAACTACTTTTCTGCCTGTTTTTTCCTCCAACTCCTTGCGGGCCTTTTTGGCAATCCTGCCACCCGTTTTAGCTGCTGTTTTGTTTTCATCCATGCCTGTCGCATCTTCAGTTTCGGCAATTTGCCGGGTTGACAATTCAGCGAGCGCAGTAAAAATCAATTCCGCTTCACTCATATGAT
>CAZVBD010000149.1:2735-6530 GCA_964625255.1 uncultured Thiohalobacter sp. | reverse complement strand
CCTGGTTAGCCTGTCTGACGTTGTTATCAATCACTGGAAACTGTTACTGGTTGGCGGCACGTTTCTGTTTGCCAGCCTGTCTTTTTATATCCGGCGTGGAAACGGGCGTTACACCTGGCACAAACAGCAACTGCGCCTGCCGCTGGTTGGCCCGGTACTGTACAAGGCCACACTGGCGCGCTTCAGCCGTCTGTTTGCACTGGTACTGAATGCCGGGGTGCCTGTTGTACCCGCGCTGTCAGTTGTCGGTCGTGCGCTGAATAATGAATACATAGAGGAACGCGTACTCAGTATGCGCGATGGTATCGAACGTGGCGAATCGGTGAGCCACACCGCCATTGGCGCCGGGATTTTTGACCCCCTGGTCTTGCAGATGCTGGAAGTCGGCGAGGCGTCCGGAACCACGGATGAGCTGCTGAAGGATATATCCGATTACTATGATGATGAAGTCGACTATGCCATCGATAAACTCAGCACCTCAATAGAACCGGTCCTCACCATCCTGCTGGCCGGCCTGGTCGCGCTGCTGGCGAGCGGTATCTTCCTGCCCATGTGGGATCTGTATAAGGTCGCACTGTGAATTGTTGGTTCTGTGACTCCTGCCACATTGAAACGAGGGTTTTCTCTAAAGGACTGACGAGGACTTGACGATAAACACCCCAGTAACCCGCAGGCCCACTGCCTATCAGGAGAGCGCACGGATGAAAAAAGAAGCAGGTTTTACCCTAATAGAACTGGTTGCAGTACTGGTTATTCTGGCACTGTTGGGCGCGATGGCTGTACCACGCTTTGTGGACGTTTCCAGCCAGGCGCTGATAGCCGCACAGAACGGCTCCCTGGCGGGCGTACGCTCCGGCCATGCCATGGCAATCGCTGACCTGCGCTCTTTACCGACCGTCACCGAACTGGCAACTTACGTGAACGGGCCGAACATTTCGCCGGTCAGCACCGGCATTCAGGTTGTTATCAACGGAACCAACTACCAGGTAGAGACGTTTACTGATACGACCTGTACTGCGGCTACCCAGGCTGTCAGCGACCTTGTCGGTTGTATTGGAAACATTGTCGCTCGCTGATTCCCACTCTCCCCGGAACGGGACGGAAGGGTGGGCTGTTTGCCCGCCTTTTTTTTGACCCGCATTACCATGAATCGCACCCCGACCCAAAATGCCTGTTCCGGCTTCACCCTGATTGAACTGGTTGCGGTGCTGTTAATACTCACCGTTGCAGGCGGCAGCATCATGCTTCGCTGGGCACCTGGTGATCAGTCACTGCCAGCACAGGCCGATCTGTTTGCCCGCTCTCTTCGCCACGCGCAAGCCATGGCGACAACCCGCAGTGTTGCACTGACACTGGATGTTCAATCAGCTGACCGCTATGCCATAACGGATGGCGACAGGATTGTTGCCGACTACACGAGTGAACCACAAGTCGTGACCCTGGAAAATGGTGTTACGCTCATCGGAACGGATCTGGATTTTGATTCACTCGGCCGGCCATGCAACGGCTCTCACCTGCTTGCCACCGTACAAACCTGGGTCCTGACGGGCAACAGTTCAACAGCGACGGTACAAGTCCAGCCACTAACCGGCCTCGTAACGGTGACACCGTGAGATTTCCACCCGACAACCGTTCCGGTGGGTTTACACTGCTCGAACTTATCGCCGTCATCGTTATCGTATCGCTGGCTGCTGTGCCGATTTCCGGACTGTTCAGCAAAGCCGGTCTGAGTATGCTCTATGACCAGCGTATCCAGTCAGCAATACAACTGTCACAGGAACAGGCCGAATTGATTCTTGGCCGTCGACGCAACCAGGGCTTCGCTGCTGTTGTTCCCGGCATCTATCCGGAAAAGCTGACGGGTAACTATGCCGGCTTTAACCGCACGACAACCATTACCCAACCGACAGTCCCACCATCAGCCTGCCCTGCTACTGCCCTGTGTACACGGGTAATTGTTTCTGTAGATGACGGAGCCACTACCTTGTCTGAAATCACTTTCGTGCTGGTGGACTACTGATGATAAGCAGGCAACATTCCGGTTTTACCCT
Source organism: uncultured Thiohalobacter sp. (assembly GCA_964625255.1). Classification (GTDB taxonomy): domain Bacteria; phylum Pseudomonadota; class Gammaproteobacteria; order DSM-19610; family DSM-19610; genus Thiogranum. Next base: position 4,479 of record CAZVBD010000149.1, on the reverse strand, counting down.
GCTGGAGATGGTCATCGCCATGACGGCGTTATCACTGCTGGCCGTGCTGGTCACGCCATACCTCAATCTGTCAGTACGCGCCTACACCACTAATGCGGCCACCCTGCAAGTTCTTGCTGAACTGCGCTATGCCAGTGAGCGTATCGTGCGTGAACTGCGGGAAATCCGCCGCAACCCGTTATCTCCGTCAGACTATGAAATCGTTACGCCGTTGTCTGCCAGTAACATCACCTTCGTACGCAACGATGGCGAGAGCGTTACCATTGAAAGTGCCGCCTCACAACTGAACCTCCGTTATAACTCAGTGGCTCACAACGCGCCATTTCCACTCACTACATCGCTACAGAATCTGACCTTCAACTTCCTTCGCCGTGATGAAACAACATTTGCGACCGGTGGTAATGATCTGGCCTATATCGAATTTGAAATTCAGCTGACAGCCCACAACCAGACCTACAGTCAACGCAGTCGTGTAGCCCTGAGAGCACAACCATGAAGACCTCACGTCAGACACAAGGTGGCGCTGTTACATTAATCGCCGCACTGTTTATTATTGTTGTTCTGTCGGTGATGGCCGTTACACTGCTACGTATGAGCGGAAGTAATCTCCTCGACAGTGCTGTCCACAATGATGCGGTTGAAGCGCTGTTCATTGTCGAAACAGGTATTGAGCATGCAGCCTTCCGGTATGCCAAAGATAATGACTGCAACACCTTGTCGGGTATCGGGCCTGTCAACGTTGCCCGCGGCAGTTTTTCATTGCTCCATGCAACAACACAGCCAGGCAATGTCTGCCGGATTCGCGTCACCGCCAGTACAGGATCGACGGCCAATAGCCCGGCCGTGCGCACAGTCGATGCAGACCTGCGACTCAGTAAAAATACAGCGGGCCGTCATACCGTAGCCCTGGTCCGCTGGGAAGAAGTTATCGGCAATTGACATGCCGGGTGAAATCCACGACGCTTCACAATGGCATGAAAAACAAGGAAACCACGTGTTTTCATTTACAAAAAAACAAAAAGGAAACCGCCTCAGCGCACTGGTACCCGGTTCCGCAGGAACAGCTTGCGCCACCGTACTGAAAACGGGATCGGGACGACTGAAACTTGAGCAAGCCGGCGTGTTCCGACCCAACCCGGGACAGTCACTTGCGGAACACCTGCAACAACTGAAGCACCAGTTCACGCTCTCCAGGAACCGCACAACAACACTACTTCCGATGGGTAACTACCATCTTATGATGGTTGATGCACCCGAAGTCCCGCCGGCAGAGCTGAAGGCAGCGGTTCGCTGGCGCATCCGGGACCGGATAGATTTTCATATTGACGATGCGCTACTCGATGTCTTTGACGCACCACCCAGTGGTGCACGTGGTGTACAGGAAAGTCTCTACGTGGTGGTATCACGTACCTCAACCGTTCAGTCGCTCATCGAGCCTTTTGACGCGGCCGGTATCGATCTGGGCATTATTGATATTCCTGAACTTGCCATGCGCAACATTGCCGCACAGCTCGACGCCGACAAAGAAGGTATGGCATTACTTTTCTTTGAGGAAGATCATGTCCTCGTAACACTGACACGGAACGCGACACTCTACCTGGCGCGTAACATGGATTTCGGTTATCGACAGTTGCAGGAAACCCCCGAGCTGGCCAACCGGCTGGCACTGGAGCTGCAACGGTCCATGGATTATTACGACCGGCATTTTCAGCAGGCACCGATCAGCTCGGTCGTTTTGTGTCCG
>CAZVBD010000149.1:0-2635 GCA_964625255.1 uncultured Thiohalobacter sp. | reverse complement strand
ATCATGACGCGCTCGAAAGCCGGTAATGCCTCATTCAACAAGGCATCTTCACCACTGGCCAGTTTCCGACTGGCCCAGGCGCGCAGGGCGGATTCCCAACCTTGCACGGCTGACGATTCAGCACTCGGTGACTGGCGCAGCTCTATGGGCAGATCATCGACCCGGATTTCCTGGCTCGGCGCCATGACGGTCAACCATCGACACAGGTTTTCAATTTGACGGACATTGCCGGGCCAGTCCAGTTGCTTGAGATAGGCTTCCGCCGCAGGCAGCAACTGCTTGGCATCAACACGTAGTTCCTGCGCGGTAGCCTGCAGGAAATGGTGCATCAACAGTGGAATATCCTCCCGTCGTTCACGAATGGCCGGCAGCTGGATACGAATGACGTTCAGTCGATGAAACAGGTCTTCCCGAAAACTGCCTTCACGAACGCGTTTTTCCAGGTCCTGATGCGTTGCAGCGATAATTCGAACATCAACGCGCACCGGCGTGTGACCACCCACCCGGTAGAATTCCCCGTCGGCCAGCACACGCAAAAGACGCGTCTGCATTTCTGCCGGCATGTCACCAATTTCATCCAGAAACAAGGTGCCTGCATCGGACTGCTCAAAGCGCCCTACGCGTTGATTTTGTGCCCCTGTAAATGCACCGCGCTCATGGCCAAACAATTCTGACTCCAGCAGGTCACGTGGAATAGCGGCCATGTTGAGTGCGACGAAGGGTTTATCAGCACGCGGACTGTGCCGGTGCAGTGCATGCGCGACCAGTTCCTTACCGGTACCGGATTCACCATTAATCAGCACCGTAATATTGGAGCGTGAAAGCCGGCCGATGGCACGGAACACCTCCTGCATGGCGGGCGCTTCACCGATTATTTCGGTATCAGCCTGGCCGTTTGCCGTCCCGGTCGTTTGTGTCCGTCCACGACTTTGCTCGATGGCACGCCGGGTCAGTTCAACGGCGTCATCAATATCAAACGGTTTTGGCAAGTATTCAAATGCGCCACCCTGATAAGCGGTCACCGCACTGTCCAGGTCCGAGTGCGCCGTAATGATAATAACCGGCAAATCGGGGAAATCACTATGGATTGCGTTGAGCAACTCAAACCCGTCCATACCCGGCATACGGACATCCGTTATCAACGCTTCCGGCTGCCCGTGTTGCAAGGCTTCAAGAATTCCGCTGGCTGAAGAGAATGCGCTCACCTTCATGCCTGCTTTTTCCAGCGCCTTTTCGAGTACCCAACGAATAGATTGATCATCGTCAATGACCCATACGCCTGTTTTGTCCGTCATGCTTCCTCCAGGGGTAAAAGGAGGGTGAAAACGGTCTGTCCGGGTTCACTGACAAATTCGATAATGCCGTTGTGCTGATTCACCAGGGTCTGGGCCATAGACAGGCCCAGGCCGGTTCCTTCCGGGCGACCGGTTACCATAGGATAAAAAATCTGTTCCTTCATTGTGTCGTCAATCCCTTTGCCGTTATCTACAATATCGAGTCGCACCGCAAGCCGGTAACGCTCCTGCCCGATGGTTACCTGGCGCTGCGTGCGGCTGCGCAGGATTATCCGGTCTGCACCGGACTGCACCGCATTTCGCACCAGATTCAACACCGCCTGAATTAACTGCTCTGAATCTGCGCATAAATCGGGAATGCTCGGGTCATACTCCCGTACAAGCTGAACAGTCTCATTCCCTTCCGCTTCCACCAGGCTGCGTACATGTTCAAGCACCTGGTGGATATTGATCATCTGTTTCTGTGGTAAATTGTTAGGGCCAAGCATCCGGTCAACCAGATTCCTCAACCGGTCCGCCTCGCGCATAATGACCTGCGTGTATTCCTTTTGTTCTTCATCCTCCAGTTCACTTTCCAGCAACTGTGCAGCGCCTCTCAATCCACCCAGCGGATTTTTTATTTCATGCGCCATACCACGTAGCAATTCACGGGCAGCGCGCTGTTGTGCCAACAACTGCTCCTCGTGGGCTATACGGATGTAGCGATCTCTTCGTACCACTTCCAGTAACAACTCCGAGCGACTGATCGCCGCTACAGTAAAATCTACAATCATCACCTGACCATTGCTTGCACACAGCTCCAGTTCCCTTTCGGTAAACGAAAGTTGTCGATCAAGTGCATCCTGCAGATAACCCTCCATGCTTTCCGAGACCAGTACCATGGCGGACCAGGCTTGTCCGATAATCCGGCGACGGCTGACCTGAAATAAATTCTCCGCCGCAGGGTTCAAATAACGCAGTTGCAATGCATCATCGAGGAGCAGCACGGCGGTGCTCTGCATCTCCAGCAAGCGTGCCGGTTGCACCCGTTGCTTCTCATCTGACATGGGCATGCACATACATCTGCAAAAAATACGCCGCTTTCGTGGCCTCAGGAGCAGACGCTTGATGAAGCAAAACTATTTCTTTAAAAACAATGAGTAACATTAGCTGTCTCGGAGTAAAACATGATATGAAATTGGCTTGTGTGCGGGTGAGGAGAGACTCAAGCACAAATTAACACCGGTCACGCACCACTATAGTGCATCACCAGTGTGCAGAACAACGATAAGAAGAGGGATTGGTGCTAGTTTGTACCGCTGCGACGTGCAGGATTAAAGATCGTCTGACGATGAAGGAAA
>CAZVBD010000148.1:5143-6562 GCA_964625255.1 uncultured Thiohalobacter sp. | reverse complement strand
TTCGGTTCAGCGGCTACTTTGTCAGGCGGATCAGAATGGCATCAATACCATTCTGTTTTAACAGGGTGCGCGCTTCATTCAGTTCGGCCAGGTTTTTATAGGGTCCGACGCGGACGCGGTGCCATGTCTTGCTGCCATCGACACTAACGGTTTGTATGCGTGTTTCCAGCCCCAGCATGGCCAGTTTGGCACGCAGCCTGTCGGCGCGTTGATGGCTGGGGAAGGAGCCTGCCTGTAACAGGTAGGTGCCGGGTTGTTCCACACGCTTCACCCCTTCGCGGGTGGGTGTGCCCCGTATTTCCTGCTCGGGGACAACGACTTCCATTTCCGGTAACAGGTTGTAGAAATCAAACCGCGGTTTGGGGGGTGGCGGGATAACTTTTTTTGTAGTCTTGCGTACATCACGCGTTTCGTGCGGTACGGGGTTTTCCTGTGGCGCACTGACTGCTTGCGGTGTGGTGGTGTCCACCGGGCGCATCAGCAGGTAAACCACAACAGCCACAGATAATCCGCCAAGCAGGCCAACCAGTGTCCACAGCCAGGCGGGAACGCCCTTGTTACGGCGTCGGCGGGTCGCGGCTCTCCGGCGAGTACGTGCCATCGGTGACAGCCGGCCTACATGCTGTCGGGTGCGGACACACCCAGCAGGCCCAGGCCGTTGGCGATGACCTGTCGCGTGGCCTGGATAAGGTTCAGTCGTGCATCGCGCAGGTCGGCGTCCTCAACGAGGAATTGATGCGCGTTGTAATAGGTATGGAATGCGTTGGCCAGTTCGCGCAGGTAGTGGGCGAGCAGGTGCGGCTCATGGTTGAGTGCGGCAGACTCCACCACGTCGGGGTAGCGTGACAGGGCAACGATCAGTTCATCCTCGTGTGATTCAGACAGACGGTCGAGGTGTTGCGCGCCACGGTCGGCATTCCAGGTGTACCCCTTGTCCGGAAGCTGGCGGAAGACGCTGACAACGCGTGCATGCGCATATTGAATATAGTAGATCGGGTTTTCGTTGGACTGTGACTTGGCAAGGTCAAGGTCAAAGTCCATGTGCTGTTCGCACTTGCGCATCACGTAGAAGAAGCGTGCTGCATCGTTGCCGACTTCGTGGCGCAGTTCACGCAGGGTGACAAACTCTCCCGAGCGCGTGGACATCTGCATTCGCTCACCGCCACGATACAGAATAGCGAACTGCACCAGCAGGACATCGAGTTTGTCGGCATCGTCGCCGAGCGCGGTCAGCGCAGCTTTCACACGCGGCACGTAACCGTGGTGGTCGGCGCCCCAGATATCGATCACACGTTCGTAGCCCCGTTCCAGCTTGTTCATGTGGTAGGCGATATCGGAAGCGAAGTAGGTGGTCTGGCCATTGTCGCGGACCACGACACGGTCTTTTTCATCGCCAAAGTCGGTGGAGCGGAACCACAG
>CAZVBD010000148.1:2790-5043 GCA_964625255.1 uncultured Thiohalobacter sp. | reverse complement strand
TGTCGCAGTGCATCACCGTGCTTGCGGTGCAGGCTGGCGCCGATGTCCCAGACATAGTCGCCCTTGTAGCCGTTGCTGGGAAAGGTAAGGGCCTCGCCGCAAAGGTCCAGGTAGCGCAGGTAAACGCTGGCCGCGAGTATGTCCATCTGCCGGCCGGCATCGTTGACGTAATACTCACGGTGTACCTTGTGGCCGGTGGCGACCAGCAGGTCGGCAACCGTGGCGCCATAAGCTGCGCCGCGCCCGTGACCGACGTGCAGCGGCCCGGTCGGGTTGGCGGATACAAATTCGACCTGCACGGTTTTGCCGGCGCCAATAGCACTGCGGCCGAAGGTTTCACCCTCGGCCAGAACCTGTCGCAGCATGGCGTGGTAGGCCGCCGGGGCAAGATAGAAGTTGATAAAGCCCGGCCCGGCGATCTCGACCCGGGTGACGATGTCGGATGCGGGTAGCGCGGCGACCAGTTTTTCCGCCAGGTCGCGCGGTTTGCTGCGTGCCGCCTTGCACAGCATCATCGCCAGGTTGCTGGCAAAGTCACCGTGTTTACGGTCGCGGGTGCGTTCAAGCTGAATATCCACAGGCTGGTCGGCGGGTAACACGCCGTCGGCCTGGAGCGTCGCGACGGCGGCGGACAATAATGGGGCAAGCTGCTGTTTCATGGGTTCCGGACAGTCTGGAAAGCCGCCCATTATCCCCGAAGGCGGGGGGAGTTCAACTAATACGTATCCACCGGATCAACATCAATCGACCAGCGTACCTTTCGTGCGGTTTTCTCCTTCTCCAGTTGCGGAACCCAGTGCTTGAGCAGGTGCTGTAATTCGGCACGCTGGCTGGCTTGTACCATGAGCTGGGCACGGTAGCGCCCGGCACGCCGTTCCATCGGTGCGGCCACCGGCCCCCAGAGTTGCACATTTTGGCTGCGCAGGGGTTCGGCGAGTTCACGGGCGCGTTGCAGGAACTCACGCGGGTAATCGGCGCGGGTGGCTTCGGCGCGCAGCAGGGCGAGGCTGGCAAAGGGCGGCAACAAGGCTTCCTGGCGTTCGTGCAGGGCGGCTTCACTGAAGGCCGGGTAGCCACCGGCAATCAAACGATGCAGCAGCGGGTGCTCGGGGTAATGGGTCTGGATAACGACTTCACCGGGTTTGTCGGCACGTCCGGCGCGTCCGGCCACCTGCACGATCAGTTGCGCCATGCGTTCGCTGGCACGGAAGTCGGCGCTGAACAGGCCCTGGTCAGCATCCAGAATTGCGGCCAGTGTCACGTGGGGGAAGTGATGGCCCTTGGCCAGCATCTGGGTACCGAGCAGGATGCGTGCTTTGCCCGATTGTGCGTCTGCCAGTGCGCTTTCCAGTGAACCCTTGCGGCGTGTGGTGTCGCGGTCGATGCGCAAAATGGTTTCGTCGGGGAAAGCTTCCCGCAATGCCTGTTCAATGCGTTCGGTGCCTTCACCCACGGCCAACAGGTCGTCATGGTCACACGTCGGGCAGACGGTTTCGGCGCGCCGTTGACTGCCACAGTGATGACAGCGCAGTTCCCCGCTGTGGCGGTGCAGGGTCATGCGTGCATCGCAGCGTCGGCACTCGGCCATCCAGCCACAACGGTGGCATAGCAACACCGGTGCAAAACCCCGGCGATTAAGAAACAGCAGCACTTGTCCCTGTTTATCAAGGTGCCCGCGGATGGCTTCCAGCAGCGAAGCACAGAGCAGGCTGCGCATCGGCTGGCCGCGCAGGTCGAGAATTTTTAACGGTGGGGCGATGGCGCGGCCGGCACGTTCCGGCAGGTGCAGTCGTTGGTAGCGTTTCTGTTGCACGTTAAACAGGCTTTCCAGTGATGGTGTAGCCGTGCCGAGCACCACCGGGATATCCAGCTGCCGGGCGCGCCATACGGCAAGATCACGGGCGGAGTAACGGAAGCCATCCTGTTGTTTCAGTGAAGCGTCGTGTTCCTCATCAATAATGATCAGGCCGGGACGGACCAGGGGTGTGAACACAGCGGAGCGCGTACCAATCACGATACCGGCCTGACCGCTGGCGGCGGCACGCCAGGCATCCAGCCGTTCGCGGTCGTTAAGGCCGGAATGCAGTACCGCGATATCGGCGGCGAAACGGGTACTGAAACGCTCCACCAGTTGTGGCGTCAGGCCGATTTCCGGCACCAGCACCAGCACCTGTCGACCGGTTTCCAGCAGGGGGGTGATGGCTTGCAGATACACTTCAGTCTTGCCGCTGCCGGTGACGCCTTCGAGCAGGA
>CAZVBD010000148.1:0-2690 GCA_964625255.1 uncultured Thiohalobacter sp. | reverse complement strand
CGCACGGCGCGACGCAGGCTGTCGGGTGATTGTTCGCGCCCGGCGTCGGTGAGTCGCCAGCGCTGCCGGCTGGCTTCGGGTGCCGGTTCCGGTCTGCGCAGTAATACCGGTAGCGCGGTGGCCAGTGCTTCGCCAATCGGGTAATGGTAGTAGTTTGCTGCCCAGTTCAGCAGCTGCATCAGTTCCGTGCCCAGCACGGGTGTTGTATCGGGCAGGGTGATGGCCGTTTTCAGGCGGGCATCCGGCACATCGGTGCGTTCCCGCACGGCGAGTATCACACCGACCACCTTGCGCCTGCCAAAGGGTACGACTACACGCATACCGGGTTGCGCTACCGTATTTGCCGGTGCGCGGTAGTCAAAGCGCCGGAACAGCGGCGATGGTACGGCCACTTCCAGAATCTGTGGCTTATCCGCCATGATCGATATTTTTTTCATCCGTCCGGTCAACCGCCCGCGATATTGTGCGTTGAAGGGGGTGTACAAGGCAATTCATTCCAACACAATGAGGGTATAACGATGAAAAAAACCATGATGACACTACTGGTTGCAGGGGCTGCATTACTGGGTAACGGGCTGGCGAGTGCCGGGGAGAGACATTCCGATTACCTGGATCGCAAGGGCGACCGTATCGAGCGCCGCCTTGATAACAAGGGTGACCGTATTGAACGCCGTTATGACCGGGCCGCAGATCGCGCTGCCGCCAATGGCCGGCCGGGTCTCGCCAATCGCCTGGATCGCCGGGGCGATCGTATCGATGCACGCCTGGACCGTCGCGGCGACCGCATCAACCACCGCCTGGATCGCGCTGCAAGAAAGCATGGGTCACGCTGATCCTGACCGGATGTCGGGCCGTTAAGTGGGTAGAATACGGCAGATTCATCGGTGCAAGGTGAGACTGCGCCGCAGTCGAGAGGGCCCCCTGGGGGGCAAGGTGAGACTGCGCCGCAGTCGAGAGGGCCCCCTGGGGGGCGAGGGGACGGTAGTCTGGATTCCGGGCAGTCAATTGAGGCGTTTCTCGCGACGGTTGAACGGCGTGCCTTCCGCATGGCCGAGATCGCCACGGGAAACCGTGAAGACGCCCTCGATCTGGTGCAGGATGCCATGCTGGGGCTGGTCAAGTCCTATGGCGACCGCCGGTCTGCCGACTGGCCACCGCTGTTTTATCGTATCCTGCAAAGCCGCATCCGTGACGGGTACCGGCGCAACCGGGTGCGCAACCGCTTTCGCGTCTGGCTGAATGGTTTTCGTGGTGAGGATGAGGGTGAAGCGGGCGATGCCATTCAGAACCTGCCGGATATGCAGCCGGGTATCGAGCGGCAGATCATCGGCGAAGATGCCATGTCGCAGTTGCAGGACGCGCTGCAGGCATTGCCGTTACGACAGCAGCAGGCTTTTATGCTGCGTGCCTGGGAAGGCATGGACGTTGCCGCTACGGCCTTTGCCATGGGTTGCAGTGAAGGCAGCGTAAAGACACATTACTCGCGTGCCGTACACCGGCTGCGCGAACAACTGGAGGACCACTGGCCATGAGTGACGACGATAAACCTTTTGTCGATCAGGTCAGACAGACACTGGACCAGCACGCCGACGCACTCGATGAGGTGACAGCTGCGCGCCTTGCTGCGGCACGCCGTAATGCGCTGGATGCCCGTCCACGGCGTACGCACTGGTTGCCGGTTGCCGCCCTGTCTGCTGTGGCAGCCTCTGTGCTGACCATCGCACTGTTACTCAATCAGGATAGCGGTTTGCAGAGTATTGATCCGGAAGCACTGGAGCTGGTCGCCCAGTCGGAAGACCAGGAACTGATTGAACAACTGGATTTCTATGACTGGCTGGATGCCACACAGGCAAGCAGTTGAACCCTGCGGGATTCACCCGGTGGGGACTGGGACTGTTGTTAATCATGCCGATGGTGTGGGCGGCTGAAGAGGTTCCGGATGATGTCCCTTCGCTGGATTTTCTGGAGTTTCTCGGTGAATGGGAGGATGAGCAGGGAAACTGGCAGGACCCCCTTGACGATGAAATCCCGGAAGACCGCGTGAAGGCACAGGTCCCGGAGACGAAGGTGGAGCAGAACGATGAAGCACGTTAGGTTTACAGCGTTGATCCTGCTGGTCATCAGTGGCCTGCCGGCTGTTGTGGCAGCAGAGGAAAGCATTCCCTGGGATACGCTCAGCGCGACAGAGCAGAAGGTGCTTAAGCCCTTTGCCGAGCGCTGGAGCCATCTGCCGCCGCAGCGTCAGGCGTATTTGCGCAAGGGTGTAAAACGCTGGCAGAACATGACGCCGGAACAGAAAGAAAAAACCCGGCAGCGCTTCAAACGCTGGAAGGCCATGAGTCCGGAGCAACGCCAGGCCTTGCGTGAACGTCGTGAACGGTTCAAAGCATTGCCTGTTGAAAAACAGGAACGCTTGCGCCAGCGCCGCCAGTGGTTTCAGCAACTCCCGCCGGAGCGGCGTGAAGGGCTGCGAAAAAAATGGCAATCCATGTCACCGGTGGAACGGAGAGCCTTCCGTCAGAAGCAACACAAAAGATGGAAGCAGATGACGCCGATACAGCGTCAGAAAATGCGTAACAGGCTTCAGCGCTGAGGATTATTATGGACCCCATTTCACAGGCAACGCTTGGCGCCAGCCTTTCACAGTCATTCGCCAATGACCGGTCAAAGCAGTTAACGGCCTTGCTGAT
>CAZVBD010000147.1:0-6564 GCA_964625255.1 uncultured Thiohalobacter sp. | reverse complement strand
CAGTGAACGGGATGGGCATCAGGTCATAGAGATGACCGTCATCGCTGCAATAGCTCAGGTGTTCGCTATAGGCACGGATGTTGTGTTCATCCAGAAACCGCTTTACACGGCGGAGAAAGGTTTCATCCAGCGGTGAAGGGCTGCCAATGGAAAGCGACAGTCCGTGGCAGATAAAAGGATAACGTTCGGCGAAGGTACGGAACTGTTTGCCCCAGTGACCTCCCATACCGATCCAGTTCTCCGGCGCAACTTCGTAAAAGCCAATCTGTTCAGGTGGGTGCTCTGTCAGCGGACCCATCAGGGTCCGCCGCAGGCCCAGTCCTGCTCCGTTAACGGGGTAGCGGGACATTTTCATGGCTGATACGGTAGCCTATTTCTTGCTGCCGCCGCACTTGCCTTCACCACACTTGCCTTCTTTCTTCATCTTTTTGGCTTTCTCGCCACCGCACTTGCCTTCCTTCGCCTTGTCCTTGGCCATGCTACCGCCGCACTTGCCTTCCTTCATTTTCTTGGCTTTCTCGCCACCACATTTGCCTTCCTTCATTTTGTCCTTGGACATGCCTTCCTTCATTGTATCCTTGGACATACTGCCGCCACACTTGCCTTCCTTTTCCTTCACGTGCTTGGCACCACACTTGCCTTCCTTCATATTACTCTCAGCGACCGTGTAGCCATTGGACAGCTCGGTCATGCCGAAGGGGTTTTCTGTCGCATTTGCAACGGAAGCACCCGCCAGCGAGGTGACAAAGGCTGCGCCCATTGCAAGGGCCAGGGGGTTCATAGAGGTAGATTTGGACATTATGGTATGCCTCCTTAAGGCTTTTATATATAACGGTACCCAGGGGGTATCGTGGTTGGACTGGCAGTCTCAATGCCATCGTTCATGGTAAACAACAGCCGTTACGACCAGTGGGTGGTAAAAAAGTTTCAGAATTGGCAGCTGACAAAATTTCAGGTTAGCGTTCCTTCTCCAGGGACTTCAGGCAGTCCACGTAGTGCACCTCATCGGGCGCTGTTCCTGTTTTCTGTGCCTGCCAGATCATTTCTGCCAGACATTCCATCATTTTATGTTCCAGTTCGTGCGCATCACCGTGTTGTTCAAGCAGGTGCTGATAGAGCCTTTTTATACCAGCGGGGCGATCTGTATCGATCTGCTCCCGCAGGCCCAGGTGCATCCCCATGTGCAGGAACGGGTTGCTTTCCCCCAGTTCCGGCAGATAGTCTTTGGCGATTGCCCGTTCCGGATTTTCCACCAATTGATGGTATTCCGGGTGTTGCTCAATCACGGTGACAATCTGTTTCTGCAGGGGGTCCAGTGGCATGCCCTTGCAGCGGGTCTGCCACGCCGTGCAGTAATAGCGACGCAGCTGATCACGGTCCTGTCCAAACAGCATAGCCTGCATCCGCCATTAATCGGGGTGAGAGGGTACTCAGTTCAGTGGCCGGGTTGCAAGTTTTTCCTGTCGCCAATTGGCGTCAGTTTTCCGTCTTTTGGCGGTATTCACACAGATCTTCAATGATACAACTGCCACAACGCGGTTTGCGTGCAATGCAGGTATAGCGGCCGTGCAGGATCAGCCAGTGGTGTGCGTGCTGTTTGAATTCGTCCGGTGTGAACTTGACGAGTTTGCGCTCCACTTCATCAACATTCTTGCCGGGTGCGAAACCGGTACGGTTTGAGACGCGGAAAATGTGTGTGTCCACGGCAATGGTGGGCTGGCCGAAAGCGACGTTGAGAACGACATTGGCCGTCTTGCGGCCGACACCGGGCAGGGCTTCCAGTGATTCACGATCCTGCGGCACCTTGCCTCCATGGTTCTCCAGCAGAAGCTTGCAGGTCTTTATGATATTCCTTGCCTTGGTATTGTACAGCCCGACAATTTTTATGTGCTTCTTCAGCCCTTCTTCACCCAGCTTGAGCATGGCCTGTGGTGTGCGAACTTTTTTGAACAGAGGGGTTGTGGCCTTGTTGACACCGACATCCGTGGCTTGTGCTGACAGTATGACGGCAACCAGTAGCTGGAAAGGGTTTTCGTAGCCCAGTTCAGTTTTGGGTTCCGGGTCTTCGTTGCGCAGCCGGGTAAGAATTTCGATACGCTTTTTTTGATTCATTCAGTGGCTGGCCTGGGCAACCGGCAAGGCGGCCGGGGACATGGCGGTACGTGTACGGGCGCGCTTGTCGATAATGTTTTTCAGTGCAATCAGCAGACCCAGTCCGATGAAAGCCCCTGGCGGCAGCGCGGCGAGCAGGAAGCCATTGTAGTGTTCGGAAAATACAATGGTAACGTCGGGTATCAGATCACCAAACATCCGGTGTGCATGAGAGAACAGTGTGCCGTGACCAATAATCTCGCGCAGGGAGCCAAGCGTAACCAGGACCAGCAAAAATCCTGCTCCCATACTAAAGCCATCGAGGAAGGACTGGCTGACAGTGTGTCGGGAAGCAAACGCTTCGGCGCGGCCGATGATGGAACAGTTGGTGACGATCAGCGGGATGAAGATACCGAGTACCAGGTACAGATCGTACATAAAGGCGCTCATCAGCAGTTCGATGATGGTGACAATAGAGGCGATAATCAGTACAAATACCGGGATGCGTACTTCAGGTCGTACCAGTGAGCGGATAGCGGATACACAGACGTTGGAAGCGATCAGGGTGACCATGGTGGCCAGCCCAAGCCCGAGGCCATTGATGAAGGTACCGGTTACCGCGAGCAGCGGGCACAGGCCGAGCAGCTGTACCAGGCCAACATTGTTGCTCCAGAAGCCGTCGCGGATGATGGTTCGGTTATCGATCATGATTCGGTCGCTATCTCGGGATGTTCCTCAAACAGTTCATGACTGTGTATGCGATAGTATAACAAAGCGTTATACACCGCTTTCACGACAGCCCGAGGGGTTATTGTGGCACCGGTGAACTGGTCAAAATTACCGCCATCGCGCTTGACTTTCCAGCCGTCCTTGCCCGGATTTTTGAGCGATTTACCTTTAAAACCGAGAATCCAGTCCGAACTTGAGGTTTCAATCGCATCGCCCAGGCCGGGTGTCTCACGATGCTGTACGACACGCACACCGGCCAGCGTGCCATCCAGGTTGATTGCCACCAGCAGGCGAATGTTACCGTTGTAGCCGTCCGGGGCGACGGGGGCCAGTACCGCAGCTACCGGCCAGCCTTTCATGCGTGCACGGTAAACCGGGACCGGCTTGTCGGTGCCAAGCAGCGCCTTGTTCCGGACGTAGAGAATGTCGGTGAAGATGTCATTGTCGTAGCGATCGGCGGGTAGCAGTTCATTCAGGCTTTTCAGTAGTGCCCGACGCTGGTTTTCAACGATGAGTTCCGCAGTGTTTTCATGGGTGAATGCCACCAGGCCACTGCCGACGACAGCGAACAGAAACAGGAACAGCGCGGAGACCAGTATCGGACGATAGTTCATGGTTCAGTCATCCTGTTCCTCGTACTGACCAAACACACGCGGCTTTGTGTAGTAGTCGATGGTTGGTGCAGCCATGTTCATCAGCAGTACGGCGAAGGCAACACCATCCGGATACCCCCCCCAGGTACGTATGATATACGTGATTATCCCGATGCCAGCACCGTAATACAGTCGGCCACGCGGTGTGGTGGCGGCTGAAACCGGGTCGGTGGCAATGAAAAAAGCACCGAGCATGGTGGCACCACTGAACAGGTGAAATACCGGTGAGCCGAAACTGTCGGCATCGGCGAAATAAAACAGCAACGAAATCATGAACAGTCCGCCCAGCATACCGACCGGGATATGCCACTGGATGGCGCCCCGTTTCCATAACCACAAACCACCCAGCAGGAAGCCCAGGTTTACCCACTCCCAGCCGTAGCCGCCGTAGTCGCCAAAGCGTGGGTCAGCAACAATTTCATCCCATGTCAGGTTCATGCCGCTTTGTGTTTTTGCCTCATCCAGCGGTGTTGCCATGGTGATGCTGTCGAGTGTTTCACCAGCAGGCGGTGATTCGTTGAAGACCAGGTGCAGCGTGTCCGTGAACCCGGGGGTCTTGTGGCCGATACCGCCAGGTGGTGACCACAGGGTCATCTGCAAGGGGAAGGATGTAATGAGCACCACAAAGCCGACCATTGCCGGGTTGAACGGGTTGTAGCCGAGTCCTCCATAGAGCTGTTTGGCGATAACAATGGCGAACAGGATGCCGATTACCGGTATCCACCAGGGAGCCAGCGGCGGTAGTGCCAGTCCCAGCAACAGGCCGGTCAGTACCGCGCTGCCATCCATCAATGTGGTGCGTACCGGCTTGCCGCGCAGCCGTAATACGACGGCTTCGGCCACGACGGCCGTCGACGTGGCAATCAGCAGGTTGAAAATGATGCCCCAGCCAAAAAACCAGAACAGCGCTGCCGCGCCCGGGATCATTGCCACCATGACGCTGGTCATCAACCGCGACAGATCATTGGACACAGGCAGGTAAGGCGAACTTCGGGTCGGGAATTCCATAGCGGTCAGGCTCCATCAACCTTGTTAACGCGGCGTCGATCGACTTCATCGATCTTCATGCGTTGTTCAGGCGTCAGATTATCAGTATTGCGCGGCGATACATCGGTCTGCTCGGTTTTCCTGGTCTTGACTCTCGCCAGTGCGGCTGCAATTTCGGCCTTCTTGGCACTGGCATCACCGGCTTTGGGCTTTTTATCCAGCGCCTTGCGGGCGCGCGCGCGACGTTCTTCCAGCGCTTTCTTTTCGCGTTCCAGGCGTGCCTGTCGTGCCTCGTGACGCCGACGGGCGAGATCGGACTTTTCGCGTTCACGTTCCATGTCCCAGATTTCGGTTTTGGCAAAACGGTAGTATTGCACCAGTGGTATGTGGCTGGGACATACCTGGGCGCAACAACCGCACTCAATGCAGTCAAACAGGTTGTAGTCCTGTATTTTTTCCATGTCGCGGGCAAAGGCATACCAGTACAACTGCTGTGGCAGCAGGTTGGCCGGACAGACATCGACACACTGTGCGCAGCGAATGCAGGCGCTGGCCGGCGTGGGGTCGGGGGTTTCCTGTATGCTGGCGGCAAGAATACAGTTGCTGGTTTTGATCACCGGCAACTGATCGGAGCGCAGTGCAAAGCCCATCATCGGTCCGCCGACCAGCAGGCGTGCCACCTCGCTGGTGTAACCGCCACACTGTTCGACCAGTGATGCGATCGGTGTGCCGATACGCACATCGAGATTACACGGCTGACTGATGCCTGCACCGGTTACAGTGATGATGCGTGAAATCAGTGGCTCGCCATGATGAACAGCGCGTGCAACAGCCGCCGCTGTTCCTACGTTGTGACAGACGATGCCCAGATCAATCGGTAAACCCTGGCTCGGGACTTCCTCACCAGTCAGGGCGTAAATCAGCTGCTTCTCTCCACCGGCGGGATAACGGGTTGGTACAACGGCAATCCGGATATCGGTTTCATCAAGCCGTGTCAGTGCATCTTGCAGGTATTTGATGGCGTTGGGCATATTGTCTTCGATGCCGATGACGACCTGTTTTGCCTGCAGGGCATAGCGCATAATGCGGATGCCTTCGATAATGTCATCAGGACGGCAGCACATCAGTGCTTCATCACAGCTGATGTAGGGTTCGCATTCCGCACCATTAATAACCAGCAGGCTGACTTCGCGGTCTGGTCCGGGGTTCAGTTTAACGGCGGTAGGAAAGCCGGCACCACCCAGTCCGACGATACCGGCATCACGGACACGCTGGCGGATGTCCGCTGGTTCTGCACGGAACACATTCTCCATTTTCAGCCCCGTATCCGCTGCACGGTCTTCACCGTCGCTATCGATGACGATACAGGCAGCGGATAGCCCGGAAGGATGAGGTACCGGATAGTCGCCAATATCACTGATAATCCCGGAGGTGCTGGCATGCACCGGTGCGGAGATGTAACCCAGTGAGCGCGCAATCAATTGCCCGCGTAACACCTTGTCACCGGTTTTGACGACGGGTTCAGCAGGCTCACCGATGTTCTGGCTGAGGGGTATGAACAGGCGTTTTGGGATGGTGGCGGGTTTTACAGGTTCGGTGAGCGACTGCGATTTTTTCGAAGGCAGATGCAGGCCCCCGTGGAAGGAGGCGGGTTTTTCGAGCAGCGTGACCATGTATCGACACATTGTACAGGGTTGAGGCTGAAAAATACGGCGGTAATCGCCGTGTGTTTGATGGGGATCAATCGCTTAGGCGACAATGACAGCGTCAGGAGCCGGTCTTGGCAATTTCCGACTGGTCGGGTTCCGGGTAGGGCCACTTCCACTGGCTGATGTCCTTTTTTACCGGCACCATCTTGATGCAGTCGACCGGGCAGGGTGGCACGCACAGCTCGCAACCGGTGCACTCATCGGCGATAACCGTGTGCATCTGCTTGGCTGCACCGAGGATTGCATCCACAGGACAGGCCTGAATACACAGGGTACAGCCAATACAGACCTGCTCATCGATGACAGCGACCATTTTCCCCGTATGTTCGCCGTGTTCCTCGTTGAGTGGTTTGGGATCGACACCGAGCAGATCGGCCAGCGCCTGAATGGTGATT
>CAZVBD010000146.1:0-6576 GCA_964625255.1 uncultured Thiohalobacter sp. | reverse complement strand
GCCTGAGATTATAGTGCCTGTAGGTCACCGTGAGCACCGGGTCAGAGCTGCTTGCTCCAGCCCTCTGGTGTGAAAGTACGAAATGACAGCGCATGCACGGCGCCCTGCATCAGGTCGCCCAGTGCACCATAGACTATCTGGTGTTGCTGCACCTTGTTTTTACCTTCGAATTCAGCACTGACAATAGTCGCCTCAAAATGGTCGCCATCGCCCTGCACAATAACCTCGGCAGAGGGTATGCCGTCTTCGATGATTTTTTTCAGTTCGTCTGCCTGCATAATCCTGCTCATCCTTACCAATCAGAAGCCGGATCATACTATAAGTGGCGAGAGGCCTCTCCCCCGCAAATATGGCGGGAACCGCCAGCCGGGATCGGGAATTTTCAGTCCCTGTGCAGCGGCAGTATCTGGTCGAGACCGCTGACACGTGCCATTTCCAGCATCTGTGCTGGAATATTGAAAAAGCGCAAACTGCCACCGTGGCGCTGCACCTCGCGCAACCATTCGATCAACAATGCCAGCCCGGCGCTGTCGGAGCGCTGAACCTGGCCAAGATCAACATCGATTGCGGTCCCCGACGTACACTGCGCCTGGCAGTCACGCCACAATCCCGGCACCGAGGCAAAACTCAGTTCGCCGTGAATTTCCAACCGTCCGTCGCGACCTGACTGTACCGATGCCTGTGCTTCGGACATGTCTACTGGCCACTCGCCTTGTCCATAACAAGCTTGCCGATCAGTTTTTCCAGTATCACCGCCGACTGGGTCAGACCCTCGTCTATTTCCGACCCGTTCACCAGGTAGGTATCGGATCCACCGGACTCCAGACCGATATACTGTTCGCCAAGCAGACCCGCTGTATAGATACTGGCCGCTGTATCGTCGCTGAAACGGTTATAACGTTGATTGATGCGCAGGCTTACCACGGCAACCTGGCGTTCATTGTCAAAATCGACAGCGGATACCCGCCCAACCACCACACCGCTGGCTTTCACCGCTGAGCGAACTTTGAGTCCACCAATATTATCGAAGCGTGCCGTTAGCATGTACGTTCCTTCTTCCCTGAAGCTGCTCAGATTACTGACCTGCATGGCCAGCATAAATAAAGCTGCAATACCGGCTGCGACAAACATGCCCACCAGCATTTCCGTTGTTCTTGTCTGTTTCATGTTCAGCTGCCTCCGAACATTAATGCGGTTAATACAAAATCGAGTCCCAGCACGGCAAAAGCGGAATGCACCACCGTGCGCGTAGTAGCGCGACTGACGCCTTCCGAGGTCGGGAGGCTATCGTAGCCCTCAAATACAGCAATCCAGGTGATCACAAAACCGAACACAACGCTTTTGATGACACCATTGAGGACATCATCGTAAAGATCCACCTTGGCCTGCATCTGCGCCCAGTAGGCGCCCTCATCGACACCCAGCAGGCCAACACCGACAAAATACCCCCCCCAGATACCGACCGCACTGAAAATTGCCACCAGCAACGGCATGGAAATAAAACCGGCCAGAAATCGTGGGGCAATCACCCGGTGCAGCGGATCGACGGCCATCATTTCCATACCGGACAACTGCTCGGTAGCCTTCATCAGACCAATTTCTGCGGTCAGTGCGGAACCGGCACGCCCGGCGAACAGCAGCCCCGTCACCACAGGCCCCAACTCGCGCACCATCGACAGGGCCACCATCACGCCCAGCGATTCCTCGGCGCTGAAATCGACCAGCGTGTTATAGCCCTGCAGGGCCAGCACCATACCCACGAACAAACCGGAAATAGCAATCAGCAGCAGCGACAGAACACCCACCGACTGTACTTGTGCCACCAGCAGGCGTGGCCGCACCAGCACGGACGGTACACCCACCAGGGTCTTCCAGAGAAACAGGTGCGCGCGCCCGAGTTTCTCGAAAAATGCGATAGCCGTTTTCCCCAGTTGCCGAATCCACTCCAGCATGATCAGTTAACCTCCACGCCCTGCAACAGGTCTTCCCGATAATCCACTGCCGGATAGTGAAAGGGCACCGGTCCATCCGGCAAACCCTGCATAAACTGTTTGACCCATTCAGAATCCGTATGCTCGAGTGCATCCGGGGTGCCGTGCCCGACTACCTTGCCACGCGAAATCACATAGATGTAATCAGAAATCGCTGCCGTCTCTTTCACATCGTGCGACACGATAACACTGGTCAGTCCCAGCGCATCGTTGAGCAGACGAATCAACTGCACCAATGCCCCCATGGAGATGGGATCCTGACCGGTGAACGGTTCATCGTACATGATCATCATGGGATCAAGGGCGATGGCGCGAGCCAGTGCAACACGACGCGCCATACCACCAGACAACTCACTGGGCATCAGTTGTCGCGCACCGCGCAGGCCGACGGCCTGGAGTTTCATCAACACCAGGTCGCGGACCATCGATTCAGGCAGCTCGGTGTGCTCACGCAGTGGAAAGGCCACATTGTCGTACACGTTCAGATCAGTCAGCAGTGCACCGGACTGGAACAGCATGCCCATGCGCCGGCGTAACTCGTAAAGCTCACCGCGTCTGAGCGCCTGCACTTCCAGACCATCGACCTGTACGCTGCCCTGATCCGGGTACAGCTGACCACCGATCAACCGCAGCAACGTGGTCTTGCCGGTACCGCTTGGCCCCATGATGGCCGTGATCTTGCCGCGTGGGATATCCAGATCCACACCGTCGAAAATCACGTGATCCCCGCGTGAGAAATGCAGGTCGCGAATACGTACCAGCGTGTCGGATTGTAAAGGCTCGGCTGCTTCCGCCATGATGTATCGTCGTTGCTATCCCTGTTGGTTGGCGGGCATTATACGGAAACTGGCGCAATAGTCGCCGTCGAGAAACGTGAACCACGTATTGTGGTCTCTGAAATGCCGCCACCCGTCAGGCTGTTTCCGTTTTTTCCTGCCCGCAGCGCTCACAGCGGTAACAGGTCACCAGCTTGCCGCGCTTGACGTCGAAGGGCTTGTTGACAACCACCCATTTGTGGAACCCACGCCGACACAGGGTATTACCCTGATGCTTTTTTGAGGCCTTCGACCGATTGAAATCAACGATATCACCCACACCCTGCTCCCCGCCGGCAAACGGATTTGTCCCCGCCGGTACGAATCCCTACTATACGCCACCTATGTGGATTGAGCTTGTGGCCTTGCTGGCCGGATTTGCGCTGCTGGTGTGGGGCGCCGAACGTTTTGTGATGGGTGCGGCCAGTACCGCAAGGCTGCTTGGTGTGTCCCCGTTGCTGATCGGCCTGACCATTGTCGGCTTCGGCACCTCGGCACCCGAGATACTGGTCTCACTGATGGCCTCGCTGAACGACAACCCCGGCCTTGCCGTGGGTAATGCCATCGGCTCGAATATCACCAATGTCGCGCTGATTCTCGGCATAACAGCGCTTATCGTCCCCCTGTCCGTACATTCGGGCACCATGCGCCGCGAGCTGCCCATCCTGCTGGGCACGACTGTGGGCGCCTGGCTGCTGCTCAGAGATGGCCAGCTGGATTTCATGGATGGGATAATCCTGCTGGGCGGCCTGGGGTTTATGCTGACCTGGGTTATATGGCTCGGCCTGCACTCTCGCGATAAAGACCCGCTGGCGGATGAATATGCCGCCGAGATTCCCACCGACATGCCACTGAAGCGTTCACTGTTCTGGCTGCTGTTCGGCATCGTGGTTCTGGTCGCCAGTTCCCGGCTGCTGGTGTGGGGGGCGGTTGGAATCGCTGAAGCCTACGGCGTGAGCGACCTGGTGATCGGCCTGACCATCGTTGCACTCGGCACCAGCCTGCCGGAACTTGCCGCGTCGGTCGCCAGCGCACTGAAAAACGAGCCGGATATCGCCATCGGCAACATTATCGGGTCCAATATGTTCAACCTGCTGGCGGTACTGGGCATTCCGGGCATTCTCCGGCCTTCGTTCGTCGATCCCGCCGTACTGTCCCGTGACATGCCGGTGATGCTCGCCCTGACTGTCGCACTGCTGTTGATGGCCTGGGGACGTCACGGCGAAGGTCGTATCAACCGTTTCGAAGGAGCCGTATTGCTGGCTTGCTATATCGGTTACCAGAGCCTGTTATACTTCACGGCCATTCGCTGAGCGACGGCCAGGCGACAACACGCCGGAAAATTAATGACAGATGCAACACTGAAAAAACTGGGACTGGCTGTCCTGGACACCGAAGCCGCCGCCATCGAGGCGCTGAAAGCGCGTATCGACGATGATTTTGCACGTGCCTGCCACTATATGCTCGACTGTGAAGGTCGCGTTGTGGTCATCGGCATGGGTAAATCCGGCCATATCGGCAGCAAAATTGCGGCAACCCTTGCCAGTACCGGTACCCCGGCCTTTTTTGTCCATCCCGGGGAAGCCAGTCACGGTGACCTGGGCATGATCACCGCCAAGGATGTAGTGATTGCCCTGTCCAACTCCGGCTCAACGGAAGAAATTCTTACCATCCTGCCCATTATAAAGCGCCTCAATGTGCCGCTGATTGCACTGACCGGCAAGCCGGATTCACAACTTGCGCAGGCCGCCAATGTCAATCTCGACGTCAGTGTCGAGAAAGAAGCCTGCCCGCTGGATCTTGCGCCGACAGCCAGCACCACCGCTGCCCTGGCCATGGGTGACGCCCTGGCCATCTCGTTACTGGAAGTCCGTGGTTTCACCGCTGATGACTTTGCCCGCTCTCACCCCGGGGGCAAACTGGGCCGGCGTTTATTGCTATTGATCGACGACCTGATCCATACCGGCGACCGTGTACCCTACGTGCCGACAGGCACCCTGATCTGTGATGCCTTACTGGAAATGACCCAGAAGGGCCTCGGTGCCACCGCCGTAATCAACGATAACAACCGGGTCAAAGGCATCTTCACTGACGGTGATCTGCGTCGTGCACTGGATAACAACGTTGACCTGCACCATACCCCGATCGACGATGTCATGACCTGCGACTGCACGCTGATATCCCTCGGTTTGCTGGCGGCCGAGGCACTGCAAATCATGGAAAATGGCAAGTTCAATGCACTATTGGTGGTCGATGAAGACAAACAACTGATTGGCGCACTGAACATGCATGACCTGTTACGGGCCGGCGTGGTATAGGCAAATGAAAGATATTCTGGAGAAAGCGGCCCACATCAAATTACTGATCTTTGACGTCGACGGTGTATTGACCGATGGCAGCCTGTTTATCGGTGATGACGGCCAGGAATACAAGGCCTTTCATTCGCAGGACGGTCACGGCATCAAGATGTTGCAGAAACACGGTGTTCGCTGCGCCATTATCACCGGTCGCACTTCAAAGGTTGTGGAATACCGCACTCGCGGTCTGGGGATAGACCCGGAACTGGTCTGGCAAGGGCAGCACGACAAACTGCAGGGCTTTGCGGCATTACTGAAGCAAACCGGCCTGCAGGCAGATGAAATTGCTTACCTCGGTGATGATGTCGTCGACCTGCCCGTCATGCAAAAAGTCGGTCTGGCGGTTGCCGTACAGGATGCCCACGCGTTTGTGTTAAAACACAGCCACTGGCAGACACCACGGGCAGGTGGGCGTGGTGCCGCGCGCGATCTTTGTGAAATGATCATGGAAGCACGCGGCGTGTTGCAACAGGAACTGGAAAGTTACCTCTGAAAACAGGTACTGTACACGCATGACCCGCATTGCACCTCTTGCGCTGTTGATCGCTCTGACCCTGCCATCGTTGAGTCATGCCCTGTCCACTGACCGCGACCAGCCGATGATGATAGAGGCTGACCGCGTTGAACTGGATGACGCCAAAGGCGTCAGTGTTTATTCCGGTAACGTCAAGGTCACCCAGGGCACGCTGATGCTGACCGGTGACCGTATGATCGTTTACAACAAGGGCAGCGATATCGAGAAAGTCCTGATGAACGGCAGTCCGGCAACCTACAAACAAAGACCGGACGGCAAGGAACACGACGTCCACGCCCGATCAAAACGCATGGAATATTTCACCGACCCGGAACATATCATTCTGCTGGAACAGGCCGAGGTCAACCAGGCCGGTGATGTACTGCGCAGCGAGCGCATTGTCTACGACGTGGTGAAGGATCAGGTCAACGCCGGCACCGACCAACCGAACGACCGTGTCATTATCACCATTCAGCCCAAACCGAAAAAAGACAACAAGGCCACCCCTGCACCATGAGTCGGCTGGAAGCCCGGGAACTCAGCAAGCGCTATTCGGGCCGCACGGTTATCGAATCGGTATCGTTACACGTCGACAGTGGTGAAGTGGTCGGCCTTCTCGGTCCCAACGGTGCAGGGAAAACCACTTGCTTCTATATGATCGTAGGTCTGGTACCCAGCGATGGTGGCAGCGTCTGGCTGGACGACCAGGACCTGACGCCCTTTCCCATGCATGTGCGCGCCCGCAAGGGTGTCGGTTACCTGCCCCAGGAAGCATCGGTGTTCCGCAAACTCAGTGTTGCAGACAACCTGCTTGCCGTACTGGAGTTACGAAAAGATTTAAGTCGTCGGGAACGTGCCGATAAGATGGAAAACCTCTTGCAGGAACTGCACATAGAACA
>CAZVBD010000145.1:3830-6680 GCA_964625255.1 uncultured Thiohalobacter sp. | reverse complement strand
TAGTAATTCATGGTGCAGGTGACCGGCATGTGTAAAGTGGTGCGGCCGGCATCCTGAAAATCCAGCCAGGCCAGTACGGGTAGATCATATTGACACTGATCAACCACCACCCAGCTATCGTCTTCGACGATGAGAACCATCTGTTTCATCCCCGGTAATTCGATGCGCAACGGCATGTTCAGGTGCAGACGTGCACGTCGCCACAGGTTAAACAGCGATGCTTCAATCTGGTCTGTTTGCGCTGCATAAACCGGCATGTCGTTAATGCGCGTGACCATCATTCAATCAACCGGTAAGGCTTGCGAACAATAAAGGCAGTTGTTCCGGCAAGCGATCCACATGCTCGATCACGGTGTAATTATTTTCACCGAAGATACGCTTGACATAGCTGTCTGCATTGGGATCGAGTGTCAGGCAGTAGGTGAGAACACCGGTTGAATACAATTCCTCTACCGCCTTTTTGGTGTCATGGCGCAGATGCTGTGGATCTGTTTCATCGATATCGGCAGGTTCACCATCCGTCACCAGCAGGATGAGTTTGCGTCTCTCCTGCTGCTTTAACAGGTGGTGACCGGCATGTCGTAATGCGGCACCCATCCGGGTGGATAATCCCCCTTTCATCCCGGCAAGGCGTGCCTTGGCCTCGTCATCGAAATGCTGGTGGAAATCCTTGAAGCGATAGTACTGCACATCGTGGCGACCATCGGAAGCAAAACCATGCAGTGCAAAGGGATCACCAATGCCATTAATCGCTGTTGCCACCAGGGTAGCGGCTTCACGGGTTAGCTGCAGGACAGTTTTATCTGAGTCACCAACCTTCTCATTCGTCGATTCAGATAAGTCCATTAATACAACGACTGCCAGATCACGTGTTTTCAGTACATTGCGCATCGTGATACGGGGATTTGGCTGTTCGCCCATGCGCAAGGCAATCATGGCATCAACGGCGGCATTGATATCAATTTCATCGCCATCTTCCAGTCCACGCTGACGCTGAACACCGGCCGGCGTCAACAGATCGATAATCTGTCGAATGCGATGAGCAATCGGCTTGTATTCAGTGAGAATGCCATCAATATCCTGCGGGTCACCTTTAGGCTGTCGACGTTCATAGACCGTTACCCAGTCCGGACGATGCAACTGAATCTGGTAATCCCATTCCTGGTAATGGAAAGGATCTGAAACCGGCTCTTTTCCCCAGGCCTCATTGAAACTCCTGGCATTGTCAGTCAGGTCATCTTCGTAGAAGCGCATCAGGTCTGAGCAGGTCCAGATTTCCTGTGCATCATCGCCAGCCAGTTCACAATCGACTTCGTGCGCCATCATCAGTGGACTGACCTGTCGGCGGACCTGACGCTGGCTCGCCGGGACATATTCAAAACCGGCATCCCAATTGATATCTTCAAAATGCCAGATAATACGGTTGTCATCCCGATAAGGGATACGATAGCGTTCAAGAATACGCAGGCTGGGCACTGCCTTGCGACCTGCAAACAGATTGTATAACTCAATACCCATCAGCCAGGATGCATGGTTGTCATCCTGACTGGCTTCAATCCCGGCATGAAACTTTTCGGCAAACCGGTTGAGTTGTTCATCATCACTTTTAATGCTGCTATCGAGCAACTGTAATGCCAGCTTTTCAAGCACGGGTACAGTTTCGTGTTCAACCGGTTGATCGTACTCAACCAGCATCAGGGATTTCCATAACCTTTTCAATCCCGGGAAACTGTTAACAGCCTTGTATTCAACCCGTGCATCTTCCAGTAAGCCAACAAAAAACATCTGTGCAGGGCTGAGTTGTTCGGCAGACAGCGAGGAACGGCTATACATCATATGTGACGCCATATGCGCCACCGTGGCCCGGTACAATTCCAGACCAGCAATGCCGGCTACGTCGTCCAGCGCGTCAGGCACGTACAAAATGCGGTCTTCAATATAAGGCCGGAAATCGGTGTAATCCGCGCCAGTCGGTCGCAGGAAGAAATCACGCCCCCACAGGGCACGCAGGTAGAAATTCAGTTTGCGCTGAATCCTGACAAACAATACGCCACGACGTTCTTTTTCCAGCATGGCGCGGCTGTCTGCAGATTCCAGATTAAAGTAGGAGGTCAGGTTATTAAAGTCACGGCGATAAGCCTGGGCGCCAAAATTTGCCCAGCGTCGCAGACCGCTCAATGTCAGTTTCGACAGCAATTCATCAATATGTGTCAACATCGGGCGCAGCCCGCGTGCAGCAGTTGATGCCAGTTGATGGATCAAGGTGAGATAACCGCGCACAAGCTGCGCATCACCGAGGTGTTTGGAGACTGTTGGCAGACTGGAAAACAACAGGGTGATAACCTCACCCGAGGTCATGGATGAAACTTTCATGGCTGCGCTGATGCAGTCCGGGATAATATCCTCTCCGCATTCCCGGGCTACCTGTGGCATTTCCTGGAGGTACGTCATTACCAGATCATGACCACGCCCCAGGTTAGTCAGTGCTTTCGCACCATCGAGGTAATCACTCAGCCCCGCCGGTGACATAATGCGTGCGGCATCATGAAAGGTGCTGTCAAGAACATCTTTGACTTCAGGAACGGCCTGTTCCAGAAAGTCTGAATAATCCTCAAGTTTGATAGATGACATCACGGTGCACCCTGGATTTGTCTAGCCAAGAAATGTCTGCACCGCAGCATTCAGCGTATCACGCATATCAGGGTCATCGGTCAGCGGCGTCACCATGGTTATGCTGCAAGCCGCCTCAGCGTCGACACCTTTGCTGATTAACTGCCCCGCATAGACCAGCAGGCGCGTCGAGATCCCTTCATCAAGGCCGTGTCCTTTGAGGTTACGGGCACGGTGTGC
>CAZVBD010000145.1:0-3730 GCA_964625255.1 uncultured Thiohalobacter sp. | reverse complement strand
GTATCCTGGCGCGCTTCAACTACCTCATCGAGGTAACAGATGGCTCCGATACGGGCAGCTGTCGTCAAAGGACCGTCCTGCCACCGGGTTCCATCCTTATCGAGCAGGAAACGTCCGACCAGGTCAGATGCCGTCATGTCTTCATTACATGCCACGGTAATCAGCGGCCTGCCCAGTTTCCACGCCATGTATTCCACAAAACGGGACTTGCCGCAACCGGTTGGACCTTTCAGCATCATGGGCATGCGCACGTTATACGCTGCCTCATAGAACTCGACTTCTTTGCCAACGGATTCATAGTACGGCTCGCTTTTAATGCGGTACTGTGTTGCATCTACTGTTGAATCAGACATAGTCATACCCATTCATAATCTTCGAAAGTTACGATTCTTCATCTCCGGTTTCATGCTCACCCGACCATCCGGCAACCTTTGCCTTCTGAATAGCCTGTGCATGAATTTCACTGTGACGTTTCGCTAATGATTCAGGCAATTGACTGACCATGCAGCCATATTTATCCCACTCGGCATTCACTTTCTGTAACAAAGCATCAATCCCGGCCAGGTTCCAGCCTTCACAGGTCTCGGTTTCAGGAATGAGTCCGAACACCCAGGCATCCCTGATGATTTTTCCAATACTGGTCATGCCTCCGTTGATATCATGATCAACCCCGACATACCGATCCGGTTTACTCATGGCTTTTCCTGCCTGAATACCCTGGCCACGCTAAAATGTGACCAGGGCAGTTGCATAAAATATGACACGGGTGAACTCTGGTGAAACCGTCACTCCGGTGCAAGATGGATACTGGCATTCGCCAGCATGACGGAAGCTGAGTTAACCAGTGATTTCTCAGACTGTCTTGCCGCGGTAGATAACCATGGAAGCACCGGCAGACTGGGCAAAGTTATCAAAGCCCAGAAGACGGACATGATTATCCGGATGCGCAGCATGGCATGCCTCAACTTCCTTGAGGATGGCATCAACATCGGTTTCACCAAACATCGGCAACTTCCACATGTACCAGTAATGGCCATTGGCATTTTCCGGTTCTGTATGTTCAATCCCCGGGTTCCAGCCTTTGCTGACGATGTACTCGATTTGAGCACGGGTCTGTTCGGGGGTAAAAGCCGGCAGATAGGAAAAAGTTTCAAACTTCCGGCTTGCGGTTTCGCTCAGACTTGATTGGTAATCTTGCATGTTACTGCTCCTGCTAAATGGTATGTGTATAGCGTTGAACGACTACTTGTGTGACACGTCGAGCTTGTCAACCGTATCGAATTCAAACCTGATTTCTTTCCAGGTTTCCATCGCAGCAGCCAGTTCGGGACTGCTTTTAGCTGCTGTTGTCAGGATATCCTTGCCTTCTTTTTCAAGTTCACGCCCCATATTGCGGGCTTCTACACAAGCTTCAACAGCGACACGGTTAGCGGCTGCACCTGCGGCATTACCCCAGGGGTGACCCAGCGTACCGCCACCGAACTGCAACACGGAATCATCGCCAAAGATATTAACCAGTGCAGGCATGTGCCATACATGAATACCACCGGAAGCGACCGGAAGCACACCGGGCATTGCACCCCAGTCCTGGTCAAAGAAGATACCGCGTGAACGATCTTCCTTGATGTAGGAATCACGCATGATATCAATCCAGCCCAGGGTGGCATCGCGATCACCTTCCAGCTTGCCGACAACGGTACCGGAATGCAGATGGTCACCACCGGACAGGCGCAGGATCTTGGTCAATACGCGGAAGTGGATACCGTGGTGCGGATTGCGATCGAGTACGGCATGCATGGCGCGATGGATATGCAACAACATACCGTTATTCTGACACCATTGCGCCAGCTGGGTATTTGCAGACCAGCCACCGGTGATGTAATCGTGCATGATAATCGGGGCGCCGATTTCTTTTGCATACTCGGCACGCCTCATCATTTCATCGGATGTCGGTGCCGTCACATTGAGGTAGTGACCTTTACGCTCACCGGTTTCTGCTTCGGCCTTGAGAATTGCTTCCATCACAAAGTCAAAACGTGCTCTCCAGCGCATGAACGGCTGCGAATTTACGTTTTCATCATCTTTGGTGAAGTCGAGACCACCACGCAATCCTTCATAACAGGCACGACCATAGTTCTTGGCTGAAAGACCAAGCTTGGGCTTGATGGTGCAACCCAGCAAGGGACGACCGTATTTATTCAGTATGTCACGTTCCATCTGAATACCCTGCGGTGGTCCGTTACAGGTCATCACGTAAGCGATCGGGAAGCGGATATCTTCCAGACGCAGGGCACGCAACGCTTTAAACCCGAACACGTTGCCGACCAGAGAGGTCATGACGTTAACAACGGAACCTTCTTCGAACAGGTCAATCGGGTAAGCAATAAATGCGTAGAAACAGGTGTCGTCACCCGGCACATCTTCAATGGCATAGGCACGACCTTTGTAATAATCCAGGTCGGTCAGCAAATCCGTCCATACTGTGGTCCAGGTACCGGTTGAAGATTCTGCTGCAACCGCCGCCGCAACTTCTTCACGTGGCACACCGTCTTGCGGTGTCACCTTGAAACAGGCCAGAATATCCGTTTCTTTCGGCGTGTAATCCGGCATCCAGTACGTTTCGCGGTATTCTTTCACTCCCGCGTCATAGGTTTTAGCCATGGTGTTCTCCAGTGATTCAATGAATGAGTTATGGCGCGGCAGCCACCGCGTGATGGACATTATTCGGAGTTGGATGTATAAATGGAAATCAATAGTTTCTATTTTATATATAGATGATTGACTATGTCGTATTCAACCGCAGAAAACCTCATCCGCCACGTCACTCTGCGCCAATTGCAGATATTTGAAGCCGTCGTTCGCCTCGGCGGTTATACCCGTGCAGCTGAAGCACTGCATCTGACTCAGCCCACCATCTCCATGCAAGTTAAAAAACTCAGCGAAACAATTGGATATCCCTTGATTGAGAAGATAGGGAGCGGTCTCCACACCACAGCTGTCGGCGCCGAAGTCTATACCTCGGCGCAGAACATCCTTGGCAGCATGGTGTCACTGGGGGAATCAGCCGCCGCACTTGAAGGTGTCGTCAAGGGGCCGTTACGCATTGCTGTTATCACGACTGCCAAATATTTTATGCCCCACCTGCTGGGTGCCTTTATTACCCAGCACCCTGAAGTGAAACCCATATTAAAGGTAACCAACCGTTCCCGTGTACTTGAACGCCTGAAATCCAACGAAGATGATTTATTGATCATGGGACAGGTTCCGGTTGGACTTGATGTAGACGCTCACCCGTTTATTGATAACGAGCTGGTCGTCGTTGCAAGTACCCGCCATCCACTCACACAATGCACATCAATTTCGTTACAGCAGTTGAGCGAAGAACGTTTCCTGGTACGTGAAGCCGGCTCTGGAACGCGTCTGGCCGTGAATCGCGTGTTTGCAGAACAAGGACTCGAGATCAAGCCCTACATGGAACTGGGCAGCAGCGAAGCAATAAAGCAGGCCGTCATGGCAGGACTGGGGATATCGGTTTTATCACGACATAATCTGCGACTGGAGCTGGCCGGCAACCATATTGCTATATTGGATGTCGAAGGCTTCCCTTTATTCTACCGCTGGTATGCCGTACACCTGAAAAACAAAAAATTGTCGCTGGTAAGCCGCACTTTTCTGGATTTTTTACTGCAACAGGGCAAAGACATGTTGCAGAACGTCAACGCTGAATAAC
>CAZVBD010000144.1:0-6715 GCA_964625255.1 uncultured Thiohalobacter sp. | reverse complement strand
CCCAGTACTGTGCCTTTTGGCTCCATGACACCAATGATGCGATAGCGGTTGCCGCCGATTCCGATGCGTTGCCCCAGCGGGTTGTTGTCAGCAAATAACTCCCGACGTAATTTACTGCCCAGTACCGCAAATGCACGTGGTGCGGTCGGGTCATCGGCCGGCAGAAAACGTCCGGATTTGACGTGCATGCTAAAGGCCTTCAGCATTTCGGGGCCTGCGCCATAGATGGTTGTACGTCGCCGCCGGCCATCAGCATCGACTTCCGCATTGCCCTGCACGAAGGGCACCACGGAATCTGCGAAGGGTAGCCGCTTGAGCGCTTCAGCGTCCTCGATGGTTAGCGGTCGTTCGGTGCCAAATACTCCCACACTCCCACCGTGCGTTGTGGTACGGCCAGGATTGATGGCGACAATATTGGTACCAAACTGGGTGAATTCCGACAGTACAAAGCGGTGAACACCCTCGCCGATAGAGGTGAGCAGGACAACTGCCGCTATGCCAACGGCTATGCCGAGCATGGTGAGGAAGCTGCGCATGCGGTGTGCAATCAGAGCGCTTCCCGTGAGGATTATAAAATCGCGGAATAGCACGTGGATTTATTCTGCATGGCTCATTCCCGTTTTGTGTGTTGAGGTACAGTAAAATGATAGGTCGATATTTTCACGCTGTAATTGATGTCAGGCAAATTTTCGCTACCTTCCGGACAGTGCCAGTACCGGGTCAAGTCGTGCGGCGCGCCGCGCTGGCAGTAAACTGAACAGCAGACCGGTGAAGAGGGCTACGAGCAGGGCGGTCAGTGTGGCCCACAGCGGGGTGTACGCAGGCAGTGCAGGGAACAGGTGTCGGATCAACGCACTGCCAGACGCGCCAAGGAGCAACCCAAGGCTTGCCCCCAGCACAGATAACAGAAAGGCCTCGGCAAGAAACAGTGCCACAATCTGTCGCGGCGCAGCACCCAATGCTTTCAATAAACCGATCTCGGCCGTGCGTTGAGACACGGCGACCAGCATAACATTCATAATCAGAATACCCGCCACCATCAGGCTGATGGCAGCAATGCCGCCAACTGCATAGGTTAGTGCAGTAAATATCCGGTCGAAGGTTGCCAGTACGGCATCCTGCGTAATGACGGTGACATCTTCTTCTCCCTGGTGACGATCTTTCAGGGTGTCGATAATAAACTGTTTGACCGGCTCGATGGCTTCACGGGTTCTGGCTTCTACCAGGATGCGGAACAAGGAGGGTGTGTTGAATAATTGTTGTGCAGACGCCACGGGGATCATTACCATGTCCTGTACATCAACACCGATGGAGCGGCCCTCTGACTTCAGGATTCCAATAACGCGAAAACGCCGGTCGCCAAGGCGTATCCACTGGCCGAGTGCGGGTTGAGCACCGAACAGCTCATCACGGACTTTCATGCCAATGACGCACACCGGGCTTGCCAGGTCGATGTCTGTGTCGGGCAGGAAACGGCCTTTGGCAAGCTCCCAGTGCCGTAAGTCAAGCAATTCAGAGGTGGTTCCGAATACAGTGACTTCGCGGCTCCGGCCGTGCCGGTTGGCATCGGTCGCACCGACATTAATCGGTGCAATGCGACGTACCTTGTAACTGCGCGTCAGCGCCATGGCATCGTCAAGCGTCAGATCACGGGGTGTTTCACCCATCATGGTGCTGGGTGAAACACCACCGGTTTCAGCGCGACCCGGTATGACAATAATAAGATTGGTGCCCAGTGAGGAAAACTGGTCGGCGACATAACCACGGGCACCTTCACCGAGCGCTGTCAGCATCACCACGGCCGCGACACCAA
Organism: uncultured Thiohalobacter sp.; assembly: GCA_964625255.1. Taxonomy (GTDB): domain Bacteria; phylum Pseudomonadota; class Gammaproteobacteria; order DSM-19610; family DSM-19610; genus Thiogranum. The sequence goes on along the minus strand of CAZVBD010000144.1, from coordinate 4,902 downwards.
TAGCCATGGCGATCAGCATCAGCAGGGTGCGAGTGGGATAGCCGCGGAGTGCACCCCAGGCAAATAACCCGATGTCACGGTTGTGCATGCCGGGTTTCCATTAACTGATCCGTTTCGATGCGGCCGTCCAGCATCTGTATCTGGCGTCGTGCACGCCCCCCGATTTCGGCATCGTGGGTCACGACGATCAGCGTAATGCCCCGGGTGTTGAGTAACTCCAGAATATCGATAACATCCTGACCGGATTTCCGGTCCAGGTTGCCGGTGGGTTCATCAGCCAGCAGTACCTTGGGTTCGGTCACAGTCGCGCGTGCAATGGCGACGCGTTGGCGTTGACCACCGGAGAGCTGATCGGGTTTGTGGTGTGCGCGAGTTTCCAGGTTCAGTGACCGCAAGGTCTGATCGACGCGTGTTTGACGTATTTCTTTGGGGATACCGGCCAGTATCAGCGGCAGTTCGACGTTTTGTGCGGCGGTAAGGCGTGGTACCAGGTGGAAGGCCTGGAACACGAAGCCGATCTGGCGATTGCGCACTTCGGCCTGGGCGACATCGCTGAAGGTCGTGACATCATCTCCATTGAGCAGGTAGTGGCCACGGGTGGCACGATCCAGCAGGCCGACAAGATTCAGTAAGGTCGATTTGCCGGAACCGGATGGCCCCATAATGGAAACATATTCCCCGGCATCGATGGACAGGTTGATATCGTCCAGTGCATGTACCATCTGGTCACCGACCAGGAAATCACGGTGGACCCGCTGCAGTTCAATCATTGCCATGGGTCACGGATTCAATGTGGGCTTCGGCGCCATTTTCTACGCCCTCCCGGTCAACCGATACCACTATTTTTTCTCCGGCACTGAGGCCGGACAATACTTCGGTGAAACTCCAGTTCGACAGGTCGGTTTTAATCGTCTGTTCCCGTAACAGATTATCTTCGCCGTAAACCAGTACCTTGTTCCCTTCGAGAATAGCTTCGGTCGGAATACGCAAGACATTATCGTGTTTCGACAGAATTATTTCGATATCGGCACTGTACCCGGGCAGCATACCTTTACTGTCTTCTGCATTAACGAAGTCCACTTCGACATCAACGACGCGGGCCTGCTTTTCCCGATCCTGTACATAGGGTGCAATACGGCGCACCCTGCCAGCAAAGGTTTTATCCGGAAAGGCATCGAGGGAAATTCGTGTCGTCATACCTGTGCGTATTGCCGGTGCATCGACTTCATCGATGGGTGCGGAGATATACAGACAGCCGATATCGACCAGGTCTATTGCCGGTGGTGTTGGGACACCGATCGGTGAAGGTGTAACGAACTCACCTATTTCACCGTTAATTTCTGCAACGATGCCGGTAAACGGTGCTGTGAGGCGTGTCCGGTCCAGCAACGCGCGTGCGACGGCCAGTTGCGCCTTGCTGACTTCCTCGCTGGCTTTTGCCGCATCGCAGGCAGCAGCCTGGGCCAGTGACTCGCCATCAGCCTTGTCGCTGGCTTCCTCGGTGGCCAGACCCTTGCCACGCAAGGTACGCAGACGGGTTGCTTCGCGTACGGCAACATCGGCGCGCACACAGGCCTGTCGTGCGAGTGCTTTTCTGGCCTGCGCTTCACTGGTGGCGAGGGTGACGCGCGATTTCAGGTCGTCGTTCCACAGTTCCAGCAATACATCGCCGGCTTTTACCTTGTCACCGACTTTTACGGGCAGGTGAGCAATTTGCCCACCGATAGAAGGGGAAATGCCGGCCCGTTGGCAAGCTTTCACCGTGCCTGCACGGGTATTGGCGGTGGTGTCCTCGACCGTGCCACGCGCAACCGTGGCGACAATCACCGCAACCGGTTTTGGGCGTGCGAGGTACATCACGGTCGCGGTGGTGACAGCGATGAACAGAAGCAGAAAGCCAAACAGTTTCAGGCGGCGGCGGGCCATGGCATTATTTCTCTGATAAATAACGGCATACGATACACCAAATCAGGGCGGGTTGACCTGTTACGAGACTCTGGTTCAAACTCCTCGACATGAAATTCACCGCTGAGACCTTCTACAAGGCCCTTGCCGATACAACACGCCTGCGCTGTCTGATGCTGCTGGTGCAGGAAGGTGAGCTGTGTGTTTGTGAGCTGACCCACGCGCTGGATATTATTCAGCCGAAAATTTCCCGCCACCTGGCACTCTTGCGCGAGACAGGCATTGTATCGACTCGCCGCAAGGGACAGTGGATTTATTACCGGCTGAACAAAACCCTGCCTGCCTGGGCAAAACAGGTTCTCAGGGCAACCGCAAAAGGTGTTGCCGGGGAAGTGCCTTTCACGCAGGACGAACAGGCGTTGAAAGATATGCCCGATCGCCCCGACGCCTCCTGCTGCGCCTGATCCCGCTTCCCTGCATTCTGTCTTTCACATTGCCCCGGTTTACCCTGTACACCTGCATATCCGATTGAACATATATACGAATATATGTATATTCGTCGCGTAGCGGGCCGGGTTACCGTCAGGAAAAACGTGACCAGCCTATGGGTTCAACGCGCAGACGGGGATATTCACAGTGGCAATACGTACAGCAATCAATGGCTTCGGTCGTATGGGACGGCTTGCCTTACGCGCCGCCTGGGGATGTGATGAGCTGGAGTTCGTTCATATCAATGAAACTGCGGCTGATGCAATCTGTTCTGCGCACCTGCTTAACTTCGATTCTGTACACGGCCGATGGGACCGCGAGGCGGATGCCGATGCAGACGTTATAGAAATTGAAGGTCAGTGCATCACGCACAGCTCGCTGGCATCTCCGTACGATGTTGACTGGAAAAAGATGGGTGTCGACCTGGTGATTGAGGCATCCGGAAAGTTTCGCACGCCTGACCTGTTGCAGACGTATTTCGATCAGGGTGTACGCAAAGTCGTGGTGGCCGCACCTGTCGCTGAAAATGCGTTGAATGTCGTCATGGGTGTCAATGACCATCTTTATGACCCGGCCCGGCATCACATTGTGACGGCAGCTTCCTGCACGACCAATTGTCTCGCACCGGTGGTCAAGGTCATGCAGGCATCGCCGGGCATACGTCATGGCACCATGACCACGATTCACAACATCACCAACACACAGACGATTGTTGATAGGGGACACAAGGATTTGCGCCGTGCACGTGCCTGTGGTGAATCGCTTATTCCGACCTCGACCGGTTCAGCCAAAGCGATTACACAAATATTCCCTGAACTGGCGGGCAAGCTTAATGGCCTGGCCGTACGAGTACCTCTGCTGAATGCCTCATTGACAGATTTCGTGTTTGAAGCGCAACGCGAGACTGATGAAGCCGAAGTGAACGCGCTCTTCCAGCGGGCGGCAGAAGGTCCACTGACCGGTATCCTGGGTTACGAGGAACGCCCGCTGGTGTCGGTGGATTACCGTGATGATCCACGTTCATCGATTATCGATGCACCATCCACCATGGTGATCGATGGTACTCAGGTCAAGGTGCTGGCCTGGTATGACAACGAGTTCGGTTACGCCAACCGGCTGGCGGAACTGGCGCGTAAGGTTGCCCGCAGTCTTTGATGGTAAGCCTGAATGAACCCGGCATCGACGTCTGCAGAGGGCTTACGCAACTATCTGGTGGTCACGGCCAGCTACTGGGCCTTCACGATTACCGATGGCGCTATTCGAATGCTGGTGCTGTTGTACTTTTTTCAGCGAGGCTATACGCCGCTGGAAATTGCTTTCCTGTTTCTGTTCTATGAGTTCTTCGGTGTTGTAACCAACCTGCTGGGTGGCTGGGTTGGTTCGCGTATCGGCCTCAACGTCACCATGCATCTGGGTATGGGCTTACAGATTATCGCCCTGAGTATGCTGACTGTGCCGGAACTCTGGCTGACAGTACCTTACGTAATGGCAGCGCAGGCGCTGTCCGGTATTGCCAAAGACCTGAACAAGATGAGCGCCAAGGCCAGCGTCAAGTTGATGTTGCCCGAGGATGCGCACGGGCAGCTGTTCAAATGGGTGGCTGTGCTGACAGGTTCCAAAAACGCACTTAAGGGGTTGGGGTTTTTTATTGGCGGCTGGTTGTTGTCGCTGACGGGTTTTCGTAACGCATTGCTGATACTGGCGGGTAGTCTGTTGCTGGTGTTGCTGGTCACACTGGTGCTGTTACCCCGTCAGCTTGGACAATCCAGTAAGCCGACAGGTTTCAGCCAGTTGTTTTCTCGTAGTCGCAATATCAACTGGCTGTCCGCCGCGCGGTTTTTCCTGTTTGGTTCACGCGATATCTGGTTTGTCGTGGGGTTGCCTGTGTATTTTGCCTCACAGCTGGGTTGGGACAATACCCGGGTGGGAGGCTTTCTGGCACTGTGGGTCATCGGCTACGGTATTGTTCAGGCGAGTGTGCCGGTCTTGCTGCGAAAGCGCGTGGATGGCCGTGGCCCGGGTGCAGATACGGCTCGTTTCTGGGTATTTATTCTTGCACTGGTGCCTGCCGGTATTGCCTCAGGTTTGATGGCGGGATTTGACCCGACGTTTATCCTGGTCGCTGGCCTTGGCTTGTTTGCGCTGGTGTTTGCGATTAATTCAGCGGTACATTCCTTCCTGGTGCTGGCCTGTTCACAGCATGACCAGGCGGCGGTTAATGTCGGGTTTTACTACATGGCCAATGCCGGCGGTCGTTTGCTCGGGACGGTTCTGTCCGGCTGGGTATACCAGTCTCAGGGACTGGTTGGTTGCCTGTGGTGGTCGGTGGGATTTGTACTGGCTGCAGCGCTGTTGTCGCTCGGGCTTCGTGATCCCGATCAGGCTTGATCCTGTCTTTACTGTGAATTACTTTCTTCGACGTCTGGATGCGCCGGCCAGCATGAGCAACCCTGAACTCATCAACCATACTGCACCAGGCAGTGGTACGGGTGAATAACTATAAGCCAC
>CAZVBD010000143.1:0-6749 GCA_964625255.1 uncultured Thiohalobacter sp. | reverse complement strand
GCCCGGTCGACCAGTGTCTTGAGGTGGGGCAGGTAGGTTTGCAGGTCATCCTGTTGTCGCTGCAGAATGGTCTGCAAGACCAGCAGCCGGTCAACATCAACACGTGTCTGTGCAAGGCGTGCCCGGTATTCCTCTTGCAGTTGTTCGCGGGTCGCGCGTTCGATGGCTATGTTTCCACGGTTGCCGCTGAACAGGGGCAGGGTAAGGCTGACACTGAGTCCTATCGTATCGACATTGTCGGTATCACTCGCACGGTTGATGCCGATGCCAAGCGATGGGAACTGGGCAAGAATGGCAGCCCGTACCCGTGCTTCCTGGCTTTCGTAACCGGCTTTCAACGCCAGTAGATCCGGACGTACCAGGGGTAGCTGGTCAAGACGGGCATTCATGGTATCGGGGTCCAGATGCGCCGCCGGTGACAGGGAAGAAATAGCAACCGATGCCTGCGGGTCCAGGCCCAGCAGCAAATTGAAACTATGACGGGTCTCGTTATGCGTCTGCTCAAGCCGGTTGATCTGGCTGAGCGTATCGACCAGTGCTGTCAGGTCCACGCCGTTGACGCCCAGCGTAATATCGCCCGTTTTCAGGGCCTCGGCAGAACGTTGGTAACGTTCCTGGTAGAGGGTACGCATGGTGTGCAACAGGGCCAGTCGCTGTTCTTCAAGCTGCACGCGTACGGCAAGGGAACGGGCCTGCTGGATGACCTGCCACTCCTGCCACAGCAGATCGAGACGTATTTTTTCCTGTCCCTTGTGCGCGGCATCGATACGCGCCTGACGTGTAATCAGCGGAATGATGTCGTAACTCAGTCCACCCAGCCAGGCCGTGTCCGGCGCAGCATTACCCGTCGGTTTATCGAAACCGGTGCCGAGCTGTGGATCTGGTAACAACCCGGCGGAAAAGGCCTGGGCGCCGGCGACCTGTAGGCGCGCGCGTTGTACCTTGAGATCCGGATTATTGAGGACGGCAATGATGCCTGTTTCGGTGAGGTCCAGCCCATCGGCCAGGTTGATGGCATAACCGCCTGCGGATTTACCCTGTAACGTTGCTGCATTGATTTGCAAACCACCGGGTTCCGTCACCAGCAGCGATCGATCCGCAAGGGGGTGCGGCTGGTAGGTGGTGCAACTGCTCAGTATCGCCAGCATACCCGCTACAACGATGGAAATATTCCATGGGTGCTGTTGAGCAGAGATATTCTTCATGCCTTGCCGGGCTTTCAGGGGAGGTGAGTTGCCTGACCTTACCCCGGGGATGGCAGAGCCGATCATAGGTGTGACCACTGGTGTTAAACGAAATGTTACTATGCACCAGTTTGATAGCCGTTGCCTTTAACCTTACCGGATCGTAAGGGTGGAGAAAGGAAAGAAAATCTGCCTCACGCCGATGGCCCGATGCACGTCCTTGTGCAGCACCGACCTTGACTACAGGCCGGACAGACCAAAGGGTAAGACAATACTTTGATTGACGATCAGCAGATAAGCATCCATAACAGGTTCTGCGTCACGTTACTCTTTAATCGCCTCGATATTCAGTGCGACGCTAACCTCTTCACCGATACCGCCAGGCATGAAGTTCATGCCGAATTCACTGCGCTTAAGGGTGGTGCGTGCATTGAAGCCGGCTCGGTAGCCGCCCCAGGGATCCTTGCCGGCACCGATAGGCGATATCAAAAATGTCACAGGTTTTGTCTTGCCGTGCAGCGTCAGTTTGCCGTGCATGCGAGTCGGCCGTCCCTGTGGGTCGTAGCTGATCTTGTCTGCGGTAAAGTGCATCACCGGGTATTGTTTGACATTGAAAAAATCGGGGCTGCGCAGATGCGCGTTGCGTTTTTCATGGTTGGTGTCAACGCTGGCAGTTTTGATGGTGACATCAACTTTGGGTGCTTTATTCTTGTCCAGAACAAAGCTGCCTTCAATTTCATTAAAACGGCCAGTCAGTTCACTGGTACCGAGGTGACCGACGGTGAACAGTACCGTCGAATGCCCCGCATCGATTTTGTAGTTGCCCGATGCGGCATCTTCGGCGGCAGCGATGTGTGAAAAGCTCAGTACTGCACAAAGTACAAAGGGCTTCAGGATGTATTTTGTTGGGTGAAATGGCATTGTCGTGTCCTCTTGCTGTATTGGTAGGTGAAAGTATCGGTTAACGGGGATTGGTGGTGCTGAAGATGTAACGTGCAATCTTCCAGCCATCGGGGGTTTTCCGGAGCAGGAACAGTTCCTGGTTACCTTCAGAGACTTTGTCACCGGTGGCGTTAATGGTGGTGGTTCCAGCGGAGTTCGTGCGTGCAAATGCCCAGTCGTCGGCAATCACGTCGATTTCCCGGATGTCAAACTTGATGTCAAGATCGATTGCTTTAAAGACAGCCTGGTAGGCGGCTTTAACCGCATCAATACCGACGGCCGGGCGATTGTGCTGGGCCATGAAGACGCCATCCCGGGTGTAGAGTTTCAGGACAGCGGAGACGTCACTGGCATTGAGCGCCTGTTCGTAGGCTTCGAGCACGGCATGAATACGTGTCTGGGCTGATTCGGTGGCCTGTGCACTCGGAAGAATGCCAAAGCTTGGGATGGTTAAGGCGATTAAATGTATTAGTAGGTTTTTCAAGAGTAAGACCTCCCTGGTCGTGGGTTTGATGTAGTGGCAAACACTATAAATCTTTCCCATGAGCTAGAATATACATAGAATAAGCAAATAATTATTCCATATATGGGAATACCGGCTTACCCCTGACCTGAATGCCACCGCCTTATTTGACGCGTTTGATGGCTGTTGGCAGGGAATGTTATAAATCCTTCACACAGATTAGAATCTATGTAGAATGGGCCGGTAATTACCCCTGAATATATGGAAATATTCATGTCTCCTGACCTGAATGCCATGGCCCTGTTCGTAAAAGTGGTTGAGCATAAAAGTTTTTCAGCGGCCTCCCGGCGCCTCGGCGTACCGATTTCTACGGTAAGTCGAAAGGTGAGCGAGCTTGAAAAGACACACGGTGTGCGCCTGCTGGAACGATCCACCCGTCAACTGCGTTTGACCGAACTGGGGCAGGACTACTACGCCTATTGCCGTCGCGGACTGGAGGAAATTGAAAGCGGTACGCTGATGCTGAATGAACGGCAGGCGGAAATTTCAGGCACGCTACGTCTGTCGGTTCCCCCCGGCCTCTCGGATCGACTGGCCGTTCCCCTGGTCAGTGCGTTCCAGACGACTTATCCTGCCGTGACCGTCAGGATTATGATTACCGAACGGAATGTGGATTTTATCCAGGATGCTGTCGATCTGGCATTACGCGTTGGCGAACTCGAAGACAGCAGCCTGATCGCGCGGCCGCTGATCTGCTACCGGCACGTGCTGGTCAGCTCGCCCGCCTATCTGGAAAGGTTTGGTACACCCAGCCATCCACGTGACTTGCCGGCGCATCGTATGATGACCTTTGATGGCTGGTTCGACGATGTGCCCCTGAAAATGATCAATAATGGCCGTGTGCACACAATCCGTGTCAAGGGTGTGCTGGCACTGAATGACTATGCCGGTATTCTAGGCGCGACCGAGGCGGGACAGGGGATAGCTGAAATTCCGTCTATTATCTGTGGCGAATCACTACATGATGGGCGGCTGGTTGAAGTGATGCCGGACTGGCGGTTCCCGCCTACGACCCTGTCAGCTGTCTATCCAAGCAATCGTAACCTTTCACGAATTGTCCGTTTGTTTAAAGACTTTTGTGTTGAGCATATTGACGCTTTGTCACCCTACGTGGATATCTAGAGTCCCCGACGAGACCAGTAACGTTCTCACTTTCAGGTGACGAAGGTGCCCTGGTGCGTGATGAGTTTGTCGAGAGGTCGGCCCGCGATCAACAGGAAGCGCGCGCCGCAATCTTCGGTGATAGCGCTGACGTGATCTCCCGTGTCAAAAACTACGATTCTGCGGCCGCGTACCAATGCCGGTGAGTTACAACTACCACAGCCGAATTCAGCTTCGCCGTCGGCCAGGTAGGCGAACACGGTGTGTTCTTTGGGTAGAGGTTGGAACAGGCGTGCATACGGGGGTAAATAGACGTCGAGAAATACCAGGTCAATGTCCCCGCGTGCCACGGGGCCGGGTTGGTCGGCAATACCTTCTCCGGCGATTACTTTTATGAAACCGTTATCCTTGAGGGCAAGCGTGGGGATTTTCTCTGCCGGGATGTCGTAAAATTCCGGTTCATTCATTTTATTTTCCGCCGGGATGTTTATCCATAATTGATAACCCCACAATAGCCCGTCGCCCTGATCCGGTATTTCGGAATGCAGGATGCCGCGAGCCGCGTTCATCCACTGTGCCCCTCCGGATTCGATGATGCCTTCGTTGCCACGATTGTCGCGATATCGCATTCTTCCATGGATCATGTAGCTCAGAATATCAAAACCACGGTGTGGGTGAAAAGGAAAGTCGGCCGCATAGTCGATGGGTCTGCAATGATGTATTTCATCGAGTAGCAAAAAAGGATCAATTTCCTGTAGCGAAGGATTACCGATAACCCGGTACAGGGGGATGCTGGCGTCGTTCTGCGTAGCCTGTGCTTTAAGTACCAGTTTTACCGCGCGACTGATTGAGTAGTTCGGAGTGCCATTAACCATGATTCATTATCTCAAGTAAGGACCACAATCTTTCCGCCTGCAGCATCATCTTCCATGCAGCGGTGCGCTTCTGCGATGTCATCCAGTTTAAATACGCGGCCTATAACGGGTTTTAAGTGACCTTCCTGAATGTCGTTTATCACCTGTTGCAGTGGCGTATTGATAAAGTCGCGTGAGCCACCCGAATAGGTAGTAAGATTGACCGTCGATGGTATGGCACCCATTGGGCTGAACTGATCCAACTCCCAGGCATTCCCGACCATGCCGGTCATACATACTGAGCCGGAGTCTGCGGTGCACTGGAGTGAATCGAGTAACGTGCTGGTGCCGACAAGTTCCAGTACTTTATCAACTCCCTCGGGAAAAACCTGACGGACATCTTCGGCGATGTTGCCGTCGTCGATAAATACATGGTCCGCGCCCTGATTTTTCAGCATGGCCACACGTCCGGTTTTTCTGGTGGTAGTGGCGACGATCGCCCCCAGTTGCCTGGCCAGCATGGCGGCTGCCAGGCCTACTGAGGTGGTGCCGCCTCGAATCAGCAAACTCTGACCTGGGCGCAGGTTCAAGGCATTGTTGAGCGACCCCCACGCTGTCTGGATCATCTCCGGCAACGCGCCGCACGTCTGCCAATCCAGAACCGTATCGATGGTTTGTACCTGGTCGGCTGGGACGCAGGTATACTCGGCGTAGCCACCATTATACTGGCGCCCCATACCGCCCATGGCGGTGGCTACGGTTTGCCCCGGTTCGAACTCGCCACCAGGGGCTTCTTCTACAATACCAACCGCTTCGATGCCGAGCACCCGGGGGAATTTCACGTTGGGCGACATACCCAGACGGGTGAAAAGTTCGGAGCGGTTCAAACCGAATGCTTTCACGCGAATCAGAATCCAGCCGTGGACCGGTTCAGGAATCGGCAGGTGTTCAACTGTCAGAACCTCAGGTGGGCCAGGTTTGTGAATAACGGCGGCTTTCATCGTTTTATTTCCCCGTGTAATTGTGCTCATGGCAGGGCGTGGGGTGCGGCGGCGGATGAACGACGAACCAGATGTAGAATGATTGAATTCAGTTTATTCATATTTATCTTTACTATGGCGATCGATTTAGTGATAAGTGGCACACTATAATTACTTCCGACGTGCAAGAATATATGTAGAATCAGCAAATAGTTATTCCATATTTGGAAATTTCATGCCTTCTGATATAAATGCCATTGCACTATTCGTTAAGGTGGTAGAGCACAAGACTTTTTCGGCGGCTGCCAGGCGTCTCGATGTGCCTGTTTCCACTGTGAGTCGCAAAGTGAGCGAGTTGGAGAAGGCATTGGATGTGCGCTTGCTGGAACGTTCCACACGCCATTTGCGGTTGACTGAGCTGGGGCAGGAGTACTACGCGTACTGTCGTCGGGGGCTGGAGGAAATCGAAGCCGGTGAGCTGATGTTGCATGAACGACAGGCGGAAATATCAGGAACGCTGCGTCTGTCGGTTCCGCCTGGTCTGGCAGACCGGCTGGTTGTTCCTCTGGTAACCGCGTTTCAGGCGACTTATCCGGCTGTGACGGTCAGGGTCTTTATTACGGAACGAAACGTGGACTTTATCGAGGATGCAGTCGATCTGGCATTGCGTGTGGGCAAGCTTGAAGACAGCAGCTTGGTGGCCCGGCCGCTCTGTCGTTACCGGCATGTCCTGGTTGTCTCTCCCTGCTATCTGAAGGCTTTTGGTACCCCTGAGCATCCTGATGAGCTACTGGCTCATCGTATGATTACGTTTGACGGATGGTTCAATAACGTTACGCTGAAACTGGTTCGTGGGGATCAAGTCCGTAAAGTCAAGATAGAGGGGGCTCTCGCACTGAACGATTACACCGGTATTCTGAGTGCAGCGGAGGTTGGTCAGGGTATCGCCGAGATACCCTCTCTCATCTGCGGAGAGGCGCTGCTCGATGGTAGGCTGGTTGAGGTTATGCCGGATTGGCGGTTCCCCCCGACAACGTTGTCCGCCGTGTATCCGACGAACCGTAATCTATCGCGCATTGTGAGGCTGTTCAAGGACTTCTGCGTTGAGCATGTAGATACTCTGTTGTCGCCTTATGTAGACATTTAGTCTTCGCGGACTGTATGT
>CAZVBD010000142.1:0-6770 GCA_964625255.1 uncultured Thiohalobacter sp. | reverse complement strand
ACAGGTTAGCGACATGGCGTTATATTGAGTTCTCATTGAATTCCTCCTGAATTCAGTGCAGTACTTTGCATTATTTGACGACAAGACTATTGGGCTTGCCGTGATGATCCGGATTGTTCCATCGCTGTATAGATGCCGCACAGGAGATTTCATTCGATCAGTATTTGTTATGCCCGCACTGTTCTTTTCTGATGCGACCCGTACCAGGGTAGCCCCGGGTTAACGCTTACGTTTGTTGTAATGTCGCCAGAATAGTGCTTGCATGCATAATGGGCAGTGAAAAGTGTCCTTCGCCCGGTAAGATGGTGAGTGTGGAACCGGTGAGTTGTGAATGAATGAACTGGCTGTGATGACAGGGCACAATACGATCTGCATCTCCATGCCATAAATGAAGGGGTATACGAATATCCGCCAGCCTGAATCCCCAGGGTTTCTGGTAAATCACCACGTCATGCGTGGATGCATACGCCCCCTGGCAAAAGGATTCCCGAAGACTGGCGGCCAATATATTGCGAATGTCGCTATGCAATAAAACCCGCTTGTCAGCCTCACCATGGCAATAGGCAAGCAAACGCAACATCAGATCAGCGTTAATTTCAGAAAGCCATCTTAGCGGTCGGCCGTACAGATTAAGCAGCAAGGCGGGAGACAGTTTCGCCAGATAAAAACCGGAACGGGCCAGCCAGTGCATTTCATGACGCAGCGCAGCATCATGAACCGGCCCAAGACCACAGACTATACCCATCGTACGGATGCGCCCCGGTATCTCGTGGGCACAGGCCAGTGCATACGGCCCTCCGCCTGACACAGCAATGACGCCAAATGTTTCAATGCCCAGCATATCGGCCAGGCACACAATGTCGCCCGCCCACTGGGTGAGTGAACGGTCCGGATAAAAATCCGATAAGCCATAGCCAGGTCGATCGACGGCACAGATACAGAGACCAAGCGTCCTGGCGGAGGCTTCCAGTAATCGGGCTTCGTAGCGCGATCCCGGCATTCCGTGGAAATAGAAAAAAGGATCACCGTCGCTTGACCCATATTGCGCATATCCCAACTGACGGCCATCGGGAAGCCGGAAGGTCAGGGCTGTTTTTTCATCATCCATAATGCGTGCATTTGCACTTCATTGAATTCAGTTGCCGATAATTATGCGACTTGACGGACCATATTGCTATATCGTACAAAGTAGCATGAAGCCGGAAACTTCGGCCGCAGCAACAAGGTTATATGAATGGCAACAGTCCGGCTGTATGAGTCTCGTGACGAGCAACAATTGCGTGATATCGCTTGTCAAAATTATGTCGAACAATTTCAGGGCAACAGCCCAATTGAGCCGGATGATCCTGAGCTTGAAGCCTACCTGGCACACATCATTCAGAAACAGGCGAGTGGTAAAGGCATTATCCTGGTTGCAGAGCGGGAAAACAGGCTGATTGGTTTTGTCTGCCTGCTGGCGCCCGAGAAAACGGCAGCGGAGAATGATGGTGAAAGTGCATATGCTTTCATGTCGGATCTGTTTGTTGTTCCAGCTTGCCGCCATCAGGGGACGGGGTCATTGTTGACCCGGAAACTTGAAGAGCAGGCGCGTGTAATGGGTGCCACAAGCGTTGTATTACGCGTTATGGCGAACAATAAGGGTTCCCGACAATTTTACATGAAAGAGCGATACCAGGAGACATTCGTCGTGATGTCGAAACGACTTGACCCTGTATAAGTTAATAGAAATTTGCCATATTCTACCTGTAAACGTTACTGAAGAGTTAAATCATGGAACAGAAAATAACTTTGTCAGATTTGAAAGTTGCTCTCGATAAGAAAGAATACGAGCTGTATTATCAGCCCAAGGTTTCAATGATTACAGGAGAGCTTAGCGGGGCAGAAGCACTGATCAGGTGGCGAAGAAGTGATGGAACACTGGTCCCTCCTGTCGAATTTATTCCGCTGGCGGAGGAAAGTGATTTTATCCTGGAAATCACCCGGTATGTCTTTGAAAAGCTCATCATAGACTTCGCCATCATTAATGCCGTTAATCCTTCGATAACCGTTTCCTTCAACACCTCGGGAAAAGACTTTCATGATGAGAGACTGACCGAGAAAATTGTAGAGGCGGTTAATAGCCAGCTTATCGATGCTGAAAAACTGGAAATCGAGGTGACGGAAACCGTTCTGGTTGATGAAGAGCATGCCAAAAAATGCCTTAGCAGGTTATCGGAGGTTGGCATACCTATCGCTATGGATGATTTCGGTACAGGACACTCCGGTCTTGTCGAACTCAGCAAATGGCCGTTTTCAATATTAAAAATCGATCAGAAATTTATCAAGGGTTTAAGTGAATCTGTTAAAGATCGTGAGATTCTTCAGGCAAGCATCAGAATGGCACATCAGCTTAATATGGATGTTGTTGCCGAAGGTATTGAAGACGAGGAAACTTACCGGGTACTCCAGGAGTATGGGTGCAAGACCGGTCAGGGGTACTGGATCAGCAAACCTTTGCCATTCCATGAATTTATTCTGTTTCTAAAGCAATTCTCTAATCTGCCCGCCATGCCTGTGGGGCTGTTGTACATGGCACAGCTGGATCATATCCAGTGGAGAAAAACACTCATTGACACAGCGCTTTTTTTGCACAATTCCAAAGAAGACAGGGCGCTTAAAAACCTGCGAGGTGTCCCGGAACTGGAACACACAGCGTGTAAATTGGGTCTGTGGTATTACGATGCAGGACGCATGTTTAAAAACGATGAGAATTACACTCAACTTGAACAACCGCATATAGAATTACATGCCATCGGCAAAGAGCTTCTGCATGCGGCCCGTGATCATTGCAGCATGGATGAACTCACCCGGCTGATACAACAATTGAGTGAAAAATCCATTCGGGTCTTGCAGGCCTTACAGGCACTGGAGAACAATTTGCAGGTTAATCAGCATTCATTACCTGGCTAGCAAGACACTACTATAAAACGTAAAGCAGCACGACCAGGTAGTGAGAAATGCTGCCGGCCAGTACGAACAGGTGCCAGATTCCATGGGCGTGTTTCATTTTGTCATCGAGCGCATAAAAAACAGTGCCACCAGTGTAGAGCAGGCCGCCCAGCATTAACAAAATCAGACCACCCTTTGGCAAAGCCTGAGTCAGTGGGTAGATAGCCACCACGATCAGCCAGCCCATCAGCAGATAGATGATCATCTGTAGCCTGCGTGATCCTTTCTTGTGCAAGCCATCCACGATGATGCCGACGATAGCCAGCCCCCAGATGATGCTGAACAATGTCCAGCCCCAGGTGCCGCGCAGGGTGACCAGTGTTAACGGGGTATAGGTGCCGGCGATGAGCAGGTAGATGGCGACATGATCCAGTTTCTGGAAGATTTCCTTGGCGCGTCCACGCAACGAGTGATACAGGGTAGAGAGGCTATACAACAGGAACAGTGTTGTTCCATAAACACTGAAACTGGCGATTTCCCAGGGATCGCCTTTTGAGGCGGCGAAGACCACCAGCACCACCAGGCCGGCAAGAGCCAGTGCGGCACCGATCAGGTGGCTAATGCTGTTAAAACGTTCTCCGTGATACATACACTCTGTAGTTGGTAGCACATCCCGAATGACAGTCTAGAATAATTCGATTACCTTATCTCGGTTCCGTTGTAAAAACAGATCCACATCGACTTTCTTTGCCAAAATAACACCTGTACGGGAAATATACGTTTGAAATATCTGGAATATAAATCTATAATATCCCGAACGGGACACATTTAACGAGCGGTACAATGAAGCAACACCACATCTTCCATACGCCCGAGGAACTCGGCAAACTCGCCCGTGCAGGAAGAGAGTCGCAGAAGCTGGCGTTGCGTGTTGCTGCGCCACAAGCCAATGTCGGACCCAGATTTCTATCTGAATTTGAACGTGGTAAACCAACAGCCGAGTTGGCCAAGGTTATCTCTGCAGTTAATGCCGCAGGTTTGGATCTGGCGGTCATTAAGCGTCCTGATGCTGAAATCTCCAATAGGGATAAAACCGGTTCCTACTCGAAACTTCTGAATACAGAGTTTCCCTACGACTGGTCTAACAGCTGGATGGATGCGCCTGTTTTTATCCGCAGTGTGTTAACTGCAAACCGCTTCAACGATGTACTAGAAATAGTCTCGTATTTTGGTTTCGACACCGTATGTCATGAACTGCCCAATCTGAAAAATCGCGCGGCAACCAACAGGATCATTTCAATGTTATTACGTATTCAGAAAGGGATGCTATTAGCGCGCTGCCAGAAACATGTCCCTGCACTGTAATATTTTACGACCTGAAGCCGAGGCACTTTTCGAGGTATTATGTCGTGCGCCTGAAATGGAAGGGTTTACCCTTATCGGTGGGACCGCTCTGGCTTTACAAATCGGCCACCGCGTTAGCCTGGATTTTGATTTTGCCCGGTTTGGCGGCTCCCTGCCTGGTCAAACAATCGACCAGTTGATCGCGCGCCTCAAACAGGAAGAGCATCGGGCACAAATGATCACTAGCCCCACTGAAATCTCCCGGTTCAAAATCAATCACGGCATGAATTTACTCGACCACGTACGTGATTACGTCATCGATGGCGTTAAAATTACATTTTTTATTCAAGGAAAAAATAACGCACAGAAAATATATTACCAGTCTGTCGAAAAAATACGCGAAGCAGACATGCGCTTTGACATCATGGGAATCGAAGGATTAAAAACGGCCAAAACGCTGGTGTTAGCCGACCGGGTTCGCTCACGAGATCTCTACGATCTCTATATCTTAAAGCGCGAGCACGCCTATTCACTGGATGAATTGTTTTCCATCGTTAAGAAACTGGGCGTCATCGATGACCCCGAATATTATAAAGCCATCATGCGCGGTGAGATTCCACTGGATGACGACGATGAAGGGCTGGAGACCGTTGACTTATACATTGGCACCGAACAAATTTATGAATACTTCAATCATGTTATCGATGAGTATGAAACTGACCTGGCACGTGATCACTTCGCCAGAATTAAAAACTCTGAATAAATATCACTTGAACCGGTAGAAGCCCGCCGGATTGCTGATCGCCTGGAGCTGCATTCCCGAATCGTTATTCAAGCCCGCCACGCTTGATCCACCCTTGATAGATATTGTCCTTCCAGTAGCTCTGAAAGAAGGCGATTGCGGCATCCTTGTCTGCATCGCTGAGTTTACCTGCGAAACCGGGCATGGTGCCGCCCAGCGGGATACCCCCCTTGTCGATAGTTCGTTTCAACATGCTTTTTGGATGGTGCCAGGCATGTGCACTGCCATTGAGTGGTGGGGGTGGGTAAGAACCGTCCGGCAGGGTTTTCTTCCAGTCGCGGGTGGTGCCTTCAGCATTCTTACCGTGGCAGGACGCGCAATGTGTCCTGAATACGTCACGCCCACTGTCGACTTGTGACGGCGTGTACCAACGGCCGGGAACGGTTTTTTCAGATTGCTTTTCTCCGCAGCCTGAAAGTGGAAGCACAAAAAGACTCACAATCAGCACGTCTGTCGTTAATTTCATATCAAATCCCACTGTTGTTAATTGCCTGGGTCCATTGTAACCACAGAGAACTGCCTGTAACAGCGTGTCAACCGTTCCATCACTGGTGCGTTGAAGGGTTACACAGGCCGGAATTGACAGCGCCTGAAAAAGATAAAACCAAAGAGGGCTACTATGTATACTCAATCATTATCTAATGAGGAATCAAGCGCTTACCAAAGGTCCAGGTTTCCTGTTCTGGTCTGGCTGATGTTGCTGGCCGCTGTTTTTATTATGACCGGGTGTGGAGGAGGTGGTGGTAGCGACAGCGGCAGTGGTGAGGTTGTCATTTCGCTGACCGATGCGGAAGGTGATTTTGCCACCTATACGGTCGACGTTTTGTCGATCAAACTGACGCGTGCAGACGGTACCGAGGTGGAGACTCTGCCGCTGGCCACGCGTGTGGACTTTGCACAATACACGGATGTCAGTGAGTTTCTGACAGCAGCGACTGTGCCGAACGGGCGCTACGTGAAGGGCAGTATGGTGCTCGATTACAGCAATGCGGATATCCGTGTGGAAGATGCCAGCGGCGACGCACAACCGGCGACCGCGATTGTTGATACGAATGGTGACCCGGTCACAACGCTGGAAGTCAAAGTCATCCTGGAAGGGCGCAATGTTCTGCCAGTCGCACCGGGTATTCCAAAGAACCTGCTACTGGACTTTGATCTCGAACAGTCCAACCGTGTGGTATTTGCCGGCAGTGACGTGACCGTTACTGTCGAACCGGTGCTGATTGCAGAAGTTGATCCACAGGTGCCCAAGGTCCATCGTCTGAGAGGCCCGTTGAAAAGCGTCAATGTAGAGGAAAATCGTTTTCGTCTGTTTGTCCGGCCATTTTTTCACACGATACGTTCCGGCCCACGCCGTTTCGGTAGCCTGGCAGTACACACCGGTGACGCAACCTTCTATGAAATCGATGGTATCAGTTACCAGGGTACCTCCGGACTGACGGTGCTGGATACCTTGCCACAATTCAGCGCCGTGGTCGCGCGCGGTAATCTGCGTTTCAACCCCTTGCGGTTTGAAGCACGTGAAGTCTACGCCGGCAGTAGCGTACCGGGTGGAACGCTGGACGTGGTGCGCGGAAGTGTGGTGGAACGTACAGGCAATGATGCCATCATCGTTAAAGGTGCCACCCTGATACGCCAGAACGGTGTCATCGTGTTCAATGATCGGGTTACTGTGCAGCTTGATGCCAGCACGACA
>CAZVBD010000141.1:0-6788 GCA_964625255.1 uncultured Thiohalobacter sp. | reverse complement strand
TTGAAGGGCTTGATGATTGCAGATACTAGCTTCATCAGAAGGTCTCTCCCAAATTGGACCCCTCACAAGAGGGGTCTTATATCAAAATATGAATGATAAACAGCCGGCTTTTTAGAAGCTTTTGCTCCAGCCCAGCCAGAACTTGCTGCTGTCATCTGTCGCAACAACGTTGGCACCACTGCCGCCACCGTCATTCTGTTCATAGTTCAGGCTCAGGGCACCAAACTCACCCACGTCCCTGATGAGCGAAGCGCCCCAGTAGTTGTAATCTTTGGCTTTGGAATCAAAGTCAGCACCGGCAATGAATGCGTTTACGCTGAAGTTCTCCGGCAGCGGAACATCGGCGCTGATGTTCCAGAAATAGTCACCATCATCATTAACCTGGTTATCAGCAGGATTACTCTTAACCTCGCCCCAGACGTTGTAGTAGAGGCTGGCACTGAACATGCCCATGCTGGCACCAACATAGAGTTCCGCATAGTCAAGATCACCGCCCTGTGAATCACCACCGGCGCCCGGGTATGCGTAGTAAATCGCGCCCAGGTCATAGCTGACACCGCTGTCGCCGAGATCACCACCCAGGCCTGTGTATAAATCAATTTCCGTTGATTCCTTGCCACCAAAATCTACATTGGAAGCCCACACGCCCGCATAAATCCCTGATTCCTGGCTGTAATCAAAACCACCCTGGATGGCGGAGCCATCGTCAGTCTGGGTAATGCCACGGAAGTAGTAATTAGACACCGCGCTCACATTGGCGCTGACCTCAGCCTGGGCTACGCCTGCGGATGCAATCAGCGCAGTCGCGATTACTGTTTTTGCAAATTTCATGTTTAGGACTCCTGTTATCCGTCTATTTTGTTTTTGCCATCTCGTGAACAATCTATTCGCTCATCATTTGCACGCATGAACGGCTTCGAGCGTAGCCATGTCGATTGCAGTTCCTGTGCCAGACTTATATGTTATGTATTATCAATGCGTTACTGAAAACTGTAGCTATCTCGCGACATTTGCGCGCACCAAACCGATGCCTGCTTTCTGTGCATATTGCTTTAGCGCACCTAAATGGTGCGTTCACTCCGTTGGCTGGACGTAGCCTCCACCCCTGGTTTAAGGTAGGCCCATGCTGGATCCAAAATTTCTTGATGACCTGACTCGACGCCTGACAAGCGCCATGCCGCCGGCAGCGAAGGCGATGCAGGCGGATATGGAAAAAAATCTGCGTGCGGCGGTGCAATCAGCGCTGGCGAAACTCGACCTGGTCACCCGTGAAGAGTTTGATGTTCAGACCAAAGTACTAGCCCGCTCACGAGCCAAAATCGAGCAGCTGGAAAAGCAGGTTGCTGAACTTGAAGCGCAGTTGCTGAAGGATAAAGCGGATAACAAGTAATGCGGGATGGCAAGGATGCCATTCAGGTTACGCCAGTGGCGTAACCCCCAATCAACCAGGGATGGAGTCATGTCACTTGCCATTGTGTACAGTCGCGCCCAGCTGGGTGTCGATGCACCATTAGTTACCGTAGAAGTTCACCTGTCCAACGGATTGCCGGCCCTGTCGATTGTCGGCCTGCCGGAAACGGCTGTGCGCGAAAGCCGGGAGCGTGTACGCAGCGCACTGTTGCACAGCGGTTTTGAATTTCCCGCCCGACGTATCACCGTTAACCTTGCCCCGGCTGATCTGCCCAAGCAGGGTGGCCGCTATGACCTTGCCATTGCTATCGGGATTCTGGCTGCGTCCGGGCAGATTCCTGACGACGCTCTCAGCGAGTATGAGTTTGTGGCAGAGCTTGCGCTGGGCGGCGGGTTAAGGCCGGTGCCTGGTGTGCTGCCCAGCGTGTTGGCCAGTCGCGACGTACAACGCCGGCTTGTCTGTGCACGCGACAATGCACGGGAGGCAGCACTGGCTGATCCCGTTAACAGTCTGGTAGCGGATCACCTGGTGGAAATTTGTCAGCATCTGCGCAAACTGGAGCCACTGGAACGTCCGGATGATGCGAGCATCACGCAGGATAACGCCCTGTCATCCTTGCCTGACCTGGTTGATGTGCGTGGCCAGGCACGTGCGCGGCGTGCGCTTGAAATTACCGCAGCGGGCGGCCATAACCTGTTATTGATCGGCCCGCCCGGCACGGGCAAAACCCTGCTGGCCAGCCGCCTCCCAGGGCTACTCCCGCCACTGAATGAAGTCGAAGCACTGGAGTCTGCTGCCGTGCAATCCATTTGTGGCAAACCAGTTGACCCTCGTCGCTGGCGCATACGGCCCTTTCGTGCGCCTCACCACAATGCCACGGCGGCAGCCCTGGTGGGTGGGGGTTCTACCCCCCGGCCCGGCGAAATTTCACTGGCGCATAATGGCGTATTGTTCCTGGATGAGCTGCCCGAGTTTCAACGCCATGCCCTGGACATGCTGCGTGAGCCGATGGAAACCGGCAGTGTGACGGTTTCACGCGCGGCTACCCAATCGGAGTTTCCGGCACGTTTTCAGTTTGTGGCCGCCATGAATCCCTGTCCGTGCGGTTACCTCGGTGATGATGAGCACGACTGCCACTGTTCGCTTCAGCAGGTGCAGCGTTATCGCGCCCGGATATCCGGGCCGCTGCTGGATCGTATTGATTTACATGTTGAGATGCAGCGACTGTCATGGCGACAGCTGGAACAGGATATTGGTGAAAACAGCGCGACAGTTCGTCAGCGCGTCATCCATGCACGGGAAAAACAACTGGCGCGCGGCCAACTCAATGCGCGTCTGGCCCTCGCTGACCTGGATGAAGCCTGCGAACTGGGCAAGGCTGAAAAAGCGCTGATCGACAAGGTGGCAACACACTTCAGGTTGTCACCCAGGGCCATCCATCGCATCCAGCGGGTGGCGCGTTCCATTGCCGACCTGGACGACAGAACAGCGGTTAGCCGCGTACATCTGCAGGAGGCCAGTGCCTACCGCTGCAATGATGGCCGCAGGCATGAATACATGGACATTTCAAGCTGACGCTTTTGCGGAAGAGTCGTTACAATGCCGGCATGTGCTGTCCCCCTGCCTGCGTTGCCCTGCGTGCCTGACCTTAATCCCCAGCAAAAAGCGGCTATGTGTGAAACGGAAGCCCCGTTGCTGGTACTGGCCGGGGCTGGCAGTGGCAAGACGCGCGTCATCACCCATAAGATTGCCCACCTGATCGGGCACTGCGGCGTATCCGCAAAACATATTATCGCCGTTACCTTTACCAACAAGGCGGCACGCGAAATGCGTGAACGTGTCAGCCAGTTATTGACCAAAGATGCTGGCAAGGGTCTGATCGTCTCGACTTTCCACACGCTCGGTATGCGTATTCTGCGTCGCGAGGCCGGACAGCTTGATTACAAACCAAACTTTTCCATTTTTGACAGCCAGGACAGCCTGCACCTGATCGACGAGTTATTGCGCAAGAACAGTGGCGCCTTTGACAGCGATGCCCTGCGCAATCGTATCTCTGCCTGGAAAAATGAATTGCTGTTGCCGGCACAGGCCCTGAAGCAGGCCAGTGATGAATTTGAACAAACGGCTGCCCTGCTGTTTGCCGAATACCAGCGCAGCCTGAAAGCTTACAACGCCTTCGATTTCGATGACCTGATCATGCAGCCGGTACTGGCCCTTCAGGAACATGATTCCGCTCGTGAACACTGGCAGGGACGCGTCCGTCACCTGCTGATGGATGAGTACCAGGATACCAACACCGCCCAGTATCGACTGGTGCAACTGCTGGTGGGCAAGACCACACCGTTTACGGCGGTGGGCGACGACGACCAGTCTATTTATGCCTGGCGTGGTGCCAACCCGGAAAACCTGAATCGCCTGAAAGAGGATTTTCCCCGACTGAAAGTCGTCAAGCTCGAACAGAACTACCGCTCCGCCGGTTGTATCCTGAAATGCGCCAACACGCTCATTGCAAAAACCCCGCATGTGTTCGAGAAACAGTTGTGGAGCACACTGGGCTATGGCTCGCCGCTGAAGATACTTGCCTGCCGGGATGCAGACCATGAAGCAGAACGTGTGGTATCAGAAATCTTGCATCATCAGTTTACCCACAGTGCACGGCACAGTGATTACGCCATTCTGTATCGCGGTAATCACCAGTCACGCAACTTTGAAAAAGTGCTGCGCGAGCACAGCATCAGTTATCACTTGAGTGGCGGGACATCATTCTTTGAATACCGTGAAGTCAAAGACCTGATTGCCTATCTGCGCTTGCTGGTCAACGATGCCGATGATCGCGCTTTTCTGCGTGTCGTCAACACACCACGCCGCGAACTGGGAGCCGCCACCCTGGAAAAACTCAGCGGCTTTGCCTCGCAACGGGAAATGAGCCTGCTGGAAGCCTGTTTTGAAGATGAACTGGCCGAGGTACTGAACAAACGCGCCCTGAGCCGACTGCAGGAGTTCGCGCACTGGGTCGTCGAGCTTGGCGATGAGGCGGAACGTGGTGAAGCGATGCCGGTTATCCACCGCCTGATGCGTGATACCGACTACAACAACTGGCTGTTTGATAGCGCAAAAGATCCCAACGAAGGCGAACGCCGTCTGCAAAATGTCAATGAACTGATCAGCTGGCTGGAGCGCATGGGTGAAAAAAGCGAAACCGACATGACACTCGCCGACCGGGTCAATCGCATCGCCCTGCTTGATCGGCTGGATCGTGATGATGAAGGCAATGAGAACTGTGTCCGCCTGATGACACTGCACGCTGCCAAGGGCCTGGAATTCCCGCACGTGTTCATGGTGGGCATGGAAGAAAATCTGCTGCCTCACCGTAGTGCCATCGAAGCGGATGACTTTGATGAAGAGCGCCGACTGGCCTACGTCGGTATTACCCGTGCACAGAAAACCCTGACGCTGACCTACGCGACCAAACGCCGACGTGCCGGTGAATGGGAAAGCCGTGAACCCAGCCGTTTTCTGCGCGAACTACCGGAAGACGATGTGCGCTGGGACAAACCCGGCAGCCACAAAAGCCCGGAAGAACAGCGGGAGCGTGGACAGGCTCACCTGGCACAGTTACGTGGCATGCTGTCCTGACGCTCCACACAACCCGCTTGTTTACAGACCGGTTTCCTTCAGCATGTACTGGATGGCACCTTTCAGCTCTTCATCAGAACAGGCGCCACAGGTACCTTTCGGCGGCATGGCATTCAGACCCTTGATCGCGGTGGCAAGCAAACCATCGATGCCTTTGGCCGCACGTGCACTCCAGGCCGCCTTGTCACCCACCTTCGGTGCACCCGCGACGCCCGTGCCATGGCAGGCCATACAGGTACTGGTATAGACATCCTTGCCCGGGCGTGGACCAGCTGCTACAGCGGGTGTCGCGGCTGCGTCAGTGACAGCACCCGTATGAACCTGGCCAACCGGCTTGATGTTCTCCAGGATTTTGGCCTGCATGCGTGTGTCGGTCGCCGCATAGCCGGGATGACTGACCACCATAACAAACAGCACCGAAAGCACGGCAATAAAGCTTTTGACCGGAGCCTTGTCTTTTTGACTCACATGATTCTCCTGGAATTCAACTGGTTAACATCATTACTGTAAAATCAGGGCGGCAAGTATAGCGACTACGACTTGCCCTGAAAAGAAAAGCCCCTTGTCACAATAAAGTCTTCGCGCCCGCTGCCGCTAACAAAACCGAGGGAACGTTAACAGCGGGCGGACTGCCCGGAGGTTATCGCCATGAATATCGATGTACAGTTCCCGCAACCCATCGCTCCACCATTAAGCCAGCGCCCGATCGATAAACCGGTTGAGCAAACGATCACGCGTCCGGTTGGTAATCCCAAATCTTCTGAGGGCATTACCGACGAACCCCAACGGGAAACGACTAAAGCCCGTAACCAGGACCCGGAAAACCGTAGCGATGATGCGGCCAAAACGTCCCGTGCGGACACCGAACTCAGCGAAGACGAAAAGGCTGAGGTTGAACAACTGCGTTCGCGTGATCGCGAAGTCCGCGCACACGAAGCGGCGCATAAGGCTGCTGCCGGCAGTTATGCCCGTGGCTCCGCACAATTCAGTTACGAAAATGGCCCGGATGGACAACGTTACGCGGTAGGCGGCGAAGTCAGCATCGACACATCAAAGGTCAGTGGCGACCCCGAAGCGACCATCAACAAGGCTCAAACCATTCGCCGTGCAGCGAATGCCCCGGCACAGCCGTCCGGACAGGACCGTAGCGTAGCCGCCCAGGCGACACAAATGGAAAGTGAAGCACGGACCGAGCTGCTGGCTGCAAAAAGCAGCGCCCCGGAAGGAATTCGTTCCGAACCTGCACAGGAAACCGACCGCGCCACACCGGCCGCAGCGGCTTCACCGGAAAACCGTATCCAGAATGCCACAGCCAAACCCGCCCC
Source organism: uncultured Thiohalobacter sp. (assembly GCA_964625255.1). Lineage (GTDB taxonomy): Bacteria > Pseudomonadota > Gammaproteobacteria > DSM-19610 > DSM-19610 > Thiogranum. The sequence goes on along the minus strand of CAZVBD010000141.1, from coordinate 416 downwards.
GGTCGGTGACCTGCTTGATGTTATCGTCTGAAGGAACAAATCATGAAAATTGAAGGCGCGCTTTCACAAGCTGTCACCGGCATACAACGCGGCCTTTCCAGCGCGCGTGAGAATGCGGCAAAGATCGCCAGTGCGGATAGCGGCAACCCCGCAGACCTGGTCGAACCTATGATCGGACTTAAACTCGACAAACTCCAGGTTCAGGCTTCTGTTGAAGTACTGAAAGCCGCCGACGAAATGATCGGTGCGTTGTTCGACGAAAAGACCTGATCCCCTTCCCGGATTTTCTGTAGCGCCAACGGCCCGGTTGGCGGTATCATTCGCCCTCGTATTGACACGCGCCCGTAGCTCAGTTGGATAGAGTATCGGTTTCCGAAACCGGGGGTCACAGGTTCGAATCCTGTCGGGCGCGCCAT
>CAZVBD010000140.1:0-6802 GCA_964625255.1 uncultured Thiohalobacter sp. | reverse complement strand
GTTTTTCCTGTTGCTGGTTTGCAGAAAAATCCGGTTTCTGGCATACCTGTCCGCCATGAATGCAAAGGGCAGTTTCTTTCTGGTCGGACCCATGGGTGCCGGCAAGTCCACCATCGGTCGCAAGCTGGCACGCGTCCTGGGCCTTACCTTTATAGACAGCGATCGGGAAATAGAAGAGAAAACCGGCGTGGATATCCCCTTAATCTTTGAATTAGAAGGAGAATCCGGTTTTCGGAAACGCGAGCAGGACGTCATTGATACGTTAGCAGCCACGCCCGGTATTGTGCTTGCTACCGGCGGCGGTGCTGTGCTGGATCCACAGAATCGTCGAAATCTTGCCACCTGTGGCACCGTCATTTACCTGCAGACATCCGTCGATCAGCAACTGCAGCGCACCGCGCACGACCGGAATCGCCCCCTGCTGCAAACCGACAACCCGCGCGCGAAACTGGAGCAGCTACTGGCGGAACGTGACCCGCTTTACCGGGAAATAGCCGATATTGTCATCGAAACCGACGGTTGCAGGGTGCGTGACGTCGTGCAGAAAATCATGCACTTTGTTGAGGAAAACCAGGCAGCCCCTTATCCTTGAGCAATGATAAAGAAAACTCTGCAACTTGAACTGGGCGAACGCAGCTACCCGATCCATATCGGACCGGGTCTGCTGTCACAAACAGCGCTGTACGAACCCGCGATCCGCGGGCGCCAGGTGATGGTCATCAGCAATGACACCGTGGCACCACTTTATATGGATAATGTCTGTGATGCGCTGCAGGGCTACCACCTCGAACAACTGGTGCTGCCGGATGGTGAGCAGTACAAAACACTCGAAGTTCTGAATTCCATTTTTGACGCGCTGCTGGAAAAACGCTTCAACCGTTCCTGCTGTCTGGTGGCGTTGGGGGGTGGCGTAGTCGGCGATATGGTCGGCTTTGCCGCTGCCAGTTACCAGCGCGGCGTCGATTTCATCCAGATACCGACCACCCTGCTGGCCCAGGTAGACTCCTCTGTGGGCGGCAAGACCGGTGTCAACCACCCGCTCGGCAAGAATATGATCGGCGCCTTCCACCAGCCACGTGTGGTGCTCGCAGACACCCAGGCTCTCAATACGCTGGACGACCGGCAGCTGTCAGCCGGTATCGCCGAAATCATCAAGTATGGCCTGATTGAAGATTACGCCTTTTTTGAGTGGCTGGAAGCCAACATGACACACCTGCTGGAGCGAAATACGGCGGCACTGGTCTACGCCATTGAACACTCCTGTCGCTGCAAGGCCGAAATCGTCGCCGCCGATGAGCGGGAAAGCGGCAAACGCGCCTTGCTCAATCTCGGACACACCTTCGGGCACGCCATCGAAACCGGCATGGGATACGGAAACTGGCTGCACGGTGAAGCCGTTGCTGCCGGTATGGCTATGGCCGCCGACCTGTCCGCACGTCATGGCTGGATGAGTGCCACCGACGTCACCCGTATCCGTGCCCTGCTCACTAAAGCCCGTCTACCGGTCGATCCACCGGACGAGATCAGCCGCGAGCGCTTTCTGGAATTAATGGCCGTCGACAAAAAGGCGATGGACGATGGCCTGCGCCTGATCCTGCTGGACGCTATTGGTGCCGCAAAAATCACCGCTGACTACAATGCCGGGCAGCTAGCTGAAACACTCAGCCAGCGCCTGCCGCTGACCGGTTCATGAACAGCCTGCCGGATAACTTCAACCCTGAAACCGGCCTGGCGCCCTACGCTGCCTGCGATGCCGTATCCGGCGGCCGCCACCATGCCGAACCCGCACCAAACTATCGCAGCGAGTACCAACGTGACCGCGACCGGATTATCCATGCAGCCGCCTTTCGCCGCCTTGAATACAAAACCCAGGTATTCGTCAATCACGAAGGTGACCTGTTCAGAACACGCCTGACACATTCCATCGAAGTCGCCCAGATTGCTCGTTCTATCGCCCGCGCACTGCGACTGAACGAAGACCTGACCGAAGCCATTGCGCTGGCACATGACCTCGGTCATACCCCTTTCGGACACGCCGGCCAGGACGCGCTGAATGGCTGTATGAAAGAATACGGTGGCTTCGAGCACAACCTGCAATCACTGCGCGTGGTCGATGAACTGGAAGAAAAGTACGCCGATTTTCCCGGTCTCAACCTGACGTTTGAAACACGTGAAGGTATTCTCAAACACTGCTCCCCCAAAAATGCCGCCGAACTCGGCGATGTCGGCGAACGTTTCCTGCACCAGCTGCAGCCCAGCCTGGAAGCACAACTCACCAATCTTGCCGATGAAATCGCCTACAACAGCCACGATGTTGATGACGGGCTGCGCGCCGGGCTGATCGAAGTCGAACAACTGAACGAGGTGCCATTATTCGCTGCGCAGTACGCCGAAGTCACGCAACGCTATCCCGCACTTTCACAACGACGTGTTATCCATGAAGTGGTCAGGCGCCTGATCAACTGTCAGGTCGTGGACCTGATCGAAACCAGCACAGCGCGGCTGTCCGAAGCGCAGCCCGCCAACCTCAACGAGGTACGCAAACAACCACAAAACCTCATCGCTTTCAGTGATTCCATGCGTGAGCGCAACCTGGAACTGAAGCGTTTTCTGCGAAGCCATCTTTACCGGCACTATCGTGTACACCGTATGAGCGTCAAGGCCACCCGCGTCATTCGTGACCTGTTCATCGCCTTCAACGACGACCCCAGACTGATGCCGGATGAAGCCCAGGCGCACGTCGCCGTCCTCCGCTCAGAGAAGGGCGACACCGGTCAGGCACGCGCCGTCGCTGACTATATCGCCGGCATGACAGATCGCTACGCTATTTCCGAACACCACCGGGTCTACAACCCGGGAGAGCTGACTTGAGTTCGGCCTGCCCGGCAGAGAAACGACATGCGCATCTATATGCAGATTCCACCCGGCGACGCCGGGCCACCAAGGTTCTACCACCTGCATCTGCAGGAGGATCTGATCGATGGCTGGACATTGATTCGTGAATGGGGTTACCAGGGTGCGGGCGGACGTATGATCAAGGATCACTTTACTGATCGCGAACAGGCAGAGCAGGCCATGATAGACATTCGGGATGCCCAGCTGAAAAAAGGCTACCAGGTCGTGTTTATGCAGGCACAGACATGAGTAATTCGGCAACACCGGGGCAACCCGAGTATCTTCAGGCTTGGTCACTGCGTCGCCACCCGTTCGCAGAAGGGCTGGACGCACAGTTTTTCTATGCCGGCAGTACACTGATGCAGCGGCTCGACCTGCTGACTCACCTGGTTCAATTCAGTGAATCCATTGTGGTCGTCAGCGGCCCGCCCGGCAGTGGCAAGAGCACGCTTCTGGAACAGTTTCTGGGCCACATCAATCCGCACTGGACCGTTTGTCAGATGGACGGGAAACAGGGTGACAAACTGGCCGATCAACTGGCGAAAACGATCGGTGTCGAGCCGGGCGAGGATGAACGGACCCTGTTGACCCGCTGGGTGGCACAAAGCGACCCGGCACAACAAATGATTATTGTGCTCGACGACGCCGATAAACTCGATGAATCGGCCTGCCGGCGACTCTGTGAACTCACCGATCTTACCGATGGGGACCGTCTGCGCATTGTCCTGTTCGGCACCGCGAGTGCGCTGGATCGGGTACGCACCCTGCTGGAGCAGCTGACCAACAAGCACACCTGCCAGGCACTGGAACTGCCGAAACTGACGGAAGAGGAAACCGCATCCTATCTCATGTACCGCCTGGCGGTGGCGGGCTACAGCGGTGAGAGTCCGTTCACACCGACCGAAGTCCGCGCCATCTGCAAATCCGCAGACGGCCGTCCCGGGCAGATCAACCGGCTGGCACACGAGTCCCTTGTCGAGCACCACATGCGTGCCAAAATCAAAAAGCGCGCGCCTGTGCAACGCAGCCGGAAAAAAAATGCCACGCCACTCTGGGTCGGGGCATCGCTGGTTATTGTCGCGCTTGCCGGTTATCTCGGCTGGCAGCGAATCGCGCCCACCGAGGTCCCTTATTCCAACTCAACACCACCTGAATTCGCACTTGTTGAACAACCACTGGCGCTCCCTGAAAATGTTATCGACGATGGCGCAAAAACGCCGGCCAGGCCTCCCCAATCAGGGCAGCAACGCACCGAAGCAGCCCCTCTCGATATCGACAAACCTGTAGCGACGGCCACACCCGTCATCACACCGCCAATCATTGACGCGCCATCCAAACCGGCAGAGGCCAGTGAAACCGGTACACGTCCTGCGGCCGATACCACCAGTCCGGCCACAATACCGGTGACGACAACCCCGGAGCCTGTGGCAAAAAGCGGTTCCACCCCTGAAACGACACCTGAAACACTGACAGCTCCGGCCGGTGAATCGCGCATTGCGCGCGAAACCGAACCTGTTGTCGCCCCCCCTTCCCCACAACCCGTACCGACCCTGGTGGCAGAACCACCACACCGCGAAAACTGGCTGCTGCAACAACCTCCCGGTACATTTACCCTGCAACTTCTGGGTTCGCGCGATCAGGCATCCATTGCGGACTACATCAGGCGCAATGCGCTGGAACCGGAGAAAACAGCCTGGTACCGGGGCCGCTACCGTGGCTCAGACTGGTATGTACTGCTTTATGGCAACTATCCCGACAAGGTCGCCGCCCTGGCGGCGCGCAGCACCCTGCCTGCCAAGGTACAGAAAGCCAAACCCTGGCCACGCAGCCTGAAGTCGGTACAGGACAGCATCCGAGAAGTACAATAGAAAAAACAAGGTTTAACCCCGAAAAACGCTGGCATCAAGCGGCTATCTCTATTACTCTTTTCGGCCCAAATTTTTACGTTCGGGTGACACCACCCCCCAGACACGGGCGTGGGTGGTTTTGTGCGCGTGTGCGCACAAACGCCTGAATATTTAGCGAGTTAACCAGAGGTCGGGCATGAGTCACGGGGCTTTTCCGGAAAAGCAGGGTCTGTATGACCGCAACAATGAGCACGATGCCTGCGGCGTCGGTTTTGTCGCCCATATAAAAGGTGAGCAAAATCACGCCATCGTCAGACAGGGCCTGCAGATCCTTGAAAACCTGACGCACCGCGGTGCGGTGGGTGCTGACCCGCTGGCCGGTGACGGTGCCGGTATCCTGATCCAGACCCCGGATACTTTTCTGCGCGAGGAATGCGTCACACTCGGTTTCGAGCTGCCGGCACCCGGTACCTATGCGGTAGGGATGGTATTTCTGCCTCGCCCGACCCATACCCGCACCGAATGTGTGGCACTGATTGAGCACGTTATCCGCGAAGAAGGCCAGGAACTGCTCGGCTGGCGCGACGTCCCCGTCGATAACAACGGCCTTGGCCAAAGCGTCAAGGACGTCGAACCCGTTATCCGCCAGGTATTTATCAGCTGCGGCGACAACTGTCCGACCCAGGATGATTTCGAGCGCAAACTGTTCATCACCCGCAAGGTGATCGAGAACACCGTTCGCGATTCCGACTGGGAAGGCCGGGAAAACTTCTACATCCCCTCGTTCTCCAGTCGCACCCTGCTGTACAAGGGCATGCTGCTGGCCAACCAGGTCGATAGCTATTTCAAAGACTTGCGTGATGAACGCATGGTGTCCGCACTGGCCCTGGTGCATCAGCGCTTCTCCACCAACACCTTCCCCTCGTGGGACCTGGCCCACCCGTTCCGCATGATTGCGCACAACGGTGAAATCAATACCTTGCGCGGCAACGTCAACTGGATGCGCGCGCGCCGGCACTCCATGGCCTCCAAACTGTTCGGCGCCGACCTGGAAAAAGTCTGGCCGCTGATCCCTGAAGGACAAAGCGACTCGGCCTGCTTCGACAACGCACTGGAACTGCTGGTGGCTGGTGGTTACTCCATGGCGCACGCCATGATGATGCTGATTCCCGAAGCCTGGGCCGGCAATCCCTTGATGGACGACCAGCGCAAGGCGTTCTACGAATACCACGCCGCCCTGATGGAACCGTGGGATGGCCCCGCAGCGGTAGCCTTCACCGACGGCCGCCAGATCGGTGCCACCCTGGACCGTAACGGTCTGCGTCCGGCACGCTACCTCATCACCGATGACGACCTGGTGGTGATGGCCTCGGAAATGGGTGTGCTACACATCCCCGATGAAAAAATTGTCAAAAAATGGCGCCTGCAACCCGGCAAGATGTTCCTTATTGATATGGGGCAGGGGCGCATTATCGACGATGTAGAACTGAAAGCCTCACTGTCGACCAGCCACCCCTACCCGGCCTGGCTGGAGAAAACCCAGATTCACCTCAAGAACCTGCCGGCACAGGCCAAGGGTTACAGCGGTGATCCCGACACGCTGCTCGACCGTCAGCAGGCGTTTGGTTTCACCCAGGAAGACCTCAAAATCCTGATGAAGCCCATGGCCGCGACCGGCCAGGAAGGCATAGGCTCCATGGGTGCCGACAACCCGGTTGCCGTGTTGTCGTGCAAGGCCAAACCCCTGGCGAACTATTTCCAGCAGAACTTTGCCCAGGTCACCAACCCGCCGATCGACCCGATCCGCGAGGAACTGGTCATGTCGCTGGTGTCGCTGATCGGCCCACGCCCCAACCTGCTGGGGCTGCACTCGGGTGGCGAACACATGCGCCTGGAAGTGACCCAGCCGATCCTGACCAACAAGGATCTGCAACGTATCCGGGATATCGAGAAAGCCACCGACGGTGCGTTCAAAACAACGACGCTGGACATCTGCTACCCCGCCGATCTCGGCGCCGCCGGTATGGAAGGCGCCGTGGAATCTCTCTGCCAGCAGGCTG
>CAZVBD010000139.1:0-6831 GCA_964625255.1 uncultured Thiohalobacter sp. | reverse complement strand
ACCCGTGAGAGTTCGAGTCTCTCCTTTCGCACCATAACTATAACGGTTTCCGGTGCCGGTACAGTTGCTACCATTACAATGTGCCGGGAACGAATAATTTTTTTGCAATTGATTTCAAGTTTGAGGGTATGACATGCAAGTTTCTGTTGAAACAACCAGTGGTCTGGGTCGCCGTATGAAGGTGCAGATTCCGGCGGAGCAAATGGACCAGCAGGTGGACAGCAAGCTCCAGCAGCTTTCGCGTTCGGTGCGCATTGATGGTTTCCGCCCTGGCAAGGTACCGCTGGGCGTCGTGAAAAAGCGTTATGAATCGCAGGTACGCGAAGAAACGGCAGCGGAGTTGATAGCATCCACCTACGAACAGGCCCTGCAGCAGGAAAATCTCAAACCGGCGGGTGAACCCAATATTGAACAGACGCAAAACCGTTCCGGTGAAGAGCTGGAATACGTGGCAATTTTCGATGTGTTTCCGGATATCGTGATACCTGAAATGAGTGATCTGAAGATCGAGCGGCCCGTTGCCGAAGTAACCGATACGGAAATTGGCACAATGCTCGAAAAGCTGCGTAATCAGCGAAAGACCTGGACAAAGGTCGAGCGTGCGGCAGCTAATGGTGACCGGATCGAGATTGATTTTGAAGGTACCGTCGACGGTCAGCCCTTCAACGGCAATGCGGCAAAGAATGTACCGCTGGAACTGGGTAGCGGATCAATGATTCCCGGTTTTGAAGAGCAACTGGTCGGTGTCAGTGCCGGTGACAGCAAGATGATTAAAGTGACTTTCCCGGAAGATTACGGGTCAGCCGAGGTGGCGGGCAAGACCGCTGAATTCGACATAACGGTACACAGTGTTTCAGAACCGGCGGTGCCGGAGCTGGATGATGAGTTTGCCCGTGCTTTTGGTGTTGGCGACGGAGGACTCGATGCACTGCGCGAGGAAGTCCGCAAAAATATGCGCCGTGAACTGGATGCAGCAATCAAGGTGAGTATAAAGTCACAAGTCTTTGATGCCCTGCTGGAGAAGGCTGATCTGGATGTCCCGGCCGCATTGCTGGACAGTGAGATCGATGCGCTGGTCAAGAAAGACGGTGAGGGTGCCGATGCAGGGAGCAATGATCGCAGTCACTACGAGGAAGAGGCAAAGCGTCGTGTGTCACTTGGCCTGTTGATCTCGGAGATTATTCAACGTAACCAGCTGGCCGTCGATCCTGAGCGGGTACGTGTAATGATTGAGGAACTGGCGCAGTCTTACGAGAATCCCGAGGAAGTCGTGCAGTGGTACTACAGCAACCAGGATATGTTGTCTGGCGTACAGACGCTCATCATGGAAGAAACTGTGGCAGAGTGGGTGGTGGGCCAGGCGCAGGTCGAGGACAAGACCACCACATTTGAGGAACTCATGCAGCCCGCCAGCGGAGCTGCGTAGAAAAGGAAACAACTGAATGTCAGATAGCATGATCAAAAGCGGTGGAGATATCCAGGCGCTGAATCTCATTCCCATGGTGATCGAGCAGACCGCGCGCGGTGAACGCTCTTATGATATTTACTCGCGCCTGCTCAAGGAACGTGTCGTATTCGTGGTTGGTCCGGTTGAGGATTACATGGCGAATGTCATCGTGGCGCAGCTGCTGTTCCTCGAATCCGAGAACCCTGACAAGGACATTCATCTCTATATCAATTCTCCCGGCGGTTCCGTGACGGCCGGTCTGGCGGTCTATGACACCATGCAGTTCATCAAGGCAGATGTCAGCACCATGTGTATCGGCCAGGCGGCCAGCATGGGTGCCGTGTTGCTTGCCGGTGGTGCAAAAGGCAAACGCTTCTGTCTGCCGCACTCACGGATGATGATTCACCAGCCGCTGGGTGGTTTCCAGGGCCAGGCATCGGATATTGATATCCACGCCAAAGAGATTCTGCTGGTGCGTGAACGCCTGAACACCATTTTGTCCAATCATACCGGGCAGCCAATGGACAAGATCCAGAATGATACCGACCGGGATAATTTCCTCGGTGCCGAACAGGCCAGGGATTACGGCCTGATTGACGAAATTCTGGTATCAAGAGGTTCGATGGCTACCGGAGAAGAGGACAAGACATCCTGAAATCCCGCCTTAATGGTGTAAAAACCGTAGATTACCGCCGGGAACACTTGTCAGCAGCAGGGCGACGTAGTTGAATAGGAACTCACTGATTTTACGACAGTCAGGGTATTCAGGCGGTCAGAAGTCTGCCGCTGATATGAAATAAGGGAACCGCGAGTCGGGACATCGAGTTATGAATAACGATCGAAACGGTAAGGGTGATGACGGGAAACTGCTGTATTGTTCTTTCTGTGGAAAGAGCCAGCATGAGGTGCGCAAACTGATTGCGGGTCCATCCGTCTTTATCTGTGATGAGTGTGTCGAGCTTTGTAATGACATCATCCGCGAGGAGATGCAGGAGAAGACGACTGGCGGCAGTAACAAGTTGCCTACACCGCATGAAATTAACGACGTGCTCGATGAGTACGTTATCGGTCAGCGGAATGCCAAAAAGGTACTTTCCGTTGCCGTCTATAACCACTACAAACGTCTGGAAGTCAGTGGCCGAAAGGATGAAGTGGAACTCTCCAAGAGTAATATCCTGCTCATCGGGCCAACCGGTTCCGGCAAAACGCTGCTGGCCGAAACACTGGCGCGTTTGCTGAATGTGCCTTTCACCATTGCTGATGCGACCACGCTGACTGAAGCGGGCTATGTCGGCGAGGATGTCGAGAATATCATCCAGAAGCTGCTGCAAAAATGCGACTATGATGTCGACAAGGCACAGACCGGTATTGTCTATATCGACGAAATCGACAAGATTTCCCGCAAGTCGGACAATCCCTCTATCACTCGCGATGTATCCGGTGAAGGCGTGCAGCAGGCATTATTGAAACTGATCGAAGGTACCGTTGCTTCAGTGCCGCCACAGGGTGGACGCAAGCATCCGCAGCAGGAATTCCTGCAAGTGAACACCTCGAACATCCTGTTTATTGTCGGTGGTGCGTTTGCCGGACTGGAAAAAATTATCAAGGGTCGCTCCGAGAAAGGTGGTATCGGTTTCTCGGCAGAGGTCAAGACTGTCGATGAAGAGGTCAATGTTGGCGAAATTCTTTATGACGTCGAGCCGGAAGACCTGATTAAATTTGGTCTTATTCCGGAATTTGTCGGTCGTTTGCCCGTCGTCGCTACCCTGGAAGAACTGGATGAAGACGCCCTGGTACAGATTCTGACAGAACCCAAGAATGCGCTGACCAAGCAGTACGCCAAACTGTTTGAGATGGAAGGTGCTGAAATCGAATTCCGCGATGATGCGTTGCGTGCCGTGGCGAGAAAAGCCATGGCCCGCAAGACTGGCGCCCGTGGTTTGCGGACCATCATGGAGCACGTCCTGCTCGACACCATGTACGAATTGCCATCGCTGGAAAATGTACAGAAAGTGGTCGTCGATGAACGTGCTATTGCTGGTGAATCAGAGCCTTACCTGGTTTACGATTCGGAGCCGGAACAACGCGCCGTGTCTGATTAGCGTCATTTCCCCGTCAGTTCAGTCACGGGTCCGACGGTTAAAAGCCGCCGGGCCTGTCAGTGTTTACCGGCAAAAGAACTATACTGGCGAGGTATGCGCTGTACCGCCGGTAGCCCTGGTTTTACGCCATGGCTTGTTTCTTGCAGAATCTTTCGATGGGGCACGAAACCGTCATTGAAATGTCTTATGGTAGACCCCATGTCAAAGTGCCGGGAGCGCGGTATGAAATCGCAGCTCCCCCGATCAGAACCGGATACTGAGGTACTCTTCCGATGGAGCAAAACAAGAACACCCCTGAAACAACTGACAATGAGTCCACAGCCGTCGTTCCGGTTCTGCCGTTGCGCGATGTCGTTGTTTATCCCCACATGGTTATCCCGCTGTTTGTCGGGCGCGAGAAATCTATTCGCGCGCTGGAAACTGCAATGGATGATGACAAACGGATTTTGCTGGTCGCCCAGAAAAGTGCCGAAGTCGATGATCCACAGGTTGATGACATCCACGAAATTGGCACGCTCTCCACAATTCTACAGCTGCTGAAATTGCCCGACGGTACCGTCAAGGTACTGGTTGAGGGTTCCGAGCGGGCCAGTGTGGTGAAGTTTGAAACGACTGAAGAATTTTTCTCCGCACAGATCAAGCATCTGGGTCATGGTGAGCAGGCCGGTGAGCGTGAAGTCGATGTGCTGATGCGCTCTTTGCTGACCTTGTTCGATCAGTACGTAAAGCTGAACAAGAAAGTTCCGCCCGAGATCCTGACATCCCTGTCCGGCATCGATGAGCCAGGCCGCCTGGCCGATACCATCGCCGCGCATATGGCGCTCAAGCTGGATGAAAAGCAGCGCATCCTCGAAATCGAAAATGTCCGTGAACGGCTTGAACATCTCATGGGTATGATCGAGGGTGAGATCGATGTCCTGCAGATCGAAAAGCGTATCCGTGGTCGCGTCAAGCAGCAGATGGAAAAAAGCCAGCGTGAGTATTACCTGAACGAACAGATGAAAGCCATCCAGAAGGAACTGGGTGACATGGACGACGTGCCCAACGAGACGGACGAGTATCAGGGCAAGATCGAAAAAGCCGGCATGAGCAAGGAAGCAAAAGAAAAGGCCACGTCCGAGTTGAACAAGCTCAAGATGATGTCGCCGATGTCTGCAGAAGCTACTGTCGTACGCAATTACATCGACTGGCTGGTCAGTGTCCCCTGGAAAAAACGCACCAAGATCCGCCACGACCTGACGCGTGCAGAAACCGTGCTGGATGAAGATCATTACGGCCTGGACAAGGTGAAGGAACGTATTCTTGAATACCTCGCCGTTCAGCAGCGTGTACGTAAACTGAAAGGTCCGATCCTGTGCCTGGTGGGCCCGCCCGGCGTTGGCAAGACGTCACTGGGACGTTCCATTGCGCGTGCAACCAATCGCAAGTTCACCCGCATGTCGTTGGGTGGTGTGCGTGACGAAGCCGAAATCCGCGGCCATCGCCGAACCTACATCGGTTCACTGCCGGGCAAGATTATCCAGAACCTGTCCAAGGTCGGTGTGCGCAATCCGCTGTTTCTGCTCGATGAGATCGACAAGATGTCCATGGACTTCCGTGGTGACCCGTCGTCCGCCTTGCTGGAAGTGCTGGATCCGGAACAGAACTCGACCTTTGGCGATCACTACCTGGAAGTGGAATTCGATCTGTCCGACGTGATGTTTGTTGCGACGTCTAATTCACTGAACATTCCCGGTCCCTTGCTGGATCGTATGGAAGTGATTCGTATCCCCGGTTATACCGAGGATGAAAAGGTCAACATTGCAACCCGATACCTGTTACCCAAACAGATCAGGAATGCGGGTCTCAAGGAAGATGAACTGAGCGTCAGTGAAAATGCGATCTACGATATTGTGCGTTTCTACACGCGCGAGGCGGGTGTGCGAAACCTCGAACGTGAACTCGCCAAGATCTGCCGCAAAGTGGTCAAGGAATTGCTGCTCCGGAAAGAAGACAATGGCAGAGTTTCCGTGACGTCGCGTAACCTCGAAAAATATCTCGGTGTACGTCGCTTCCGTTATGGACTGGCGGAGGAAAATGATCAGGTCGGTCAGGTGACTGGCCTGGCCTGGACCGAAGTGGGTGGCGAATTATTGAGTATTGAATCAACCATTGTTCCTGGTAAGGGCCGGCTCATTCACACCGGTCAACTGGGTGAAGTCATGCAGGAGTCAATCCAGGCGGCCACCACCGTGGTACGCAGCCGGGCTGAAGCACTGGGTATCGAGGATGATTTCTACCAGAAATACGATATTCACGTCCATGTGCCGGAAGGTGCTACACCGAAGGACGGCCCGAGTGCCGGTGTGGGTATGTGCACCGCACTGGTGTCTGCGCTGACGCGTATTCCGGTCCGTGCTAATGTCGCCATGACCGGCGAAATCACGTTGCGCGGTGAGGTTTTACCCATCGGCGGGCTTAAGGAAAAGCTGCTTGCGGCGCACCGGGGGGGTATTTCCACTGTCCTGATTCCGGAAGAAAATCGCAAGGATCTTGCAGAAATTCCCAAGAACGTCAAGGACAAGCTGGAGATTCTTCCTGTCAAATGGATTGATGAAGTGCTGGAAATCGCCCTGCAGCATCCACCGGTTCCACTTTCCGGGAAAGGTGAGGGGAAAACCGGCGGAAAGATCAAGGATAAGCCCAAAGCGGCAGCTAAAGGCAAGACGCTTCGCACGCACTGACATTCTGTCCAAAGCCCGACTTCTGTGTAAATACGTATCTTTTTACACAGAAGACGGGCTTTTTATTTGACGTGTCTGTAACACACTTGGTATAAAACCGTGCGTGCGTGCGGGGGTCCGGAATTGGCCTTTCCTAATACAGGGTTTGAGTTGTCAGGATCAAGTCCCGTTACGCGAATCGAAATATAATTTCAAATTTGATGTTGAGGGCCAAACTCGATGAATAAAGCCGAACTGATTGACGCCGTTGCAAGCTCCGCAGATCTGTCCAAAGCGGACGCAACACGGGCCGTCGATGCTGTGATAGATACCATTACTGAAACACTGCGTAAGGGTGATTCTGTCACGCTCGTGGGTTTTGGCACTTTTGAAGTCCGCGCCCGTGCCGCGCGCGCCGGGCGTAATCCGCAGACCGGTGAAACCATCCAGATCAAGGCGTCAAACTCGCCTGCATTCAAGGCTGGTAAAGCGTTTAAGGATGCCGTAAACTAGTCCGCTTTCCTCGAGGGTGCTTAGCTCAGCTGGGAGAGCGTCGCCCTTACAAGGCGAATGTCGGGGG
>CAZVBD010000138.1:0-6904 GCA_964625255.1 uncultured Thiohalobacter sp. | reverse complement strand
TGTGTTTGCTCCTCCGTCAAAACATTCTTCCAGGCCGGCATACCGGTGCCGGGCAAACCCTCGCGGACAACGTGGGACAACCGCTCGGAGGTCATGCTATTCATGACCTCCGTATCGGTGAGATTACGCGGATGCGGCTCCAGAAAGGTGCCGATCCAGTTGCGACCAGTGCCATCGGCAGCATGACAGAAAGCGCAGTTTTGCTGGTAGAGGGTTTCACCCTGCCGCTGCTGCGCATCCAGATCATCGAACTGGTGGGGTTGATCGTGACGCGCGTAGACGGAGGCACCACTGAGTACATCAAGAGGTGGCGGGGATGGCAACATACCGTTGTTGCGGGGATAAGAAACAACCGATGGCTCCCAGACCGGCCCCTCATCCATGACATGGGCACGGTCATGGCAGCTGACACAGCTCGACAAATAAAGCTTTTTGCCCCGACGTTGTTCCGGAGTCAACGTCTCATCCGGCGTATCGAGTGCAGTTTGTCCTGTGGCAAAGGGATAGGCCGGAGCGTAACGCGCATGATCAACCCAGCCGTTACCAGGAATATGATAGCGGGTATTTTCCAGACCTTCCTGCATGAATTCATAGCGAATAAAATCCACGACTTCTTCGATCTCTTTATCACTCAGACGTTCATTATAGGATGACATCGCCGTTCCTGCCCGACCTTCACGCACCGATTTGAGCATGCGTTCACGACTGAGCTGCTCCGGGCTGACACGGGTAAAGTCACGGGGTTTGGGGTCAAGATAACTGGCAGACAAGGTTTTGGCGTCCCCGGAATAGCCATGGCAGTAGTAACAATGAAAGTTGTAGATCTTGCGGCCCTGTTCACGACGAGGATCCTTCACGGCGACATCACTTCCTGCCACGGCAGCATCAGTTTCAGCGTGTGTTTCCGGACGCGGACAACCCGCCAGCAACACCGGAATGCACAGCAGGCAAAGGACAGGTGCCAGTCTCAATTCTGTTGTACCTCCGGCCGAATAAAGTTGATAAATACAAATTCGGCGATATCAGCAATCTGCTGCTTGTCCAGAACTTTCTCCCAGGCCGGCATTTCAGTGCCAAGTTTACCGCTGGCAATGGCCCGGAACAGGGCGGGACGATTGAAACTGCGCCGGGAAGCATCAAGCAGGAAGTTGCGTGGCCTGGGATTAATGAAATAGGCCCGTGGTCCGGCACCGTCGCCCAGAACACCGTGGCAGGTTGCGCAACCCTGCATGTAAATGACACTTCCTTTTTCAGCATGGCCGGTCAGTCCATCCGGCAAGGAAGCCTTCATATCCACCCCTACGGTAGAGGATAAATTCCCGGATTTGGGGAATAGCGGGGTTGTATTTCCCGAATTCGGGGATGCAGGCGCGCCGTGTGCGTGTGTGCCGGAAATATTTTCCGGTAAGTCTGGCTGCATAAAAGCGGTACGGACATAATCCACCACGGCACCGATTGAGGATTTATCAAGTTGCTGCGCGAAACCGGTCATGGCAGTGCCAGGACGTCCATATGATACCGACGTCATCATGCGTTCCCGCGTTAGTTCACGGCGCGCAGCCGCCGTTGTGAAATCGCGTGGCGACGGATTTAACGATTCTTTTGCCCATATAGCCCCCTTACCACGATCGCCGTGACAAACGGAGCAGGTCTCGGCATAGAGCTTGCGCCCCCGGCCCGCCCCTTTGGAGGCAACCGGCAGCATGAAACGATCACGTACATAATCCACCAGCGCCACGATCTCGCGCTCACTGAGCTGGTCTTTCCAGCCTGCCATGGCCGTTCCCGGAGTTCCTTCCCGTACGGCTGCCAACATACGTTCCCGACTCAGGCTGACGGCGGCTTCGGTGCTTGTGAAATCCCGTGGCGGCGGGTTCAGGCTGGTGCTGGCGTGGCTGTCTCCATCGCCTTTATCGCCATGACAGACCGAGCAGTAGTTATGATAGAGCAAGGCAGGTTTTGACGTATCGGCGACAACCATCGATGACGACACCAGCAGAACACAAGCAAGCAGTTTGAAAAAATGGGGCACCACAATTCATTCCTCTTCGGGATCGACCTGTTATTCAGCCTTTTGCAAGGCATGCAGACAGGATTTGTAAGCATTTAACATTCAGCGTCATAATCCATTCACTGTTTTGCAATTATGGTGCCACTGGATACAAGTCAACCTCGCCCCACTGGATGGCATCCTATTTGCTTCAGGCTGTCAGCTATATGAGATTCAGGAGATTTCGATATGCAACATGTATTGCCAGCGGTTGGCAGTAAGAAGTTGTTTAAAGTCATTTTAACGGTTGCCCTGATAGCAGGGTTTGCCGGATGCGCCAGCACGCCGGAAAAAAAGGATCTTAAACAGAAGGAACTGGTATTTCCACCGCCGCCAGAGAAACCACGCTTTTACTTTGATCGTACGATCCGCAGCAGCCTGGATATCGTGGTAGAAGACGACGTATCGGCTTTCAGGCGCTTTGCCACCGGAGAGCAGCAACGTGGCGACGGATTGGCAAAACCGTTTGATATCGTGGCCACAAACGGGCGCATCTATGTCGGTGATACCGTGCGACGCGCGGTACTGGTATTTGATATTCGCAACAAACGCTTCTTCCAGATCGGCCAGGAAGAACCGGGCAAACTGTATCTGCCTCTGGGAATGGCGAAGGATGCAGCCGGTAACCTGTACGTCGTCGATGGCACAGCAAAGCGCGTCCTGATCTATGATGAAAAGGGTGATTTCCTGCGTGCCATTGGTGGCAAGGACTACTTTCACCGGCCTTCCGGGCTGGCCGTGGAACCAAATGGTGAGCGTGTCTATGTTGTGGATACCGGTGGCGTCGATACCCAGGAACACAGGGTGCGGGTCTTCAACGGGCATACCGGTGAACACCTGTTCGATATAGGAACACGTGGCAGTAAGGAAGGACAGTTCAATCTGCCGCGCGATGCCACCATCGCACCAGATGGCAAGCTCTACGTCGTGGATGGCGGTAACTTCCGTATTCAGGTGTTTGAGCCAGACGGGACATTTATAAAAACTTTCGGTGCAGTGGGACGACGCTCGGGGCAATTTTCGCGACCCAAGGGAATTGCCGCTGACCCTTCCGGTAACATCTATGTGTCGGATACCGCCTTCGGTAATTTTCAGATATTCGATCCTGACGGCAATCTTCTGCTCTACGTCGGCAGCCGCGGCGCACGTGACCGCCCGGCAGAATACATGTTGCCTGCAGGCATCGATGTCGATGAAGAAGGTCGCGTGTACATGGTTGAACAGTTTTTCCGTCGGGTCGACATTTTTCGTCCAGCATCAACCCCGCCTTTGACAGAAGGAACGGTGACAAAGGATTCCCCACCAAAATAACGTCCCGGCCAGGCACACAGCAACAACTCGATTCCCAAAATCAGGAAAAGCAGCCTGTGTTTTTCGCGTATTCGGGATTGTGTCGGAAAAAGATCACATAAAATCAATGAGTTAAATTGTGGCATATGACGTGCTTCACATTTAGATAGCAGCACATTCAAGTGTACTCATGAAGACATGATGTCGGCGCTATGCCGACTAGACTGGGGAATCCGACTATGAACAGAAAACAACACGGCAAAAACCTTCTGGCGGTTATTGCAATCACGGCAGGTATGATCTTCGCGACAGGACCGGCCTCCGCCGGCATTGCACTGACCAAGCACAATCTGAGCTCGGGGGGACCTGGCCCCAATACCTTTGGTGGCACTGAAGCGATTTGCGTCTTCTGCCACACGCCGCATGGAGCGGACATATCCGCAGCAGTTCCATTGTGGAACCGAGTGCTCTCTGCACCAAGCAGTTACACGACATATGACAGCCTGGGAACATCCACCCTGGACGGTGAAGTCGCGCCGGTCGGCTCAGTGTCTATCGCCTGCCTGTCCTGTCACGACGGCACCCAGGCGATGAATGTCATGATCAATGCACCGACATCGCCAACATCTTACGGCTATAACCCTGCCGGTGCCCTGCTTGCCGGATCCTGGACAGGGCCTGCAAGTACTGCATCGCCGGTCGGCTCGCTTAACTATGCCACGGCCAGCATTGTTAACATTGGTACCGATCTGACCAATGACCATCCCATCGGCATCCAGTATGGCGGTGGCGGTGTCGACAGCACCAACCCGACAGGAACAACGGCTGATCCGGACTTCAATACTGTTCAGTATGCCGTCATCAACTCCAAGGATATCTGGTGGGTGGACACGGCTATTGGTACGGGTGGATCACGAGACAAGACCGACATACAGCTCTATACCCGTAGTGATTTTACCGGTGCCAACCCGGAACCTTCCGTTGAATGTGCGAGTTGCCATAATCCACATACCAGCGATAACCCGACCTTCCTGCGTATCGCTAATACCGGGAGCGCAGTGTGTCTCGCCTGTCACGTCAAGTAATAGCCGGGAACGTCTGGAATGCAGGGATGCAGGAGAAGGTTCAAACCACATTCTGGTTGACGTTGTTCCTGCTCGTCATCGCAACCGTCAGTTCCGGATCGCTGGCGGCTGCGGTGGTTTCGGCTCTGGATAAAACGGTCTACTCACGTGTCGACGGGGAGACAATCAGCGCCGAAGAATACCGGAATACGGTTCGATCCCTGACCCGCCAGACTTTCTACCACGGCAAGATACCGGAAGACCAGGTATCAGGTGTCGCGAAACGGGCGGGCACTGAGCTCATCATGCGCAGGTTGTTGCTACAAGAAGCGCAGCGACGGAACCTGGCACCTGACGAGACGTGGGTCGAGGCGCAATTGACATACTATGACCAGCGTTATCGCAGCAACCCTCACTGGGAGAAGAATCGTGAGCGCCTTCTGCCCGGGTTACGGCATGGTCTGCAAGATGAAAGCCGCTTACAGCAGTTGAAAGAGACCGTAGCCGCAATTGCTGACCCGGACGAAAAACAACTCAAAACCTACTACCGGCAACACCTGGAAAAATTTACCGAACCTGCTCGTTCCAGGCTTTCGGTTATTTTGCTCGGCGTCGATGCCTCAGCCAGTGTAGCCACCTGGGATGCTGCACGTACCGAAGCCAAAGCACTGGTGGACAAACTCCGTGAAGGGGCTGATTTCGCCGGGATGGCACGTTTGCATTCAGCCGATCCCAGTGCCGGGAAGGGTGGAGACATGGGTTATTTACACCGCGGGATGCTGGCTGAACCTGCCCAGAAAGCCGTGGATGCACTCCGGATCGGCCAGATATCCGCGCCTGTGGCGCTGTTACAGGGCGTAGCGATCTTCCAACTGGATGACATTAAAAAGGAGGTACAGAAAGATTTCGACAGTGTTAACGAACGGGCGCGTGACTTATGGAAACGGGAACAGCGCGAGCAGGCATGGCAATCCCAGCTCGAAAAGCTTTGGACGCGCGCATTGATCGAAGTTAATGAGGGTTATCCGCTTCCGACCCTGGCTGACAAAACAATTTCAGGTGAGGCAACCATTTCCCAATAATGGGTAAAACAACAAAAGGTATTCAGCATGTGGCGCCGGATTACGTCAGGTGCCTACATAATTGCACTCCTGACAAGCACCGTATCCCCGGGTGTTGCGGCACAGTCGTCAACAACACCCGTTCATTCGCAGCCGATCCGCTTCTGGGGCGATCTGGGCTACGAGTTTCGAACCCAGGTTATTCAGGACAGCGGTAATTTGACACAACACCTGACTACTACAAATTTGAATGCGGCAGCCTATCTCTGGAAACCCTGGTTTGCCACATTAAAAGGCCGACTGGGACTGGCGCAGAGTGCGATATCCCGTGGAGACGAGAGCGGACGACGAAACATCATAAATGGCAACAGCAGATTTACCTTGCTGCCCGCAAGCCGTTTCCCCTTCGAAGCCCGTTATGATCGCATCGACAGCCAGGTCAGCGGTGAACTGATCGGCAGCCCCTACGTTAATACACTGTGGGGAGTGACCCAGAAATACCGAACACCAGGCGGGAATACCAGCCTGCTGGCAGGCTATGATCGTAACTTGCAGGAACGGGAAGGTGAGCCGAACTATAGCAACGACCTTTACCGTCTGGGCCTGACCCAACGCTTTGGCAAGCAGTTTCTGGAAGTTAATGGCAGCCGCCAGTTAACTGAACGGCAAGCCGGTGGTGTCAATAACATCACTTCCCTGGATCGCACCGAAGACAACCTTTATGCACGTCACAGCTTCCGGCCCTCACCGTCTTTTACGCTGGAAACAATCGCCAATACGATCGATACTGAAATCAGGGGGCCGAATGACTTCAATGACCGGCGCTACCTGCAACTCGTGTCCTACGCGTACTGGCGCCCCCAAAACCGGCCTGTGACAATGACCGGCAGCGTTCGCTATTTCAACACCCTCACGGAAACAGCGGATAAATCCAGTGAAATAGAAACAGTGTATGGACAGGGGGGGATTAATTATGACATCACCCGCTATTTTCGTTTAACGGGTAATGCGACTGTGACCAAAAATCTTGCAACCGGTACAAACGGCGTCGGGGCCGGTTCCGGGTCTGCTGTCAGCGCCCAGTCGGCCGGATTTCTGTACCACCCTGCCTACATCAAATTTGGACGTTACAGTTATAACTGGACGATATCCGAAACCTTGCGAAACCGTACCGGTGCCGAAGACGAAGGACAACAGCTCTCGGGCACCCTGGGACACACCCTGCAGCACAATACTTCGCTCGCGTCCGGTGCGACGTTGGCCATTTCAGGCAGCCAGTCTATCAATACCGAGTTCGACACAGCGGTAGACACACCGCATCGACTCGTCCACAGCGCTTCAATTACCTGGCGGCAAAAAGCGATGGCGCGGTTACGCGTCAGTGATTCACGCACTATCGGAAGCGGACTGCAGCAGGTCTACCAACTGATCAGTTTCCG
>CAZVBD010000137.1:0-6915 GCA_964625255.1 uncultured Thiohalobacter sp. | reverse complement strand
TCAGCCAGTGATTATACGGGTTTGGAAAATTGAGTATAACCCCAAATGATTTCAGGGAAATAAAAAACCCGCTAAACTGCGGGTATATTGTCCAGTATAACAGCTGGATTTAGTGGGAAATGGTGGGGGCGCACGGATTCGAACCGTGGACCAGCGGATTAAGAGTCCGATGCTCTACCAACTGAGCTACGCCCCCGGATTTCGCAGGAACCATCGTGGAACAATCATACAGTATTGTTCAATCTTTTCCAAGTATTTCAATGCGTTGGGTTGCATGAAATATTAACCGGGTCTATCTTTTCCTTTGTAATGGGGCGAGCGACCGGGATCGAACCGGCGACCACAGGAGTCACAATCCTGTGCTCTACCAACTGAGCTACGCCCGCCATCAACTGCTAAAAACACGTTCTGCCTGGCGCCCCGGAGAGGATTCGAACCCCTGACCTACGGCTTAGAAGGCCGTTGCTCTATCCAACTGAGCTACCGGGGCAAAAAACTCGACCACCGATCTGTTCTGGCGCCTCAGGCTGCCACACACTATATCTGGTCGGGGTAGAGAGATTCGAACTCCCGACATCCTGCTCCCAAAGCAGGCGCGCTACCAGGCTGCGCTATACCCCGTATTCGGCAGTGCCAAACCGGATTGGCGGGCGATAATACGGTTCCACCTGCCCGGCGTCAACGGCCGAAGCGCGCCAGTATACCAGAAAATATTCTGCTCGCTTGTCCGCTTGCAGTTCGCGTGCGAGAATCGCCGGCCTTCTTCTCCGCAGTGTAGCCAGGAACCGGATTTCTCATGAGCGCCCGCATCATCGACGGTAAAGCCATTGCAGCGACCACTCGCCAGCAGGCAAAAGAACAGATTGATGCACGGCTGGCAGCCGGCAAGCGCCGGCCCGGGCTGGCCGTTATCCTGGTCGGTGCCGATCCGGCTTCCGAAATCTACGTCAGGAACAAGCGCGCCGCCTGCGAGGAAGTCGGCCTGCTGTCGCGTTCATGGGATTTACCGAACGAAACACCCGAGCGAACCCTGCTGGAACTGATTGACACCCTCAATGAAGACGACGAGATTGACGGCATCCTGGTCCAGCTCCCCCTGCCGGAACAGATCAGCACCCAGACGGTGCTCGAACGCATCCACCCGGACAAGGATGTGGACGGTTTTCACCCCTACAATATCGGCCGTCTGGCCGTACGCATGCCGCAACTCCGCCCCTGCACACCGCGTGGCATTATCACCCTGCTCGACAGCACAGGAGAAACCTACCATGGCCGTGAAGCGGTGGTGGTCGGGGTATCCAATCACGTTGGCCGTCCGATGGCACTGGAACTGCTGCTGGCAGGCGCCACCGTGACCTGCTGTCACCGCTTTACCCGGGATCTGGAAGCCCATGTCCGGGCAGCGGAAATCCTGGTGGTTGCGGCCGGAAAACCCGGCCTGGTACCTGGTGAGTGGGTGCAGCCGCAAGCAACGGTGATCGATGTTGGCATACACCGGACGGAAAACGGTCTGATTGGTGATGTCGGTTTTGAGGTGGCGAAAGAGCGTGCAGCCTGGATTACACCGGTGCCCGGGGGTGTAGGCCCGATGACAGTTGCCACGCTGATACAGAACACGGTTTATGCGGCGGAAACACTACACGGGACATTAAGTTAGGGAGGCTCCGATTCATTCGATTCCCATCATTCTGGCGTATGCCGGAATCCAATGGTTTCAGTGTGATAGATACCGGCTTTCGCCGGTATGACGGGTTACTCAGCGTATCCTTAGCCCTCGTCCCTCAGGCCCGGCGCCAGCGGGTTCCTTCCGCAGCATCTTCCAGCTCTATACCCATCTCCGTCAATTGCTCACGCAACCGGTCGGCTTCGGCCCAGTCACGCCGTTCACGGGCCGCCTGACGCTGGGCGACGAGGTCGTCGATCAACGCATCGTCGGCCGCTTCGCCCTGCGCGGTGTCTCCGCGCAGGTACGCCTCGGGGTCTGATTGCAACAAACCGAGTCGTCCCGCCAACCGATGCATCGTGGCCACCAACGCAGCGAGCTGCCCGTCACCGCTGTTACGGCTGCGATTAATGGCGCGTGCCAGCTCGAACAGCACGGCCAGTGCCTCGGGTGTATTAAAATCATCATTCATGGCGGCGTCGAATCGTTCGACATAGTCCACGAGCGACTCGGCCTGTGGATCAAGCTCGGTATCACGCAACGCCGTATACAGGCGCTGCAATGCACCACGCGCCTTGTCCAGATTATCGTCGCTGTAACTCAACGGGCTGCGATAGTGACTGGCCAGAATAAAGTAGCGCACCTCTTCCGGCTGGTAGACCGACAGTATTTCCCGCACCGTGAAAAAGTTGCCCAACGACTTGGACATCTTCTCCTCATCCACCTGTACAAAACCGTTGTGTATCCAGTAATTCACAAAGTGTTCACCGGTCGCGGCCTCGGACTGGGCAATCTCGTTCTCGTGGTGAGGAAACTGTAAATCCATACCGCCACCGTGAATATCAAAATGCGCACCCAGGCATTCGGTGGACATGGCCGAACATTCAATATGCCAGCCCGGTCGTCCTTCACCCCAGGGTGATGACCAACTCGGTTCGCCGGGTTTAGCGGATTTCCACAGCACGAAATCCAGTGAATCACGCTTGTCTTCATCGACATCGACACGCGCACCGGCACGCAGGTCGTCCAGTTTCTTGCCGGACAACTGTCCATAACCTTCAAACCGGCTAACGGCGTAATAGACGTCGCCGTTCTCACCCTGGTAGGCGTAACCTTTCTCCAACAGCGTTCCGATCATGGACAGAATGTCATCCATCGACTCGGTCGCACGCGGTTCAAAATCCGGCCGCAATACGCCAAGTGCGTCGGCATCCTCACGCATGGCGGCGATAAACCGGTCGGTCAGGTCCTGGATAGTTTCACCATTTTCCTGCGCCCGCTGGATAATCTTGTCGTCAATATCGGTGATATTGCGAACATAGGTCACTTCGTAGCCAAGACTGCGAAGGTGGCGAACAATGACATCAAACACCACCAGCACACGCGCATGGCCGAGGTGGCACAGGTCGTAGACTGTCATACCACACACGTACATGCGCACCTTGCCCGGCTCAATCGGTACAAATTCTTCTTTCTGGCGTGTCCGGGTATTGAACAATTTCAGCATTCGTTAAGGCTCCGTTGGTACTGCCGGGCAGTTTTCACCTTCCCGCAGACTGTGTTGCAGACCGCCCGAACCCCGGGCGTGACCGGCGAGCATGTTAACAAAAATTGGTCAGGCGCGCGGAAACCGCTATCATACGCGCACCAAAAAGGAGTCTCTGCTATGACACGTTTTCTGAAAATCATCCTTGGGGTACTGATATTCTCCACCGCCATTCATGCCGACACGGGCAAAAAGGTGGTCAACACCGAAAATACCGTTACCGTACACATGCAGACCAGCAAGGGTGAAATCGTACTTGAACTGGATCGGCTGAAAGCGCCGGTTACCGTGAAGAACTTCGTTGAATACGCCAATGCCGGTTTTTATGACGGCACCATCTTCCACCGCGTCATCCCCGGCTTCATGATTCAGGGTGGCGGTTTCGAACCCGGCATAGTCAGGAAACAGACCCGGGCGCCCATCAAAAACGAGTCGAACAACGGCTTGCACAACACGGCGGGGACAATCGCCATGGCACGCACGTCTAACCCGGATTCCGCCACAGCGCAATTCTTTATCAACACCAACAACAATACCCGGGGACTGGACTACCCGTCACAGGGCGGCTATTGCGTATTCGGGAAAGTCATCAAAGGTATGGATGTCGTCACAGCAATTGAGCGGGCGCCCAAGGGGCAACGCGGCAAGTATGGCGATGTGCCGACCGAGGACATCATCATCGAGAAGGTGACGGTCGAACAGCCTCAACCGGCTGCAGCACCGGCAACACCCTGAACACCCGTCAATCAGACAACAGGCGACTGCCTCCCATGCGCGGCAAGTCGTAACCTTATTTATCCAGGAGACAACAATGAAAGTCCAGATGCAGACCAACAAGGGTACGATTGTGCTCGAACTCGATGAAGAAAAAGCCCCGATTACCGTCGCCAACTTTGTTGAATATGCAACATCCGGTTTTTATGACGGCACCATTTTCCACCGTGTCATTCCCGGTTTCATGATCCAGGGTGGTGGTTTTGAACCCGACATGTCACAAAAGCCAGTACGTGATTCGATCAAGAACGAAGCCGACAACGGGCTGACAAACGACCTTGGTACGATTGCCATGGCACGTACCCCGGACCCGGACTCGGCGACCGCACAGTTCTTCATCAACGCCAAGGATAACGGCTTCCTGAACTTCACTGCCCCCAATGCGCAGGGCTGGGGCTACTGTGTCTTCGGCAAGGTCACTGAAGGACTCGACGTCATGCAGGACATCGAAAAAGTCGCCACCGGCAACAGCGGTGGTCATCAGGACGTACCGACCGAAGACGTTATTATTGAGAAAGTCACCGTCGAAGACTGATTGCAGAGGCCTCCCCGGCACGGGGAGGCTGCCCACCTTGGCCACCCTGTTCATCTCCGACCTGCACCTTGACCCTTCACGCCCGGCGGTCATCAATGGCTTTGTCGACTGGTTAAATCGTCAGGCGGGCAGCGCCGAAGCCCTGTACATACTCGGTGACTTGTTTGAAGTCTGGATCGGCGACGACGACACGGCTCCGCTGTGCCGACAAATCAGCGACGCATTGAGTCACTGCGTAAATGCCGGTACCCCGATCAAGCTGATGCACGGTAACCGGGATTTCCTGATCGGGGAGCAGTTTCTACAGCGTAGTGGCTGCCAGCTGATGCCAGACCCCGCTGTGATTGACCTGTACGGCCACCGCGCCCTGCTCATGCACGGTGATTTACTGTGCAGCGATGATTACGACTACCAGGAAATCCGGTGTATGGTACGTGATCCCGCCTGGCAGCAGACGGTACTGGCGAAACCACTGGAAGAACGCCGAAAAATCGCTCGACAAATGCGCGTGGAAAGCCACCAGTCGATACTGGGCAAGAGCCGTGACATTATGGACGTTAACCCGGACACGGTCATGCAGTTCATGGCGCAATATCAAACAGACCTATTGATACACGGACACACCCACCGCCCCGATATTCACCACATGGAACACGACCAACACTCGTTCACACGCATTGTGCTGGGCGACTGGCACGAACAGGGCAGTGTGCTGCACATCGGGGCAGACAGAAATCCGGGACTGGAACAACTAACCCTGTAACCTATTCGGGCGCCAGTGGCTGAAAGTGTTCGTAGTCCTTCGGTAATTCAAACAGGGCATCATTAACCGGTACATCACGCTCGTAACGAAGCAGTTGGCGACGCTCACCATCCGGTCCCCAGGTCAGGATCGGTAACCCCAGCGCTACATCAAAGTCGGCCTCATACAGATAGCGCGCCAGAAAACAGGGTGTAAGGTATTCCTTCGGCGTATTTCCTTTTGACCGTTCCTGCTGAACGGCCAGTGCATCGGCGAACATTTCAAATGCCTTGCGCGTGTCTTCCATCAATCCTTCCACTACGATACTGGAATAGCAGAGCTTGCCACCGGCGAAAAGTTCCAGGGTAGTGGAATCCATGCCTTCCAGCTTAGGCGCCTTGCTGTCATGACTGTCCCGTACCTCAATGACCAGGTCATCCGGACGCTTGCCAATTTCACCCTGGCCATCAATGTTGAGAATTGTTTCGCTGTCCTCAACCACGTTATAGATCTGCTTTGTGTGACGATCCATCAGCATATAGTCCACACTGTCATCGCCCTGGTCAGAACGCAAATAACGGTCGGTGATAATGTAACGTACCTCCCAGGGTTCATTGCCAACTTCCTGCTCCGTGTACCAGAGTACCGTGGCGTGTGTTTCCGCAACAGCCAGCGAGACGCCAGACAGGCTGCCCGGCAACAACAACGCATAACAGATCATCCTGCGCACGAAAGAACTCAAACATTCAGCCTTCATCAGTTTTACTTACCCATCCTTTTTGCCATCACCTCAAGATGATGCATTTCACTGTCGCTGAAACCGGCGCGACGGCGTGCTTCGTAGTGAAACGGTGGCCGCACCTGTCCCTGCATACCGGTTTCAAGCAATTCCACAAAGGTCTGCTCGGGGTCGAGCTGACGTTGCTCACACAAGTGATGAAACCAGCGCGTACCAATTGCCACATGACCGATCTCATCATGCAGAATAATTTCCAGAAGTGCCACGGTAGCACTATCGCCAACCTTGTTTAACCGCTCAATCATACCGGGAGTTACATCCAGCCCCCTCGCCTCCAGCACGCGCGGCACCAGTGCCATACGTACCATGGGGTCGTGTGCGGTACGCGCAGCGGCGGCCCACAGGCCGTCGTGCGCCTCCAGGTCTCCATACGCCGAACCCAGTTCCGCCAGTCGTGTTGCCAGCAACCGGTAATGGTAGGCTTCCTCGGCCGCCACACGCGTCCAGTCATGATAGTAACGGGGTGGCAGGCCGCGAAAACGATACACGGCATCCCACGCCAGATTGATGGCATTGAATTCGATATGTGCAATCGCATGCAACAGTGCGACACGCCCTTCAGGACTTGCCAGGCTGCGGCGCGGCAGCTCACGCGGCGGGACCAGTTTCGGACATGCCGGACGCCCTGCATCGGTAAATGGCAGTGGTTCGTCACCGGATTCAAGGCTGAGTTCACCTGCCAGTAGTGCGATAAAGGCCCGCATCGTCAACGCGATTTTTTCATCCGGATCACAACAGTCAAGGCAACGCCTGGCACAGTCGAACAGATTACCGCTCATCACCCTGTCCTGCCTGTATGCATGCCGGATATCATCCCGTCTTCAGTGCCACCACAATATCACGGACGTTGGTGCCA
>CAZVBD010000136.1:0-6977 GCA_964625255.1 uncultured Thiohalobacter sp. | reverse complement strand
AGCACTTTCAACTCGACGGCCACGGCAGTGGTGTCGCTATCGGCAGATTTTGAACCCAGTGTATTCGCCTCACGGTTGAACTCCTGCATGAGAAAATCCAGCCGTCTGCCGACCGGCTCATCACGTTCCAGCACACGGCGGGTTTCGATCACGTGGCCTTCGAGCCGATCCAGCTCTTCATCGACATCCATCTTCTGCACCAACATTACCAGTTCCTGCTCAATACGGTCGTTGTCGACTTTTACCTGTAACTCTTCAAGGCGTGCCAGCAGCTTTTCCCGCAGCCGATCGCGCACTTCAGGCAGGCGTTTGCGAGCCTTGCTTACCTGTTCTTCGATACCATCGAGACGCGTCAGCAGCAACTGACGGATCTGTTCACCTTCACGCTCACGGGTGGCTATCAGCTGGTCAAGCGCCTCGTCGAACAATTGCAGGGCTTTTTCCTGCACCGGTTTCTGATCAGGCTCCGCTTCCTGCACCACGCCAGGCCAACGCAGCAAATCCATGACACCCGGTGCGCTGACCTCATAGGAGCATATTTCAACTTCGCGGCAAGCCTCCAGCAGGGCGCGCAACCGCCCATCATCGAGTTGAATACTCGCCGCCGCCTGTTTTGACAGGGCCAGACGCAGTGTACATTCCACCTTTCCACGACCCAGTCGTGCCGTCACCCGCTCACGCAATTTGGGTTCCAGTGCACGCAGATCCTCGGGCAGTCGGACGAAGGTCTCCAGATAGCGGTGATTCACGGAGCGCAGCTCCCAGGCCAGCCTGGCACCTTCTACCTCGCCATCCACTCTGGCGAATGCGGTCATACTGCGTATCATCTCAAGTCACTCCCTTTTGCTGCCGCTATACTTTATTCGCAACAAACTGTTTTTGTGGGCAATTCCACACAACGACCGAACCTGCATCGCGCACAGTCTAGAGGATCATGGGTAAAAAGCTAGACAGCCTGAAACCCGGCACCTGCCTTGACGGCTACAAGCTGGAAAAACCGCTCGGCGGCGGTGGCTTCAGCGTGGTCTACCTCGCCCGTAATCTGCGCGACGACAAGCGCGTCGTGATCAAGGAATACATCCCCAATAAACTGGCCTGCCGTGATCGTGGCGGCCATGTCCAGGCACGCGATGAAAGCACCGAGGCCCGCTTTGTGCGCGGACGCAAGCTGTTTTTCCAGGAGGCCAGTACCCTGGCCACCCTGAAGCATCCTAACATTGTCAATGTATTCAGCTTCTTTCAGGCTAATGGCACCGTCTACATGGTGATGAAGTACGAGGCAGGCGAGAACTTGCAACATTACCTCCAATCTCGTGGCAAAGGTCTCAGCGAGCGTTTTCTGCGCACCGTTTTTCCACCCCTGCTCAACGGGCTGGAGATGATCCATAACAGTGACCTGCTGCACCTCGACATCAAGCCGGGCAATATCCATATCTGCCGTGGCGGCCAGCCGCTGCTGCTGGATTTTGGCGCCGTACACGGTTTTCCCCAGAGCCGCCAGGAACAACCGGGGCAGGTCATCAGCCCGGGCTTTTCGCCGACCGAACAGTACGAAAGCCGGGGCTACGTCGGCCCCTGGACCGACCTCTACGCCCTTGGCGCGACCATGCGCGCCTGCATCGAGGGACACGCTCCGCTGGACGCCAAACAGCGCTGCGAACGCGACACGCTGAAACCCGCCCAGGTCGCCTTCAGGGGCCGCTATGCGGATAACCTGCTGCGCGCCATCGACTGGGCCATGGAGATGGACCCGACGTTGCGACCACAGAGTATCGCCGCTTTTCGTGCCGCACTGACCGCTGATACCACACCGGAACCCGCGCGCTCCGCCATTGGCCGGCTGGCCAGTGTACTGTTGGGCAAATCTTCATCATGAAGGTACTCACCGCTGCCACCAGCCGGCTGGGTAACCGTTCCAGCAACCAGGATCGCTGCCTGGTGGAAAAAAAACCCGGCCATGTCCTGCTGGTGATCGCGGACGGTATGGGCGGCCATGCGCGTGGTGACCTTGCCGCACAAACCGCCGTCAACAGTCTGATCCGCAGCTTCCGGCGTGAACACCTGCCCATTGCTGAACCACGGGATTTTCTGAAACAGGCGCTGCGCACCGCTCACCTCGACGTGGTCGATGCCGGTCGCAGCCACAATCCACCCATAACACCGCGAACCACCTGCGTGATCTGTCTGGTACAAAATGATACAGCCTACTGGGCGCATGTAGGCGACAGTCGTCTCTACCTGCTGCGCGAAGGTACGCTGCTCAGACGTACCCGCGATCACACGCCGGTCGAGGAACTGTTGCAAAGCGGTCTGGTCAGCGAGGAAGAGCTGCGCCACCACCCACTGCGGAACAGCGTGAATCGCTGCCTTGGCGGCTCGCCCCGTTTTCCGAACATCAGTTTTGACCAGGAGTCCCTGACCCTCGAAGACACACTGTTGTTATGTTCTGACGGCCTCTGGTCCGCCGTTCCCGAACCGCAACTGGTAACCTTGTCCAGCTGCTGCAGTAACCTGGAGTCTGGCCTCAGTCAGCTGGCCGATGAAGCCGAATCAGCCAGCTACCCGAACAGTGACAATATCAGCGGTATCACACTGCGCTGGCTGGCGGCGGATATCGCCCTCGATACAAACCGCCAGAGCGGGACTGCCCCGGATTCTGCTGTACCGGAACCTGACAAGGGGAAAGATCAGCTCGAAGAAGCCATCGATGAAATACACCGCGCCATGCTGGAATACGCCTCGGAAATGAAAAAATAGCAAGCCCCCCAAATCCCTCGCGCTCGGCTATAATGCCGCCAGTTTTTATCCCGAGGAATCTCCATGCGCCCCAGTAACCGCCAGCCGGACGAAATGCGTCCCGTCACCATTCGTCGCCACTACACCATGCACGCCGAAGGTTCAGTACTGATCGAATTCGGCAACACCAAAGTCCTGTGCAACGCCAGCATTGAAGATCGCGTACCCGGCTTCCTGCGCGGCAAGGGACAAGGCTGGGTCACAGCGGAGTACGGCATGCTGCCGCGTTCGACCACACAACGCATGGGCCGTGAAGCGGCCCGCGGCAAGCAGGGTGGCCGCACCATGGAAATCCAGCGTCTCATTGGCCGCTCGCTGCGCGCCGTGATCGACATGGAAAAACTGGGCGAACGCACCATCACCATCGATTGTGATGTGCTCCAGGCTGATGGCGGTACCCGTACCGCCAGCATCACCGGCGGTTTTGTAGCACTGGCGGATGCACTCAACAAGCTGGTCGCTGATGGCACGCTTGAGGAAAACCCACTGTGTGGATCCGTCGCCTCGGTTTCCGTGGGTATCTATAAAGGAACACCGGTGCTCGACCTGGATTACCCGGAAGACTCCAATGCAGAAACTGACATGAATGTAGTGATGACCGATGCCGGTGCCTTCATCGAGGTACAGGGCACCGCCGAAGGTCATCCTTTCAGCGAAGAGGAAATGAACCAGATGCTGGTGCTGGCGAAGAAAGGCATCGGCGAGCTGTGCACGATGCAGCAAGTGGCGCTGACGGATTGAGTAAATACCACTTACTAATGACGGTCAAGTCAGAGGCGCTTAAATCATGACTACCAGGATCATTCTCGCCAGCAGCAATGCCGGCAAGGTACGTGAGTTCAATGAGCTGCTCGCAGGCAGTGATATCGAAGTTGTACCACAGACGGCCTATGGCGTACCGGACATCGAGGAAACCGGCCTGACCTTTGTCGAGAATGCCATCCTCAAGGCACGCAATGCCGCTCAGCACACCGGCCTGCCGGCCATTGCCGACGATTCCGGCCTGGAAGTCGATGCGCTGGACGGCGCGCCCGGTATCTACTCCGCGCGCTATGCCGGCGTTGGTGCCAGCGATGAAGCCAATCTGCAAAAGCTGCTTGAAGCGCTGAAAGATACACCTGATGAAGCACGCAGTGCGCGCTTCCAGTGCCTGATGGTGTACATGCGTCATGGTACTGACCCGACACCGCGTATTGTGCAGGGCACCTGGGAAGGCGCTATCCTGCGGACACCACGCGGCGACAACGGTTTCGGTTACGACCCGGTATTCCATGTGCCGGAACAGGATTGCAGTTCCGCAGAGCTGGCACCTGAGGTAAAGAACCGGCTCAGTCACCGTGGCCAGGCTTTGCGTCAGTTAATCACGCTGTTGCGTGTATAACCGGGTTGGCAGGACACACTGACTACCGTGTTCCGGTTCACCGCCACACCTCCGCTGTCACTGTATATCCACTTTCCCTGGTGTGTGCGCAAGTGCCCCTACTGCGATTTTAACTCCCATGCGGTAAAAGATGACCTGCCGGAAGACGCCTACGTCGATGCCCTGCTGGCTGACCTGGAACAGGAGCTACCCTCGGTATGGTGGCGCACCGTACAGACCGTCTTTATGGGAGGCGGTACACCCAGCCTGTTTTCCCCCGCCGCTCTGGACCGCCTGCTGGCCGGCATACGTGCACGCCTGCCACTGAAACCGGACGCGGAAATCACACTTGAGGCCAACCCCGGTACCGTTGAACAAGCGCATTTTGAAGGTTATCGGCAAGCCGGCATCAACCGCCTTTCCATCGGCGTGCAAAGCCTGAACCCGGGTCACCTTGAAGCACTGGGGC
This sequence comes from uncultured Thiohalobacter sp., assembly GCA_964625255.1. Taxonomy (GTDB): domain Bacteria; phylum Pseudomonadota; class Gammaproteobacteria; order DSM-19610; family DSM-19610; genus Thiogranum. The sequence continues at coordinate 2,352 of CAZVBD010000136.1, read as the reverse complement.
GAATTCATAGCGCTGGTGAAGCGCGGCATGCCGCACAAGCCGCGCGTCGAGCCGGCTTCGATAACATCAACCTCGACCTGATGTTTGGCCTGCCGCAACAAACCGTCAAACAGGCGCTGGAGGATCTCGAAGCACTGATCGCACTCCAGCCCGACCACCTTTCCTGGTACCAGCTCACCCTGGAACCCAACACCCTGTTCCATGCGCATCCCCCCTCATTGCCCGATGACGATATGCGCTGGGCCATGCAGGAACAGGGACAGGCGCGGCTCGCTGAACACGGTTATAACCAATATGAAGTTTCCGCCTTTGCACGTGACCGGCACCAGTGCCGTCACAACCTGAATTACTGGGGCTTTGGTGATTATCTTGGTATCGGTGCCGGCGCACACGGCAAGATCAGCGATGCTGCATGTAACGCCATCACTCGCCGCTGGAAGAAACGTCACCCGAAGGACTACCTTGCTGCGACAAACGACGACAGCTTTCTCGATGGACAACGCGACCTTGAATGCGCGGAAGCGGTATTCGAATTTGCGCTCAACCGCTTACGCCTCAAGCAAAGCTTCACCCTGGCAGAGTTTGAAGCAGCCAGCGGATTGCCGGCTACTGACATACAACCCCTGATCGCCCGGGCCTGTGATGACGGATTACTGGACTTCGACGGAAAACAGGTGAAACATACTGACACGGGCTGGCGATTCCTCGATGACCTGATTGAACGATTCCTGCCCGGGGAGATTGATTATGCTGGACATGGCTCGCATTGATTGTCCGTACTGCGGCGAACCCTTTGACATCGAAGTTGACTGCAGCGCCGGCGGTCAACAGTATGTGGAAGACTGCACGGTATGCTGCCAGCCAATCCTTGTAACCAGCAACTGTGACAGTGACGGGAGCTTACTTGGCGTTACGACCACGCGAGAAAATGAGTGATATTACGTTTGTTACAATGCAGCCAGCATTACCAACCCCTGCGTTTGTATCCTGCAAACCGACACTTCGATTGCAAGCATCCCCTTAACACGAATGACACTTACTTAAGCATAATACCTATACCAGGATACTGATTTCTCATCGGCGCAGGCCGGAATCCAGAGAATGAAGCCATTGAGGCAACAACTGGAAACCCTGCGTCACTGGGCGCGCGACCGCACCGTTTCAGCCAACTGACTTTAACCCTCAATGCCATTTATTTGTCGCCAGTGGCGACAACGTTGCCAAGGTATTGATCGAAAAGGAGCCGAAAATTTGACGCATTACCGGTTTTCAGCGGCTTCTTTGTAAGAAAATGTCCTTTCAGGGGTTAAAATCTATGCCATCAAGGTACACCATACCCGCATATAATTAATACAATCAATTAGTTGTAATGGAACGTCAAGGAATTGGGGGTGTCTGTACCGCTTGTGATAGTCTCGTAGTCCAGAAAAAAACAATAAGTCGATACGCCGTTGTCCGTCGGAGGTCAGAGATGCAAGAACAACAAACCACACAGACTGAAGCTCGCAAACCACTCATCAACTTCGATGACTGGGCCGAACTGGCGCAGTCAGACCCGGCTGCCTTTGAGGCCCGCCGCGAACAGGCGATTGAAGCCCTGATTGAGCATATGCCGGAACACAAGCAACAGCGCATGCGCTGCCTGCAGTGGAAAATCGACCAGGTACGCGACCGCGCCGGGTCTCCCATGGCCGCCTGCATCAAGCTGAGTGAAATGATGTGGGATTCGCTGACCGGCCCCGGTGGCCTGAAAGAAGCGCTCGACCGCATGAGCAACGAGGACGCTACGCCGCTGCCGAATGCCGATATTCTGTCGTTCGAGAATGCCCGACACAACGCCTGATCGAACGGGGCTTGTCTGAATTCGCGGATTACCGTATTATTCGCGGCCTTTCGGCAGGCGCCCCGCAGTTGCTCGGGATACGCCGCCAGGTTTTTGAGGCAGAGTACAATGAAAGCAGACATCCACCCGGCATACGACGATATCAAGGTCAGCTGTAGCTGCGGCAACAGCTTCGAGACGCGCTCCACCGTCGGCAAGGATCTGAGCATTGAAGTCTGCTCCAAGTGCCACCCGTTCTACACCGGCAAGCAGAAGATGCTGGATACCGGTGGTCGCGTTGATCGTTTCCGTCGCAAGTATGGCATGAAGAAATCCTGAAGTTTCGCATGCGGAACTGGCTGAAAAAGGCGCCTGCGGGCGCCTTTTTTGTGCTCGTCTGTATTGCAGGTTCATCTGCTGCCCTGGCGCTGGACTGCGGCCCGCCCGCCAGTGCGAAAAGCATCCACATCCGTTATGTCCACGATGGCGACACACTGGTACTGGATAATGACCGTAAAATCCGTGTGATC
>CAZVBD010000135.1:4689-7004 GCA_964625255.1 uncultured Thiohalobacter sp. | reverse complement strand
AGGGCGACGGTCAGGCCAGAGAGGATGTCGTTTTTAGGACAGCCCCGTTCGGTGCATTTGAAGTCAAAAAGCATGGATGCCCTCTAAGGCATGGGAATTCAGCGGCAGGTAAACGAGCCATATTAGCATATTAATACCCGCTAAACAAAACAGCCGGTAGTGAATCGGGCGTGGCAGAGGGTTAACGGATTTACGCTGAATGGCTACTGAGATCAGTCAGTGCCGGTTTTAACCGGCAGCCCGGCAGTCTTCCACTCCGGGTAACCGTCTTCCAGGCGGCGTGCTTTCAACCCCTTCTCTCTCAGGCGTGCGACAGCATCGTAGGCCAGCACACAATGCGGCCCCCGGCAGTAGGCGACGATCTCCTGTTCCGGGTTGAGTTCATTAAGGTGTTGTTCCAGTTCACTGAGTGGCACATTGATTGCGCCGGGGACGTGTCCGGCCGCGTATTCTTCCGGGGGACGAACATCCAGCACCGTGACAAGGCCGTCGCGTACGCGTTCGAGGAGTTCCTGGCGGGGTAGCGGTTCCAGTTCGTCTTTTACCGTCAAATAGGTGTTAACCAGTCTTTCCACATCCGCCACATGGCGTTCGGCGACGCCGCGTAATGCATCGAGCAGATTAATCACATCATCGCCACTCAGAGTATAAAACACCTTCAGTCCTTCCTTGCGGCAGTCCACCAGCCCCGCCTGGCGCAATTGTTGAAGGTGCTGTGAGGTATTGGCAACCGTCAGACCGGAGACCCTGGCAAGCTCATCCACACTGCGTTCGCCCTGGGCGATATATTCCAGTAACTCCAGTCGGTTGGCGTTGCTCAACGCCTTGCCGACACGGGCAAACTGGGTAAATAAATCATGTTTGAAGTTGCTGCTTGACATATCTCTGTTATCGGCTAGTATAGTATTCAACTGATCTATTGAATACTATAGATCAGAAATATAATTATAGCAGGTGGCTGACGGGGAGCAATCTGTGACACCAGAGGATAAGTATCCATGGATTTGAAAGACTTTATCATGAGCAACGAAATGTCTATCCGGCTGGGATTTTTCCTTGGCATTTTCACGCTTGTGGCGTTGTGGGAAATGATTTCACCACGGCGCCGGCTACAAACTTCAAAGGTCATCCGCTGGACCAATAATCTGGGACTGGTGTTTTTCAACAGCTTTATCGTGCGGCTGATCTTCCCCACTGCGGCGGTGGGTGTGGCGGTATTTGCCAGCGATCAGGGCTGGGGGTTGTTTAACTACATAGATACGCCGTTCTGGCTGGCTGTGCTGGTTTCCGTGGTGGTCATGGACTTCTTTATCTGGCTCCAGCACGTGATGGTTCACGCCGTGCCGGTACTGTGGCGTCTGCACCGCGTGCATCACGCCGACCTGGATTATGACGTAACCACCGGCGCACGTTTTCATACCCTCGAAATCCTGCTGTCCATGCTCATCAAGTTTGCCGTGATCCTGTTGCTCGGTCCGCCCATTGTGGCTGTTGTCATCTTTGAGGTGGTTTTGAATGCAACGGCCATGTTTAACCACGGCAATGTACGTCTCCCTGAAACACTGGATCGATTCCTTCGGCTTGTCGTTGTTACGCCGGATATGCACCGCGTACATCATTCTGTAGAAGATGATGAAACCAATAGTAACTTTGGTTTTAGCCTGCCCTGGTGGGATCGTCTGTTTGGCACCTATCGCGCACAACCACGTGCAGGACACGAAGGCATGACCATCGGTATCCGCACCTTCCGCGAGGACAAGTGGTGCAGCTGGCTGCCGGGTATGCTGGCTATCCCCTTTGTGGGCAAGGTGCAGGACTACACTATCAATCGCCGTCAATGGAAGACTCCTCATGAATAACAATCACCTTATGCGCATTATCCTGTTTATCGGGCTTGCGGCCGCTGTCACGATGGCTGTTGTTTACCGCGACCAGTTTGATGGTGCGGCGCTGGAAGCATGGGTGCATGATGCCGGGCCGGTTGCACCACTGCTTTTCATGCTGATTTATGCACTGGCGGCCGTGCTGTTTCTACCCGGTTCCGTGCTGACGCTGGCCGGTGGTGCATTGTTCGGGCCGGTACTGGGCACTGTTTACAACCTGGCTGGCGCCACACTCGGTGCCACCCTGGCTTTTTTGATTGCACGTTACCTGGCGTCGGACTGGGTCGCTGACAAGGCTGGCGGACGCGTAAAACAGCTGATTAATGGTGTTGAAGGTGAAGGTTGGCGGTTTGTTGCCTTTGTGCGCCTGGTGCCGTTGTTCCCGTTTAACCTGTTGAACTATGCCCTGGGTCTGACGCGGTTACGGTTATC
>CAZVBD010000135.1:0-4589 GCA_964625255.1 uncultured Thiohalobacter sp. | reverse complement strand
GGTCATATCGAGGGCGCCATCAATATTCCGGTTGAAGAACTTCAGAAGCGTATGGATGAGCTGGGTGATTATCTTGAGCACCCGGTTGCCATCGTGTGTCGAACCGACAGGCGTTCTGCAAAAGCTGAACTGCTGTTGGCAGAGGAAGGCTTCGCTGACGTGCACGTGGTGCGCGGCGGCATGACAAAGTGGAGAGAGGCGGGTCTGCCGGTCGTTTAACCGCAAGTGACTGTCAGCAGATCATCATCTGTCCAGAGGAGGTAGTTATGAACACTGACATCAACATTGCTGACATTGTTGTTCATCTTCACCCGGAATCGTCCTGCGACGACAAGGAAAAGATCGAACGTGAATTACGGGCACAGGACGGCGTGGTCTCGGTACATTTTAGCGAAGAGGATCACCCGCATGCCCTGGTAGTGGCTTATAACCCCGGGGCAGTTAACGCACAGACGTTGCTCGCCGAGATCAGAAAGTGTGATCAGAAGGCTGTTATGGCAGGGTTATAGCCATACCTGAAAAGAAGTTGCTTGCCCGGGCTGAAACAAACCTGTCATTGCGAGCGGAGCGCGGCAATCTTTTGGGTCGGGTGCCAGACTGTTGGAGATTGCCGCGCTCCGCTCACAATGACGGGGGGTTCGGTTAATGAACGGAGAGTTGTCTATGACGAACATTACCATTGTAATTCAGAATGCGCCTTACAAGGAAAACAACAAGGCCTGGCATGCGCTGCGGTTTGCCGGTGCGGCACTGGCGGAGGACATGAGTGTTCATGTACACCTGCTGGATGATGGGGTTGAGGTTGGGCGTCATAGCCAAAGTGTGCCGGAAGGGATGGTTAATCTTGAGGGATTGCTCAGCGAACTTATTGAGTGTGGACTGGAAGTGCGCGCCTGCGGTATGGCGTTGAACGACTGCGAGATTGATGAATCGGCCATGCTGCCAGGCATCGAACGTGGGTCCATGAAAGCGCTGGCCGGCTGGGTGAAAGACAGCGATCATGTGATGGTGTTTTAGGGGGTTATGGGTGTCACAGGAAATACCCGTTCAGGTTTATAATCCACGTGCTTCGCACAGTAGCAGGCAGGATCTCATGCCGCGACGTTACAGTCTTGCGGTACAGCTGTTCAGCGTGGCAGCCTTCAGCCTGGCTTTTTTCGGCTGGCTCAACGAGGCCTGGTTATTCTGGTTTGAGAACCCTATCTGGCTCAATCGGTATACCGAGTACGCCATTATTCTCGGGTTTGGCATCTGGCGTATAGCGGCTGAACAGAATTCCTATACCCGCCGGCGGTTAATCATTCTGGTGTTCATGGTCACGGTATTCTGGTGGCTGATCCCCTGGTTGTACCCGGTGTATGAGCCTTATGTAGGATTCCTCTGGGCACAGCCGGTATTTCCGTCCTTGCACGTACCCGGTACGCTGACATTTTTTCTGATTCTTGGCCTGGTGTTTCTGTTTGGTCGACGCATTATCTGCGGCTTCGGTTGTCCCTGTGTGGGTATTCGCGAGACCGTGGGCTTTCCTTTCCGCAAGAAAACCCTGCGGTCCAAATGGACCTGGCGGCTGCGTCACAGCAAGTGGTTTTTCTTCGCCTACTATGTGGGGATTATGGTCGCGACCCAGTTCCCGCCAAATTCCTGGACGGTAAGTTTTGTCGGTAGCTTTTACCTGATTGTGGTATTGACCTATTTCGGTTCTTTCTTTCTCGCGCCGATGGTGGGCAACCGTTTTTACTGCCGCTACCTGTGTCCCTATGGCGCCACCTTCGGACTGCTCAATCATGCCGGGTTCTACAACATTAAAATGGACAAGGACAAGTGCAATGACTGTCAGCGTTGCGAACAGGTCTGTGATATGGGTATCCCGGTGTGGGAGCAGGGCAAGCAGGCCGGGCAGATAACAGCGCTTGAGGATTGCATGGGCTGCGCGCGTTGCGTGGTGTCCTGTCCCACCGATGCACTGGAAATCCGCGATGTGCGAAACCTGTTCAGACCCAAACTGGTGCAGAATGCCAGCTATCTCTTAAAGCGCAAACAGCCTGATCCGCTTTTACGCCAGGAACCACCGCAGCGACCGGTGGTGGAGCGTCTCGGCGACTGGACAGAGACAACGACACTGCCTGCTCTGGCACAAATCCAGGCGCAGGCCGCCCGCTGTCTCGATTGTGGTGTACCCGGGTGTATCAATGCCTGTCCGTTGCTCAACCGTATTCCGGAATGGCTGGAAGCTGTGGCTGCCGGTCAGTTCAGGACTGCGGCGGACCTCAGTCATGCCACCAGCAATCTACCGGAGGTCTGCGGCAGCTTGTGCCCGCAACATCGGTTGTGTGAGGGGTCCTGTACCAAAGCCAAAGAGCCTGATGGTGCCGTTACCATCGGCGCGATTGAACGCTACCTGACCGATATGGCTTTCGAGCAGGGCTGGCAACCACACCAGGTTATCCGGCGTAACGGAAAACAGGTCGCCATTATTGGTGCCGGACCCGCCGGTCTGGCCTGTGCCGATCAATTGAACAAGGCCGGCTGTGACGTTACGGTATATGACAAGCAACCGGTTATTGGCGGGCTGCTCGCCAGCGGAGTACCGCCTTTCAAGCTGGACAAGGCATTACTGGTACGGCGTCACCAGTTGCTGGAGCAACAGGGCATTCATTTCCGGCTGGGTGAGGACGTGGATGACGTATTGCTGGATGAACTGCTGGGTACTCACGATGCAATCTTTCTGGGAACCGGTACGCAGACGTCCCGTGATTTGCAGTTACCCGGACAGCAACTGGCTGGCGTTACCGATGCATTGACGTACCTGGAGCAGGTTAATCGCGACCCTGATGCTACCACCACCATGCTGGGAAAACATGTTCTGGTGGTCGGTGCCGGCGACAGTGCCATGGATTGTGCTCGTTCTGCTGTACGCCAGGGTGCTGCCAATGTCACGCTTGCCTATCGAAAGGATGAACAGGCCATGCGTGCCTCGCCAAAGGAAAAACAGGCGGCACGTGAAGAGGGTGTTGTGTTTCGTCTGGAGTGTGCGCCGATGCAGGTGCTGGGTGACAAGGCGGTTACCGGTTTGCGCTTCAGCAAGCCCGGCGGTAGACAGGAAACCATCGACTGTGATGTGCTTGTTCTCGCCGTGGGCCAGGTACCACAGCCACCTGCCTGGCTGGATCGCTTCGATGTTCAGACCGACGAGCAGGGCATCATCCGGGTGAATAAAAACGGCAGAACCTCCAATGCAAAAATCTATGCCGGTGGCGATAACACTAACGGACCTGACCTGGTGGTGACGGCTATTGCCGCCGGGCGGCAGGCTGCACTCGGTATCCTCGACAGCTTCCGCCCGGCACGGATTGCACAGGAATCAATACGATCCCTGTTAACGGTACCTGCTAAACAGCCTGATCCCGGGCTTGTGGCTGCAAGGGATGCGCAATGAGCCGGTATGTCATATTGTGCTGCTTGCTGTTATCACAACCCGCCCTGGCACATCACACCAAAGACCATATGATGCTGGCAGAAGATGCCAAACAGGTAATTGCTACTACTCATGAAGGTGTCAGTGGCGGTTGGGTCTGGCTGGCCTGGGCTACCGTAACGATTATTCTGCTACTGGGTTTTGTGCGTTGGTGGAACAGCAGAACATGAGCCGCAAGCGTGTTTATTATGTCTGGGTTCCGCTGGTTATTGCGCTTGTTGCGGTGGCCGCCGGGTTTTTCTACGTGGACTGGAGCAAGAGCGGTCCGGGTGCCGGGCTTTATTCCCGGCAATGGATTCCGGATGCTATGTTTGCCTACTGGAACCCGGATGATTTTTATCAGTCGACCGATGCGGTAGCCGGCGAGTTCGAAGGCAAACAATGTGTCGCTTGTCACGAGGCTGTGACGCCCGGCATTGTTAATGACTGGAAGGCAAGTCGCCATTCAAACCCGACCAGTGGAAAGGCAGTGGTTTACTGCTCCGCCTGTCACGGCAACAATCACCAGGCACTGCACCTGCCCACACCTGATGTATGTGGTGCTTGTCATGTAACACAGCATGTCCAGTTTGAGGATGAGAAGCGCTATGGTTTTCCCAGCCATGCACTGGCGATGGAGCGAGCGCTGGATGCCAAGCATTTCGTCGATAAACCCAAGGCGGAAGTGACCGCCTGTTTACAATGTCATTCGGTGGCAACCAAATGCGATTCCTGCCACACCCGTCATCGTTTCAGTGCCGCCGAGGCACGCCGTCCCGAGGCCTGTATTACCTGTCACAGCGGACCACCACATCCGGATGGTGAAACCTATTTTGCCTCGGCCCATGGTCAGTTGTATCAGGACGAAGGCAAGCAGTGGGACTGGTCAAAACCGTTAAGCAAGGGAAACTACAAGGGTCCTACCTGTGCCTACTGTCACATGGGCAATGGCAAGCACCAGGTTGCCGACAAGTCGATGTGGAAATTCGGCATCAAGCAAATTAATCCATTGACCTCCGGTAATGAGGTCAAGCGTGATCAGTGGGTTGCATTGTGCAGCGACTGTCACGAGGCGGACTGGTCACGGAAACAGCTGGAGGGGCTGGACGCGGAACGCAAACGGGCGTGGAAAAAG
>CAZVBD010000134.1:0-7050 GCA_964625255.1 uncultured Thiohalobacter sp. | reverse complement strand
GAACCTAGATTAGAGGCGTCAGAGGCCTCTGTCCTGCCGTTAGACGATCCGCCAACAGCTTGTTGCCTGGCGCCTGAGGCGGCGCACTACAGGGCTTAACGCTTGCTGAACTGCGTGGCACGTCGTGCCTTGCGCAGACCGACCTTCTTGCGTTCCACTTCACGGGCATCACGTGTCACGAAGCCCGCCTTGCGTAGCGCAGGACGCAGTTCGCCGTCATGCTTCATGATAGCGCGGGTGATGCCATGACGGATGGCGCCGGCCTGGCCGGTGGTACCACCGCCCTTTACCGTGCAGTTCACGTCAAACTGGTCATCGAGATTTACCACTTCCAGCGCCTGGCGCACGATCATGCGTGCCGTCGGGCGACCAAAGTACTCGTCCAGCGGACGCTGATTGACGGTGATGGCACCACCGCCCTTCTTGACAAAGACACGGGCCGTGGAACTCTTGCGGCGGCCGGTTGCGTAGTAAGTTTCAGTCATGTTGCTCTATCGCCTCGAAACGTCTAGATTTCCAGCACTTTGGGCTGCTGGGCAGCGTGCTGGTGTTCAGCGCCTGCGAAGATTTTCAGTTTACGGTACATGGCCCGACCCAGCGGATTCTTGGGCAACATGCCCTTGACCGCCAGCTCCAGCACCCGGCCCGGGGCCTTGGCCTGCAGCTTTTCAAAGCTGATGGACTTCATGTTACCGATATAACCGGTATGGTGGTGGTACATCTTGTCGGTCGCCTTGCGGCCGGTCACGCGAATCTTTTCTGCGTTGACCACAACAATATAGTCACCCGTATCCACGTGCGGCGTATATTCCGGCTTGTGTTTGCCACGGAGTCGCCGTGCAATTTCGCTGGCGAGGCGTCCGAGGGTCTTGTCGGCGGCGTCGACGACATACCAGTCGCGCCGCACTTCATGCGCCTTGGCACTGAAGGTTTTCATTGGAATCTGCTCCGAAAATCCGGTACTGCTTCAAAAGAGCGGGAATAGTACAGAAAGCTTCGGGGGGATTCAAGCACTTGAAACACTCGGATTCCAGGCAAAAAAAAAGCGCAACGGGGGCGTTGCGCTTTAAAATACCACCAAAGGAGGATTGGAGGAGGTTGACCGGACAAACATTGGGGGGTGCCCGATCAACTTATAAGTATCTTCTAATATTATTCTTTACTTGTCAACACCTCTCCGACAAAAATTTAATGGGGGACAGGCCACGTTTTCTGGCTGCATTCAGATTTTCAACCGTTCGACTACCCGCCCGTTAACCAGATGTTTTTCAATGATTTCATCGATATCCGACTGGTCGAGGTAGGTGTACCAGGTGCCCTCGGGGTAGACGACCAGCACTGGCCCTTCCTTGCAACGATTCAGACAACCGGCAGTGTTGATACGAATTCTGCCCGGCCCGGCAATACCGAGCGCCTTGCTGCGTTTTTTTGCGTAATCGCGCATGGCCCGGGCGTTGGAACGCTCACAACAGGCCGAACCGTCCTCGCGCAGGTTGGTGCAGAAAAATACATGATGTTTGTAATAAGACATGTACGCACCTTAGCTGATTCGGCAAAAAAAATGCACTGGCGCTTGTAACGTGTGGCGACTGCCGGTATTCCTATAAAGATGAATGACCTCTCCGCGACAGACCGCTGTGTGAAGTGTGGTCTGTGCCTGCCGCACTGCCCCACGTTTACGCTCACCGGCAACGAAGCTGATTCGCCGCGCGGACGTATCAGTCTGATGCAATGGCTGAGTGACACACCCGACATTTCCCCCGGCCTGCTCACACATATCGACCGCTGCCTGCAATGTGGTGCCTGCGAGGCCATGTGCCCGTCCAACGTTCCGTTCGGGGCATTGATGGATACAGCCCGGGCGCAACTGGCACCGCAACACTCGCCCGGTTTCAGCAACCGGGTACTGACTGGCATCGGCACCAGGCTGTTGACATCGCCTCGCGCACTGCGGCTGGCCGGTCCTGCGCTGGAGGGCTATCGCCGGCTGAAGTTGCCAGCTTTGCTGGGCAAACTGCCCGGAACAACCGGCCGGCTCAACCGCTTGCTGGACAGCAAAGCCGGCCCGATAAACCCGATACGAAGGACACACGTACAGCAAACCAGCACCCCGACTCGCGTGCACCTGTTCCCCGGCTGCACAGGTCATACGCTGGACAGGCAAACGTTATACGATGCACAGAACCTGTTGCTGGCACTGGATTTCGATGCTGCCATCAGTGAAAAGACGGCCTGTTGCGGTGCTTTGCATCAGCATCATGGGGATCCACAGACAGCCGCTTCACTGGCCACACAGAATTATGCTGCGCTGGACGATACCGCGCCGGTTATCAGTATTGCCAGCGGCTGTGCCGCACACTTGCAATACTATGATGCGCTTGAGTTCGACAAGCCATCCCCGCCCTTTTCACCACGGGTCAGCGAAATCATGGCCTTCCTTGCCAAGCAGGATCCGGCATCACTGCATTTCAATCCTTGCGAATACCCTGTTGGCGTCTATGTTCCCTGCACCCAGCGTAATGCCCTGCGGCAATCGCAGGCAATCTTCGATGTTTTAAACTGGATACCGGGACTGGAAATCCGTCACATTAATCCGCAAGGCGGCTGCTGTGGTGCGGCAGGCAGTTATATGATCACACAGCCCGCATTTTCCGACAGGCTTGGCGATGGCGTGGCAGATGGCATTATCGATAGTGGTGTACGTACACTGGTCACAACCAATATCGGTTGTTCGATACAGTTACAGGCACGACTGCACAAGCAGGGAGGCAATATTGAAGTGATCCACCCCGTTACGTTGTTGTGGAGACTGCTGCGTCAGTAAGACTACGAGCAGGGGGAGGTATCAGCGGTTTATGGCACGGTGTCCGATGTCACGACGGCAGTACATGCCTTTCCAGTTAATTTTGTCGACCGCTTCATAGGCGTGGCGTTGTGCTTCAGCAACATCCTTGCCCAGCGCGCACACACACAACACACGGCCACCCGAAGTGACGACCTTGTCACCCTCCAGCACAGTTCCGGCATGGAAAACCTTCACCCCTTCGCCAAAGTCACTGTCGAGTCCATGTATCTCGTCCCCCTTGTTGTAGCTGGCGGGATAGCCCCCGGCAGCCAGTACCACGCCGAGGCTGGCGCGGTGATCCCAGTCCGCTGACACGCTGTCCAGCATCCCATCCAGTGCCGCCTCGCAGAGCGCCACCAGATCAGACTGCAAACGCAACATGACGGGCTGGGTTTCCGGGTCACCGAAACGTACGTTGTATTCCAGAACTTTTGGCGTGCCGTCAGGCGCGATCATGATACCGGCGTAGAGAAACCCGGTGTAGGGCTTGCCGTCTGCCGCCATACCCTGCACGGTTGGCATGATCACTTCAGACATAATGCGCCGGTGCATGGCTTCATCGACAACCGGTGCTGGCGAGTAAGCGCCCATACCACCGGTGTTAGGACCGGTATCGCCCTCGTCTCGCGCCTTGTGATCTTGTGAAGTCGCCAGCGGCAGCACATGCTCGCCATCCACCATGACGATAAAACTGGCCTCCTCGCCAACGAGGAATTCCTCAATGACCACCCGGTGGCCGGCTTCGCCAAAGGCGTTACCCGCCAGCATATCGCGGCAGGCGGCGATGGCCTCGTCCTCGCTCTGCGCCAGGATCACACCTTTACCGGCCGCCAGTCCGTCAGCCTTGATCACGATGGGCGCACCTTGCTCCTTAATATAGGCAGTGGCCTCATCAAGATCGGTAAAGTTGCCGTAGGCAGCAGTCGGTATATGGTGGCGTGCGAGAAAATCCTTGGTGAAGGCCTTGGAACCTTCCAGTTCTGCCGCTGCCGCACTGGGTCCAAAGATGCGCAGACCGGCCGCACGGAACCGGTCAACCACGCCTGCGACCAGTGGCACTTCCGGGCCGACAAGGGTTAACCCGACCGTTTCGTGTTGCGCAAACGCCAGCAACGCATCGATATCCTCTGCGCTGATATCAACATTCTGCAACCCGGGTTCCTGCGCAGTGCCCGCATTACCCGGTGCCACAAAGACAGTTTTTACTCGTTCCGATTGTGCTGCTTTCCAGGCCAACGCATGCTCGCGACCACCACCACCAATAACCAGTACCTTCATAACTCAACCCTTGTCGCATTTTTTCAATGGCGGAAGTGGCGCATGCCGGTAAAGATCATGGCCATTCCGTGTTCGTTGGCGGCCGCGATAGTTTCCTCGTCACGCATTGATCCACCGGGCTGGATAACGGCTGTGATGCCTGCTTCGGCTGCCTGGTCGATGCCGTCGCGGAACGGGAAGAAGGCGTCTGAGGCCATGACTGATCCCTTGACTGTCAGGCCCGCATGCTCGGCCTTGATGCCGGCAATGCGTGCGCTGTTGATGCGACTCATCTGCCCGGCGCCTACGCCAATGGTCATGTTGTTATTGGCGTAGACGATGGCGTTGGATTTCACGAACTTGGCAACCCGCCAGGCGAACAGCAGGCTTTTCATTTCAGCCTCGTCAGGCTGGCGCTCGGTGACCACGCGGGTTTCTTTGAGCAACGCCAGGTCAGCATCCTGTACCAGCAAGCCGCCGTTAACACGCTTGAAGTCGAGCCGTGGTGCTGGTGTGGCAGGCCATTCACCACAGGTCAATACACGTACATTTTTCTTTTCAGCCAGTAGCGGCAATGCGGCTTCGTCGACGGCGGGCGCCACAATGACTTCGACGAACTGGCGGTCGATGATGGCCTGTGCCGTGTCCGCATCCAGCGTTCGGTTAAATGCAATGATGCCACCAAATGCAGATTCCGGATCGGTTTTATAGGCCCGGTCATAGGCATCGAGCAGGCTGTCACCGTAGGCTACCCCGCAGGGATTGGCATGTTTGACGATGACACAGGCAGCCGCCTCATCGAACTGTTTGACACACTCCAGTGCTGCATCGGTGTCGCCGACATTGTTATAGGACAGCTCCTTGCCCTGAATCTGCTGCGCTGTCGCAACACTGGCTTCAGACTCGGCATGTTCAACGAAGAAGGCGGCAGACTGGTGCGGATTCTCACCGTAACGCATGGTCTGCACCTGCCGGAATTGCAGGCTGATGGTTTGCGGGAAGGTGCGCTTCTCACCATCCTCACCCAGTGCGCCGAGGTAGTTGGCAATGGCACCGTCATAACGAGCTGTGTGCTCGAAGGTTTTTACGGCCAGCCGGAAACGCGTGGCATCACTCACAACACCATTGTTAGCTGCCATCTCATCCAGCACACCGGCGTAGTCAGCACTATCAACAATCACGCTGACTGCTGCGTGGTTCTTGGCCGCAGCCCGGATCAATGTCGGGCCACCGATATCAATGTTTTCAATCGCTGTGGGCAGGTCACAACCCGGATTGGCCACTGTCTGCTCAAAGGGATAGAGGTTGACCACCACCATATCGATAGGGCCAATACCGTGTTCCTGCATCACAGCTTCATCTGTGCCACGCCGCCCGAGAATGCCACCGTGGATTTTCGGATGCAGGGTTTTAACCCGGCCTGCCATCATTTCCGGGAACCCGGTGTAATCCGATACCTCGATGACTGGCACACTGCTGTCGGCCAGCAACTTTGCGGTCCCGCCTGTCGACAGGATTTCAACGCCCGCCTTGTGTAATTGCTGCGCAAATTCGACGATGCCGGTTTTATCCGACACACTGATCAGCGCGCGCTGAATGGCTGCCATCATAATGTCCTGTTGTTAGTGGTTGGTCATTCCGCATCGCGCGGCTATCTTTGTTGAGCCTGTTACCAGGCTGCGTGAGATTGCCGCGCTACGCAATGACGGGGGATCGTCGGAGAGCCTTGTCTAAAGCAGGCCGTATAACTTCAGCTTTTTGCGCAAGGTACTGCGGTTGATCCCCAACACTTCGGCCGCACGCGTCTGATTGCTGCGCGTCTGTTGCATGACGCTTTCCAGCATGGCTTGCTCAACCTGGCCAATCACCATGTCATAAACACCTTCGGCATCGTGACCATCGAGATCTTTGAAGTAAATTTCCAGCGCAGACTGCACACAGGCACGTAACGGTTCTTTGCGTCGCTCACGCGTTGGCAATAGCACGGCTGTCGCCGTGCTTTCCTGTATCACGGCGCTCATGCCGCAAGCACTCGTTTTTCTTGCAGCCGATCAAAAAATGCGTGTGTTTTGTGCAACTGTTCGTCGAGTGATTCGATGCGGTTAATAGAAGCGCGGAACGCTGCACCACCCACCTGATGCTTGCTGTACCAGGCAATGTGCTTACGCGCGACACGTACGCCGGTGTACTCACCGTAAAATGCGTACAAATTATTGAGATGCTCAATCATAATGGTGCGTATTTCCTCCACACCGGGCGCCTGTAGCAGTTCGCCCGTCAGCAAAAAGTGTTCAATTTCACGGAAGATCCACGGACGTCCCTGTGCCGCGCGGCCTATCATGACGGCATCCGCGCCGGTGTACTCCAACACCTGTTTTGCTTTTTGTGGGCTGTCGATATCGCCGTTGGCGATAACCGGTAACCCGATTTCCTGTTTAATACAGCGGATAGTGTCGTACTCCGCCTCGCCGGAATAACCGCAGGCACGCGTACGTCCGTGCACGGCCAGCGATTGTATACCCGCCTGCTCTGCAATACGGGCAATGTTCAGCGCATTGCGGTTTTGCAAATCCCACCCGGTACGGATTTTCAACGTGACCGGTACATTCACAGCCGCTACCACGGCATCGAGAATACGCTTGACCAGACCCTCACGTTGCAACAACGCGGAACCGGCCATGACATGGCAGACTTTTTTCGCCGGACAGCCCATGTTGATATCGATAATCTGCGCACCACGATCGACATTGAAGCACGCCGCATCGGCCATCATCTGTGGATCGGCACCGGCAATCTGAACAATACGCGGTTCAACTTCACCGCTGTGATCCATACGCCGCAAGGTTTGCCTGCTACCCCACAGTGCCGAATTGGCCGACACCATTTCGGATACCGCCATGCCTGCACCGAGTTTTTTACACAGTTGACGGAAGGGGCGATCCGTCACG
>CAZVBD010000133.1:0-7108 GCA_964625255.1 uncultured Thiohalobacter sp. | reverse complement strand
GCTTCATTATCTGAACGTCCGGTCGTGGTCCAGTGGCGCAGCAGGCGTTCGAGACTGGTCGGGTGAGGGAACTTGGGCGCCTTGCCGAAGCCACCATACGACGCGTCGAACTGGCTGCTCAATTGTTGTCGTGCGATATCCAGCGGCATGCTGTTGAGTGCATCCGGTGTACTGGCTTCGCTGCGGTGCATATCGCGCATGAACTCAAGCAGTGACTGGTTCTGTTCATCCAGTTCGCTACGTTTTTCGCGGTAGACGTCAGCCACCCGCTGGCACAGGTCGGTAAAGGCAGGCAGGCTGTGGCGCGGCTGTGGCGGAAAATAGGTGCCACCGAAAAACGGGACGTGGCTGTCCGGGTCGAGGAACAGGGTCAGCGGCCAGCCGCCGTTGCGCTGTGTGAGCAGGGAGTGTGCCGTCTGGTAGATCTTGTCCAGATCCGGGCGCTCCTCGCGGTCGACCTTGATGTTCACAAACAGCCGGTTCATGACCTCGGCGGTGGCGGCATCCTCGAAGGATTCGTGTGCCATCACATGGCACCAGTGGCAGGCCGAGTAACCAATCGACAGCAGGATGGGTTTGTTCTCGCGGCGTGCCAGATCCAGCGCTTCCGGCCCCCAGGGGTGCCAGTCGACCGGGTTGTTGGCGTGTTGCAACAGGTAAGGACTGGTTTCGTTTACGAGATGGTTGGTATATTGCGTGTCACGGGTCATAGTTGGGGTCCGACATAATTCCTGACTGTAATAGTCAACTATACAGAGGCGGTCTTGCCGCGCACAAGCGAGCGGAAACCTTTTTAATTATATGGATCTTTCCCTCGTTATCCCTGTGTTCAACGAACAGGACAATCTACAGCCACTGCTGGACGAGGTGTGTGCGGTGCTGGACGGCCGTTTTGACTATGAAGTGATTTTTGTCGATGACGGCAGTACGGACGGTACGGCAGAACGGCTGAAGGCATTGCGTGCGGGTTGTCCGCAACTCCGGGTGCTGCACCATGCGAAAAATACCGGCCAGAGTGCGGCGTTGTTATCGGGCCTGCTGGCCGCACGTGCGCCCTGGGTCGCCACGCTGGATGGTGATGGCCAGAATGATCCCGCCGATATTCCCGCCCTGTATGCCGCCGCACAGGCTGATGAGCATTTGTGGATGGTCTGTGGCTGGCGCCAGCAGCGCCGCGACAGCTGGCTGAAGCGGCTGTCATCACGTATTGCCAACACGGTACGCGCCACATTACTCGGTGATGCGACGCCGGACACCGGCTGTGGCCTCAAGCTGATGCGGCGCGAAGCCTGTTTGCAGCTCCCGCGTTTTGATCACATGCACCGTTTCCTGCCGGCGCTGGTGTTGCGTGCCGGTGGCGGGGTGTGTTCACTGCCGGTCAATCATCGGCGGCGGGAACGCGGTGTCAGCAAGTATGGCCTGCATAACCGCCTGTGGGTGGGCATTGTCGACCTGTTCGGCGTGATGTGGTTGCGCCGTCGCCCGCTGCATCCTGAAGCTCGCGAGGAAGACTGAACCTTGCACCCGTACCGACGCCTGCTGAACGGGTTGCTGCTGATCGTGTTGCTGGTCGGTGCCGGCTGGTTGTTACAGTCCGGGGCACTGGGTGTTTTGCCGGACAAGGCCTGGATTGATACCGAAATCCGCAGCCAGGGTGTGATGGGCCAGGTGTGGTTTATGGGTATCGCAGCACTGTTTGCCTCGCTGGGGTTACCGCGTCAGGTAGTGGCATTCCTTGGCGGGTATGCGTTCGGGTTTGTGAGTGGAACCCTGCTGGCCATGCTGGCGGTATTGCTTGCCTGCATGATGAGTTTTGGTTATGGACGTGTGGCGAAACATTTCCTCGGCGTGTCCGGCGTGCCCGAACGGTTTCAACGCATTGCTTCGTTTGTGCATGAACACACCTTTACCACCACGCTGGTGATTCGCCTGCTGCCGGCCGGCAGCAACCTGTTGCTGAATCTTGCGGCGGGGCTTGGAGGGATTCGCGCGCTGCCGTTCTTTGCCGGTTCGGCCTTTGGTTATGTGCCGCAGATGCTGATTTTTGCCCTGCTCGGCAGTGGTATCCGCATCGATCCCGGCCTACGTATCGGAATTGCTGTGGTGTTGTTCGTTATCTCAGGCGTGCTGGGTGTGCAGCTTTACCGACGCTACCGGGATCGTTTACCCGTTACACCCGGGGAGACGTCGTGACTACACAACCTTCAACACATTGGCTGGAACTGCTGGTGGCGGTTGCTGCACTGGCGGCTATACAGTTGTGGTTGCGGCCTCTGCTGCCTGTCGATGAAACACGCTATCTGAGTGTGGCCTGGGAAATGTGGTCGCGGGGGGACTTTCTGGTCCCCTATCTGAACGGTGAAGCCTACAGCCATAAACCGCCACTGCTGTTCTGGCTGATCCAGGGTTTGTGGGCATTGTTCGGCGTGTCAGCCCTGTCAGCCCGCCTGCTGATGCTGGGTCTGAGTCTGCTGGCCCTGTGGTTGTCGGCCTTGCTGGCCCGCCGCCTGTGGCCACAACAGGCAGATATTGCCGGTGCCCTGACACCCTGGTTGTTACTGGGGGGGTTGTTCTGGCAGAACTTTTATACCTTGATCCAGTTTGACCTGTTATTGGTGATCGCAGCACTGGTGGCATGGCTGGGTCTGCTCAATGTGCCGCAGAAACCACTGCGTGGCTGGGTTCAGGTGGGCGTGGCGCTGGGTTTTGGTGTGCTGGCGAAGGGGCCGGTAATTTTTCTCCCGGTATTGCCGGTGGCCCTGCTGGCACCCTGGTGGCTGACGGGTCAGTCGCAACGCTGGCTGGTCTGGTACACGGGGCTGGCTGGCGCAATCGTATTGGCGGCGGTCATTGCACTGGCGTGGGCCATCCCGGCCGGAATAGCGGGTGGCGACACTTACCGCGAGGCGATTTTCTGGGGGCAGTCAGCCGGACGAATGGTGGACTCCTTTGCGCACCGCAGTCCCTGGTGGACGTATTTGTGGTTGCTGCCCGTCATGTGGTTGCCGTGGCTGATCTGGCCCACCTTGTGGAAGGCTGTGTGGCAGCTCGGCAAACCGGTGCAGTGGGACAGGGGCGTGCGCTTCTGTCTGGCCGTGCTGGTGCCGGCGTTATTGTTGTTCAGCCTGGTGAGTGGCAAGCAGGGCAAATATCTGCTGCCCCTGTTCCCGGTGCTGGCTGCACTGCTGGCACGGGCGCTGGCCGAGTGCTGGCGGGTGCGGCCGGAACAGGATTTCCGTCTACGGTTTGTGGCTGTATTGCTGGCGATAACAGGGCTGTTGTTAGTGGTCCTGCCCTGGTGGCCGGACGGGCCGGCATGGCTGTCACAGGTTCAGCTGATGTGGGGGCCGGCATTGTTGCTGTGGGCGTTTGTGTTGATGCGTCAGCGCCTGCCATTGCCGGTAACGGTGCGCGTGGCCGCCCTGACCCTGTTGTTTACAACCTCAGTGGTTTATCTCAGTGTCTTGTCGCTGGCGACTGCCCCGTTCGACATGGCATCGATCAGCCGGCAGGTTGCACAGTTACAGGCGCGTGATCGCCCGATCGCCTGGCTGGGCAAGTACCACGGGCAGTTTCACTTTATCGGGCGTTTGCAGCAGCGTATCGAACCCCTGCACAACAGGGCTGCCTTGCAGGACTGGCTGAATGTTCACCGTGACGGTTACCTGCTGGTCAATTATCGGGTCTTGCCAGCATGGTTGCCGGCGGGAGTCAGGGTCTGGCCCTACCGGGGTGGAAGTCTGGTTTTGTGGCCGGCATCGCGCCTGCTCGCTATGCCGGATTGGCTCGACGAACTGGCGGTGAGCGCGTAAGCTTGCCGGCTTTGAATGACCCTGTATCAAGGACTGTGTTGTGAGTGAACCCCTGCCCCCGTTACGGCTGAAAAAGAATGAGGAACGCCGCATCCGTGCCGGACACGTGTGGGTGTACAGCAATGAGATAGACAATGTGGCGACGCCGCTCAAGGCGTTCACGCCCGGCCAGGCCGTGCAGGTTCAGGCACACAACGGGAAATCACTGGGCAACGGTTATGTGAACCCTGCTTCGTTGATTTGTGCGCGGCTGGTGAGCCGTGATCCGGGTTATGTGCTGGATCGTTCCTTGATTGTACACCGGCTCAAGGTTGCCCTGTCGCTGCGCGAGCAGTTATTCGACCGGCCTTTTTACCGGCTGGTGTACGGTGAATCCGACCAGTTACCGGGACTGGTGATTGATCGTTATGGTGATGTCTGTGTGGTACAGCTAACCACCGCCGGTATGGAAGCCGTGCGCGAGCAGGTACTGGAAGCGCTGGACAAGGTTATTCATCCCAGGGGAGTGGTGTTGCGTGGTGACAGCTCTATTCGTCAATTCGAAGGGCTGGATAGCTACAACGAAACACTGGGCGAAGTGCCGGAGCACGTCACGGTGGAAGAAGCCGGACTGGGGTTCGACGTATCGCTGCAACAAGGGCAGAAGACCGGCTGGTTTTACGACCAGCGCATGAACAGGATTCGCCTGCGGGCCTATTCAAAAGAGAAGCGTGTACTGGATGTGTTCAGCTATGTTGGTGGCTGGGGTCTGCAGGCGGCGGCCGGTGGCGCCAGCGAAGTCTTTTGTGTCGATGCGTCGGAACCGGCGCTGGATCGCGTTCACACCAATGCCGAAGCCAATGGCTTTGGTGACACGGTGGCCAGTATCCAGGGCGATGCTTTCGAAGTGCTGTCACAGTTGCGCGCTGACCAGGAACGGTTTGACGTGGTGGTACTCGACCCACCGGCGTTTATCAAACGCCGTAAGGACGGCAAGGCCGGTGAGCAGGCGTATCATCGTATCAACCAGTTGGGTATGCAGGTGTTGAAGAAAGACGGCATACTGGTGTCGGCATCCTGTTCACATCACTTGTCGGAAGAGCAGTTTCAGAAAATCCTGTTGCAGTCCTCGCGCCATCTGGATCGTAGTTTGCAGATCCTGGAGCGCGGTCACCAGGGACCGGATCACCCTGTACACCCGGCCATTCCCGAAACTTCCTATCTCAAGGCAATGTTCTGTCGCGTGCTACCGAGCTGACCATGTTGACCTATCCGAATATTGATCCGACCATTGTGTCGTTTGGTCCGTTTGCCATCCACTGGTACGGCATGATGTACCTGATTGGCTTTGTCGCCGTGTGGTGGCTGGGGACGATCCGCGCACGCAAGCCCGGTTCCGGGTGGCAGCCGGTGGAGATCAGCGACCTGTTATTTTACGGTGCGCTGGGCGTCATTCTTGGCGGGCGTATCGGGTATATCCTGTTTTATAACTTTGGTCTGTTTCTTGATGATCCGCTGGTGCTGTTTCGTATCTGGCAGGGCGGGATGTCGTTCCACGGCGGGATGCTTGGCGTGTTCCTCGCCATGTGGCTGTACGGGCGCAAGACCGGGCGCACTTTTTATCAGGTCACCGATGTAATTGCACCTTATGTCCCTATCGGTCTGGGTGCCGGGCGGATCGGTAACTTTATCAATGGTGAATTATGGGGGCGTCCTACTGATCTGCCCTGGGGCATGGTATTCCCGTTTGTGGACAACCAGCCGCGTCATCCGTCGATGCTTTATGAAGCCTTTCTGGAAGGGCTGGTACTGTTCGTGATTCTCTGGTTTTACTCGGCGAAGCCACGTCCACAACGTGCCGTTTCCGGCATGTTTATGCTGGGCTACGGTGTGTTCCGTTTTGCCGTTGAATTCGTGCGTGTACCGGATGCACACATCGGTTATCTGGCATTCGGCTGGCTGACCGAAGGCATGGTGTTGTCGGCACCCATGATTCTGTTCGGCATCTATTTATTGTGGTGGGCCTACTCGGGGAGAGGAAAGCGTGAAGCCGTATCTTGATTTGATGCAGCACGTGCTGGATAAAGGCGTGCGCAAGGAAGACCGTACCGGCACCGGAACATTGAGTGTGTTCGGTTACCAGATGCGTTTTAATCTGGGCGAAGGTTTTCCGGCTGTCACCACCAAGAAACTGCACCTGCGTTCGATTATTCACGAGTTGCTGTGGTTTTTGCAGGGCGATACCAATATCCGTTACCTGAAAGAAAATGGTGTCAGCATCTGGGACGAATGGGCGGATGAGAACGGTGAACTCGGGCCGGTATACGGTTCCCAATGGCGCAGCTGGCCAGCCGCAGACGGCAGGCATATTGACCAGATCAGCCAGGTGATTGGGCAGATCAAAAACAACCCGGATTCGCGGCGCCTGATTGTCAGCGCCTGGAATGTCGGTGAAATTGATAATATGGCGTTACCGCCCTGTCATGCCTTCTTCCAGTTCTATGTGGCTGAAGGCAAGTTGTCCTGTCAGCTATATCAGCGCAGTGCGGATATATTTCTGGGTGTGCCATTCAATATTGCCTCCTATGCACTTCTTACCCTGATGGTGGCGCAGGTGACCGGTTTGCAGCCCGGGGATTTTGTACATACGCTGGGTGATGCGCACCTGTATTCCAATCATCTCGAACAGGCGCGTACCCAGTTGCAGCGTGAACCCCGTTCCCTGCCGACCATGAAAATAAACCCGGAGGTGAATGACCTGTTCAGCTTCACCTATGATGATTTCGAATTGCTCGACTACGACCCGCACCCGCACATCAAGGCACCGGTTGCCGTGTAATGAAAATTTCCCTGATTGCTGCCATGGCTGAAAATCATGTGATCGGCCGTAACAATCAGCTGCCCTGGCGTTTGTCGGCTGACCTGAAACGATTCAAGGCGCTGACCATGGGTAAACCCGTTGTCATGGGCCGCAAAACCTGGGAGTCACTCGGGCGGCCTTTACCGGGGCGAACCAATATTGTTATTACCCGTGATATCGGTTATCAGGCCGAGGGTTGTGTGGTTGTACATTCCATTGATCAAGCGATGGAGGTGGCAGCAGGCAGTGATGAGGTGATGGTGATTGGGGGAGCAAAACTCTATCAACAAGTATTAGACCGGGCTGACCGCTTGTATCTCACATTGGTCAAGTCAGATGTCGAGGGTGATACCTGGTTCCCCGAGTTTGATTTAACACAATGGCGTGAAGTGCAGCGCGAAGCACATTCACGCGATGACAAAAATGAATTCGATTATGAATTTGTCCTGCTGGAGCG
>CAZVBD010000132.1:3085-7157 GCA_964625255.1 uncultured Thiohalobacter sp. | reverse complement strand
AAAGCACCCGAAAAACCCAACTTCTGAGTATCGCCATGAAAGTCTGCATCGTCTCCGACAGTCACGACCACCGCCCGCTGCTCACGGCCGCCGTCAGCGCGGCCAAAGCGGCGGGGGCCGAGGCAGTACTGCATTGCGGTGACGTTGTCGCACCCAGCACGCTCAGCGTGTTAAAGCCTTTTGGTCTGCCCATCCACGTTATCCACGGCAATAATGCCGGCGATCTGTACATGATGGCGCGTATCGCCAACCAGCCGGATAATCATGTCACTTTTTACGGGCAGGATGCCGGTATCGAGCTGTGTGGACGCAAGATCTTCCTGGTGCACTACCCGCACTATGCGCGCGCCATGGCGACCACCGGCAACTGGGATCTGGTGTGCTGTGGTCATGACCACGAAGCACGGGTAGAAACCATAACCAACATCAAGGGCGGGGAAACACGCATGGTTAATCCCGGTACTGTCGGCGGGGTTGCCGCACCGGCAACCTGGGTGTTCGGCGACCTGGATAACATGACGTTTGAGATACACGAAGTCGTAACCGACACGGCAACGGACAAGCTCGTCACTTCGTAAGCCCATGTTCATCCACGAGCAATAAACTAGCCCGGCGTATTGTGCTCTACCCAGCGGCTTCGATCTTTCAGCTGTTCCTTCTTCCAGAACGGCGCATTTGATTTCAACGCTTCCATCAGCCAGCGACTGGCATCGAAAGCCGCCTTGCGGTGCGCCGACCAGACAGCAACCAGCACAATGGGGTCCGTCGGGTGCAATTCGCCGACCCGGTGTACGATAAGGGTATCGACCAGATCCCATCGTTCAGCCGCCTCTGTGCTGATTTTCTCCAGGTAGCGCTCCGTCATTCCCGGGTAGTGCTCCAGGAACATGCACTTGATCGGGTCGCCTTCATTGAAATCCCGCATGCTGCCAACAAACACGGCTGTAGCCCCAACGCCCGCCGCACCATCTGCCGACCGCTGATTCTGTCTGGCCTGGATCTGCTGCCAGGGATCGAAAGACTGATCTGTGACCAGGACCGTCACGACATACCTCCGGTCACGGGCGGGAAGAAGGCGATTTCGTCATCCTTGGCCACGGCGGTTTCATACCCAACATATTCCATGTTCCGCGCCGCTAACACATTGTCAGGAAAGGACTCTCCCGGCAGAAGCAGATTCCAGACTTCGCGCACCGTGGTGTTATCCGGCACGGAGACAAAGCGACAGTCTATCCCGTAACGTTCGCGCAAACCGGCAAACAACCTGACCTTGACCTGCATTTTCTCCACCCTGCGTTGCGACATCCGCTCCGGCCACCTATAGTAGTATGCAACCACACGAAAAGATTCCGGAAAATCGGCCGACAACAGTTTACCACGCGGTGCGTGGCCAGATGTGGATACGGATAGGCGACATGAGCAAACTGACCCATTTCAACGCGGCGGGCGAGGCGCATATGGTCGATGTCGGCGATAAAGCCGTGTCGAGTCGATGCGCCATTGCCGACGGCTGGATTGCCCTGCAACCCTCGACCCTGCAACACATTCTCAACGGTGATAACAAGAAAGGCGATGTTCTTGGTATTGCCCGCATTGCCGGCATTATGGCCGCCAAAAAAACAGCCGATCTGATTCCCCTGTGCCATCCACTGGCGTTGACACGCGTAGAGCTGGAACTCGAAACCCGCGACAAACCGGCCTCAATCTATTGTCGTGCAACCGTTGAAACACGCGGACAGACCGGTGTGGAAATGGAGGCCCTGACCGCTGTGCAGATTGCCCTGCTGACCGTTTACGATATGTGCAAGGCCGTCGATCGGGGGATGACGCTACACGAAATTCGCCTGCTGGAAAAGCAGGGCGGCAAATCAGGCCACTGGCAACGCAGTGCATCCTGACACCCCGGATACATGCAACATATAACGCTACAGGGAAAAGACGCCATATGACTGCACCGCTCAGGGTACTGATTGTCGAAGACAATGACGATGACGCACAACTGTTACTGGTCAGGCTGCGGCGTGCCGGTTACTCGCCGGATTACATACGGATCGATAACGCGGATTCTCTCAGGAAAGCGTTGCATAACCATAACTGGCAGATCGTCATTTCGGATTACGCCATGCCCAGCTTTAGTGGCCTCGAAGCCTTGCGCATTCTGCGCGCACAAGACCAGGACACTCCTTTTATTCTGGTTTCCGGTACCGTCGGTGAAGAAATTGCCGTAGAAGCCATGCGCTTTGGTGCCAATGATTACATTATGAAAGACAACCTGACACGGCTGATACCCGCCATTGAGCGCGAACTGCGTGATGTTCGGGAACGGTCTGATCGCAGGCGCGCCGAGGAGGCCCTCTACCAGGAACGCGAGCGCGCGCTGGTCACCTTGCATTCTATCGGTGACGGCGTCATCACCACCGATGCTGACGGCCGCGTCGATTACATGAACCCGGTCGCAGAGCGGGTCACCGGCTGGAACAATAATGAGGCACAGGGACACCCACTCACGGAAATACTGCCGCTGACCAACGAAACATCCCGTATTCCCATCGAGAGTCCTATCACGATCTGCCTGCGCACCCGGCAGGTGGTTGATCTCACCGAACAATGTATGCTGATCAATCGCAATGGCCAGGAATTTCATATCGAGGATTCGGCGGCTCCCATATTCGACCGTGAAAACCATGTCATTGGCGTAGTAGTGGTTTTCCACGATGTCACGCGCGAACGGCGCATGGCGCGACAAATGACCTGGGAGGCTACTCACGACAGCCTGACAGGCCTGGTCAATCGGCACGAGTTTGCCGAGCGCCTGAACAACCTGTTGTCCTCGGGCGACCGTGGAGACCGCGAACACGCCTTGCTGTACCTCGATCTCGATCAGTTCAAGGTTATCAATGACACCTGTGGTCACGATGCCGGCGATGAATTGCTCCGGCAGCTCAGCCGCATGCTGCTGCGCAGCGTACCGACGAACTCATCCCTGTCGCGACTCGGCGGTGATGAGTTTGGCGTACTGCTGGAGAATGTTTCCATAGAACAGGCCCGGGATATTGCTGACCGGTTGCTATCAACCTTCAGTAATTTTACCTACCAGTGGGAAGAACGCCGCTTCGATGTCGGCGTCAGCATCGGCATGGTACCCATCCAGCATGACACCCAGAATGCCTCGTTGATCCTCAGTGCCGCTGATGTAGCCTGCTACGTCGCCAAGGAAGCCGGGCGGAACCGCATCCACGTTTACGAGGAAAGTGATATCGACCTCGGCCAGCGACACAATGAAATGCACTGGGTGTCCCGTATCAAGGAGGCACTGGAAGAAAATCGCTTTGTGCTTTATCGCCAGGAGATTACCCCGCTAAATGCGATGGACAAAACGCCACACTACGAACTGCTGGTGCGCATGCGTTCGTCAGACGGCACCATCATCCCGCCGGGCAATTTTATTCCTGCTGCAGAGCGTTACAACCTGATGAATTCGCTTGACCACTGGGTTATCGACAATGCCTTCAAGCACCTGCAATTACTCCAGCAACGCGGTGACAGGGGCATTTATTCCATTAACCTGTCCGGGAATTCACTCAACGAAGAAGGATTTTCCAGGTACATCGCAAAAAAAATCGATGAATACCGGATTCACGCTAACCAGCTATGCTTCGAAGTGACGGAAACAGCGGCCGTCTTCAATCTGGCCAGGGCCAGCCACATTATCAAAACACTGAAAAAACTGGGCTGTCGCTTCTCACTTGATGACTTTGGTAGCGGACTGAGTTCTTTCAGCTACCTGAAAAACCTGCCGGTGGACTTCCTGAAAATCGACGGCAGCTTCGTCAAGGATATGGACACCAACCCGATGAATCGCGCCATCGTCGAGGCCATACACCAGGTCGGCCACACCCTCAGCATTCGCACCATTGCTGAATTTGTCGAGAATGAAGCCATCGCAAACCAGCTGCGCGATATCGGTGTCGATTATGCGCAAGGCTACCACTTCAGCCGCCCGGAACCCCTGATCGATGACAGCAATGTCATCCCGATAGAAAAAAAAGCTTCTATTTCAAAATAATACCCC
>CAZVBD010000132.1:0-2985 GCA_964625255.1 uncultured Thiohalobacter sp. | reverse complement strand
CCCGCTGTGACTTCACCCTGCATCCGCAACTGTTGTCTCGATGAAAACGATATTTGCCTGGGCTGTTACCGCAGCCTGACGGAAATCTGTGCCTGGGGTGAAGCCAACCATGCAGTACGACAGAAAATTCTGCACAATGCGGCACAACGCAAACAACAACGCAGCCATGATCAACGTGACCAACATGATCAACCGGAAAATACCTGATGGACAGTAATCTGAATACCGATCTGCTCGACTTCATCCGCCGATCACCGACGCCATTCCACGCGACGGAGAACCTGCGCGCACTGCTGCTGGATGCCGGCTTTGATGAGTTGAAGGAAGCCGACTGCTGGCAAACCCGGGCAGGTGGCCACTACTTTGTCACACGTAACAACTCATCCCTTGTCGCTTTTACACTCGGCACACAGTCTCCGTCAGATCATGGCTGGCGGATGGTCGGTGCACACACCGACAGCCCCTGTTTGCGCATCAAGCCACAGCCCGAAACAGTTCGGCAAGGGTACTATCAGCTGGGCGTGGAAGTGTACGGCGGCGCACTGCTCAACCCCTGGTTCGACCGCGATCTGTCCATTGCCGGCCGAGTGAGCTACCGCGATTCCGGGCAACAACTGAACAGTGTCCTGATCGACTTCGAGCACGCCGTTGCCACCATTCCCAGCCTGGCCATTCATCTGGACCGTGACGCCAACAAGTCTCGCAGCATCGATGCCCAGAAACACCTGCCACCGCTCCTGATGCAAACCGGGGAAACATCACCGGCAGATTTCAGAACCCTGCTGCGCGACACAGTCCGCAAGCAGCACCCCGGGCTGGATATCGAGGAAGTGCTCGAATTTGAACTGTCACTGTACGATTGCCAGCCCCCTGCACAGGTCGGCCTGAACGGTGACTTCATAGCGTCCGCACGACTGGACAATCTGCTCAGCTGCTTTGTCGCACTGCACGCACTCCTCGACAGCGATAACACGCAGTCAAAACTTCTGGTCTGCCATGACCATGAAGAAGTCGGCAGCACTTCAGCCTGTGGTGCAGACGGCCCCTTCCTGAAATCAGTCCTGCAACGCCTGTGCACCGACAACGAAGCACTGGCACGTTGTATTGACCGCTCATGGATGATTTCCGCCGATAATGCACACGGCATTCACCCTAACTATGCGGACAAACACGACGCCTGCCATGGCCCGCTACTAAACCATGGCCCGGTCATCAAAACCAATGCCAATCAACGCTATGCCACCAACAGCGAAACAGCCGCCCTGTTCCGGCTACTGTGCGAGCGTGCCGGTGTGCCGGTCCAGTCCTTCGTCGTGCGCAGCGACATGGCCTGTGGCAGCACCATCGGCCCGATTACAGCCGGTCATATCGGGGTTCGAACACTCGATGTGGGTGTAGCAACCTTTGCCATGCATTCCATCCGTGAACTGGCCGGTAGCCAGGACACCCGATACCTGCACAAGGTGCTGAAAGCATTTTTTGCCTATTGAACGAGTTGGCCGGAAAGTCCGGGAGACGCTGATGTCAAGACAGAAACGCGCACTGGTTGTCGATGATTCGAAATCAGCCCGGCTGGTACTGCGCCGCATGCTGGAAAAATACGGCCTGATTGTCGATACCGTTGAATCCGCTCCCGAGGCACTTGAATTTCTCATCAGCAATCGTCCTGATGCTATTTTCATGGATCATATGATGCCCGGCATGGATGGGTTCGAGGCCGTGCGAGCCATCAAGGACAATCCGCAGACCGCTACCATCCCGGTGATGATGTATACCTCGAAAGAAGGAGACCTTTACATCGGCCAGGCACGGGCGCTGGGGGCTGTTGGGGTACTGCCAAAAACGGTGGCACCCGCTGAGCTGTTCGAATCACTCAAGCGTATCGGTCTGATCAATGAACGGCGCAGCAGTGATGACAGCGATCAGCAGGATGACGAATATGCCTCGGAACGTCTTGAGGATCTGTCCCAACAACATCCGGAGGCACCGGTTGTTGAAGCTGCCGCCAACATCATCCAGCCTCATGATGACAATGAACCCATACAGAATCAGCTGCGGCGCATGCTCGACGAACAACGCGTGGAAATCCGCAAGGATCTGATACTGGGCCTCGATACCGCTGCACGCCAGAACCGCGAGAAGCTCGACCACCTGCTGGATGAAAAAATCGAGGCTTTCCGCCAGCAACTGCCACCACCGGCACGCCGTCCATCAGCTTTCCCGATGGTCCTGTTGATTACTCTGTTGTTCATTTCCCTGGCCTGGAACTTTGCTTCCCGTAAAGAGGGCATAACACAAGCCGATTACGCCACAGCTGATATTACCACTGCCGACCCAACGGAACCCGCCACGACACAGGCAGACAACCCTGCTGCGCCTGATCTGAATGACAGGGAGAACAGTGGAGAACTGATAAAACAGGTATGGCAAAGCGTCAGCTGGGCCTTGAACCAGGATACACGCTATCCCTGGGATGAAATTGCACTGGATGGTGCACGCATGCAAACCGTTACAAAATTGCTTGATCGGCTCTCCAGTAACGGTTTTACGGGCAAACTGGTACTGGAAACCCATACCGGTGAATTCTGCTTGCAAGGCTCGCAGGAGAAAGGCTTCAAACTTGCCGGTGAAGACACCACCCTGGACCAGTGCAGTGCCATCATGAACCCGGTGCAACCCACCGACTCGCCCGCCACTCACCAGTCACTGGCCTTTGCCAACCTGATCGCCAGCTCTCCCTGGCTGCAGGATGGCGCCATCGAAGTAGACATCAACGCCACCCGGCGTAGCGAGCCGCTCGTGGCTTATCCGCCACGCGAGCCGGCAACAAAGGCGGGTGAATGGAACCGTATCGCCGCAGCGAACAACCGTGTGCGTATACAACTCATCCCTGAATAGCCGGAAAGAAACAGGCCACCTCCGTCATTTCCGGCGCAGGCCGGAATCCATGTCCAGCTCAGGCGTTCTGGATTCCGGCCTGCGCCG
>CAZVBD010000131.1:0-7172 GCA_964625255.1 uncultured Thiohalobacter sp. | reverse complement strand
GATTCAGGTAGGTCCGGTTGTTTTCCAGAACATCGATCACATCGGCATAGGTATGAAATGATTCCTGAAGATAGTCCGGTTTCACGAGACTCAGATTGTCTGCCGACGTGTGATACTCCGGGTATTGACCGTGGCTGCTGCGTGACAGGCTGCCGACGGCCAGGTTAAAACCCGGTGAACAATATTGTCGTTCGTCATAGCCGTAGGGATAGAAGTCGATTTCACGGAAGTTTTCCCGCGTGTCGGCCAGCACTTTCAGCACGGCGCGATCGACCTGTGCCGATCCCCGCCGGCTTTTCTTGTAGGTAAAGGCCCCGGCGTCGCCCACACAGGTCACCACGAAGCCGTGCTTAATGTGCTTTGTCTTTTCCTCGTTGAGGGCCAGCCAGGTGATCGAACCGATGGTGCCCGGAATGAAAAGAAAACGGTACGAATAACGTAGTGGCCGGCCTGACAGGTGATCGGCCAGAAAAGTTGCCAGGGCAATGCCAGACAGGTTGTCGTTACAGAGCGAGGGGTGACAGGTATGGCAGGAAAAGAGTATTTCCTCATCAGTTTCACCCGGGATGAAATACTCGCCATAGGTCAGATGACCCGGCTCCAGTGTTGAGTCGATGACGACTTCATACTCACCCTCCGACAATGAGTCGAGTTGGCGTTGGGAAATGCAGAATCCCCAGTTTTCCTTGTAATAGGAAGTACGGTAGGGAATCCAGTCCGGCTGGTCTGGCAGGGTAAAGAGATGCGGTTTCAGTTCCTCCAGTGTCAGCTTTCTGTGCACGGGTATACTGTAGTTGAGAACGTGAAGATTGTGCTTCGAGAACTCGGCTATTTTATCCCCCGCCGGGGTGATGATATAGGCATCCCTGATATTCCACTCCCGGGGCACCGACCAATCGAATACGGCCGTGCCACTGGGCACCTCATGAACGGTAAGGGGAATGGTTTCACGCAGTTTCTCAAGTGTCTGGCGAACGCCCTCTCCCGTTATGCTCCGGCAAACGGGATACAGGTCTTTCACCAGACCATACATGCGTTCCCCGATACCCTCGAGTTGACGTGATTCAGCGCTGTCGTACATCAGTTACCTCCCAACACGGCGAATACGACAGGGGCAAAAAATGCTCCGAACAGGACACAGCTTCACTCGAATACCTGCAATTCGGGAATAGGTACGACGAAACGACCACCCCACTCCCTGATGTGATCCATCTGTTTCATAATCTCATCTTTCAGATTCCAGGGAAGAATCAGAACATAGTCCGGCCGGGTTTCGGCAATCTTGTCCGGCGAACAGATGGGGATGTGGGTTCCTGGCAGATACAGTCCTTGCTTGTGGGGACTAAGGTCCACTGTGTAATCGATAAAGTCGTAACGCACGCCGCAATAGTTGAGCAAGGTATTGCCCTTGGCGGGCGCGCCATAGCCGACAATCGATTTGCCATCATTTTTTGCCTGGATTAGAAAAGTCAACAACTTGCGTTTGGTTTCCTTCACCCGTTCTGCGTATTGCTGATAGATCGTCACATCGGTATACCCGGCCTTTATCTCGCTTTCACGCAATCTGTCCACTGCCTCGTGTACGGGTTTTTCAGTGTCCGAGTCATGGCGCGCAAAAATCCGCAAGGAGCCTCCGTGTGTGGGAATCTCCTCAACATCGAAAATAACCAGCCCAAACTCCGCAAAGATTTTTTCAACGGTGACCAGGGAAAAATAGGAGAAATGTTCGTGATAGATCGTGTCAAATTGATTGAACTCGATCAGTTTTTTGAGGTGCGGGAACTCCATGGTGATCACACCCTGTGGTGACAACAGGATTTTCATTCCCTGCACGAAGTCATTGAGATCCGGGACATGGGCCAGCACATTATTACCAATCAACAGGTCGGCCCGGATACCGTCTTCGACCATTTCACGAGCTGTGTTAACACCGAAAAACTTTACCAGCGAGGGAATCCCTGCCTCCTCAGCAGCTTTGGCAACATTGGCGCAAGGCTCTACGCCGAGAATCCTGACACCGTTCTCCAGGAAGTTTTTGAGCAGATAACCGTCATTACTCGCAATCTCGACAACCTGCGATGCCTGGCCAATCGCAAAGCGTTCGGTCGCCATGAGTGAATACTGGCGGGCATGCTCGAGCCAGCTTTTTGAGAAGGAGGAGAAGTAGGCATACTCATCACTGAATATTTCATCTGCGGCCTGAAACTGCTCAAGCTGCACCAGCCAGCATTGCTTACAAACATAGGCATGCAACGGATAGAATGGCTCCATCGCGTTGAGCTTATCAGGTTTTATATTATCGTTGGAGACAGGTGACATACCAAGGTCTGCAACGGAAACATCCAGCGGACTCCCACAAAACCGACACGTTCTTTCTTTAGTAGCCATGCAGGCTCTCCTTTCAGACTTCATTCTGTATTATTAAGATAACATTCTGTACAGTCCCGACACCGGGATTTCACTCGTCTATTCGATCAACTCACCAATACATTCAAAAGCGTACTCACTGAAAGACATGGCACACGTGAATGCCGGCGAAACGGCATTGAGTATATGGAATGATCGCTGATCGCCTTCCATTTTGAAATCCATTTCGAGTTTCCGGGTACGGGTATCCAGTAATTGGGCGCGTATACCGGGCGCACCCCAGCGGGTGTAGTGCTCCAACTGAATACCGCTAACCAGGTCGGTAGCAAGCGAGACAATCCGTGAGCGGTACATTTTCCGCATTTCATCCAGCGCAAGCTTTCTGAACCCGAAATCATTGCGGATAAAAAGTTCTGCTTCCCGCCCGATGACTTCAACAAATTCACTGAAATTAAAATTTTCCAGCCCACGATAGTGTTCTCTCCAGAAACAGGGTATCGCGGTGGGGCCTATCTTGGTATGCCCGTCGAGTGTCACTGTGTGGTGCACGCCAAGAAAAGGATTACGCAGATCAGGAACAGGGTAAACATTCGTTCTTAAGGGTTTTGATTTGTCATCGGCATACAGGTACAGCCCCTTGAACGGGAGGATCTGGTAGTGTTTCGAAAATCCGAAATCCCTGGCAATCTTGTCCGCGTACAATCCTGCGGCGTTGATCACATACCCTGAACTTATGCTGCCTTGCGACGTTTTGACCACACCGTCCCGGGTACCCTGGTATTGGGTGTTGCCAAGAAGATTGACCCCCACCTGTTTCGCATTCGATACGAAGGCCCTCATTACTTCCCCGGGGTCCACGCTGGCAGTGCTGGGCGAAAACAAGGCGTGGCGGTATGTTCGCACACGAGGTTCAATCTCCTTTGCTTCTGCTTCGGTTATTTTTTGCAGATCGACACCGTTATGCTGCGCCCGGTCCAGTAACTCATCAAGTACCGGCAATTCACTCGCCTCTTTTGCAACCACAAGCTTGCCGCACCGGTTGATCCCCAAACCCCGCTCAACACAGAATTCTGTCAGTCGCTGGTTGCCTTCTTTGGTCAGGCGTGCTTTCAGGCTGTTCGCCGTATAATAAAAACCGGCATGCAGTACGCCGCTGTTACGACCGCTGGCGTGCTCACCAAAACCA
This sequence comes from uncultured Thiohalobacter sp., assembly GCA_964625255.1. GTDB lineage: Bacteria > Pseudomonadota > Gammaproteobacteria > DSM-19610 > DSM-19610 > Thiogranum. The sequence continues at coordinate 3,619 of CAZVBD010000131.1, read as the reverse complement.
GACTCTTTCTCAACAAGTGTCACCCGGGCATCCGGGAAGCGGCGTTTGGCTTCAAGGGCAAGGTTTATACCAATGATACCGCCACCGATGATCAGGAAATCACTCGTAAGTTTAGTCATTGATGTCTCTGGTCCGGCACATCAGCCTGCAGCCTCATCCAAGAAGCAATCCTCTCACGGCCAGCACAAGACCGGCAACCATGGACCAGACACTCAGCCAGCTCCAGCCGCCACGTTTTTCAGTGATCAGCAATTCACAGGCATAAAATATAATGACCATCTGGACCACAAACGCTACGCTGCCGCTTCCCCACAAGTCGCCCCTCGACGTAATCAGTACAGCCAGTACACTGAACGCCACCAGGTAGTCTGTGGCGGTAAGATCAAACTCAACCTTGCGCCGGCGAGGTGAAAACTTCACTGCCACCGCAAAGGCGATTGCCATCAGCAGGAATAATGAGGTTTCAAGTACTTCAGCGTATGGAATCCACGGGGGCTGGTAGTTAACCCAGAGATACCCTACCTGGGCAGCAACCACATAAATCAGTGCGCGGCGCATGATCGTCGGATGGCCGCGCACGGCGAATAAATCGACCACTATAAGCGCAGACACCAGTAGCGACATCTTGGCAAAATCATCGGGCACCTTGACCGCCAGCAGGCTCGCTGAAACCATAAACAGCGGGATGCTGATCGCAAGAAAGCGGCGTGGTGCAACGACCAGGATGTTCTTCATGGCCTCATGCGCCAGAATCTTGCTCTGATCCTGCTGCTCGGTGCGTTGCAGTTTCCAGCCAGCCCGCTCAGCCAGATTTATGGCCGCAAACACCAGCAGGCTATAACCAAGATACGTTGCGATGATGATTGCGTTATCTTCATTGCGCATCAGTATGCCGGTCGTGACAAAAATCATCTGTAACGAATAGATGATAATGACGGATTCCCGGTGCACAAAGCCAAGATCAAGTAACCGATGATGAATATGGTTACGGCTTGCACGGAAGATATTCATACCGTGCATGGCGCGCTTACTGAGAACAACAAGAATATCGGCTATCGGCAAACCCAGCAGTAACAGAACCACCGCCGGACTCAGCGAAACATCAACTTTCTGGATAAGCAATATAGCGAGAAATGCCAGGGTAAAGCCAATGAACTGGCTCCCGGAGTCCCCCATAAAAACGCGTGCCGGATGCGTGTTATAGCGCAAAAAACCGAGAATACCGCCCACAACGGTGACAGTGATGGTCAGCGCCTGAGCGCCATCTACCGATAGAAATGCCAACAGACCTATGGCGCCCAGGCTAAATAACGATTCGCCACCGGCCAGCCCGTCCAGGCCATCGGAATGATTCATGGCATTGACCATGCCGACAATGGCAATCACGGTAAACGGGATACCAAATGCCGCTGGAATCTCCCCTCCGGGCAGAAAGGGAAACTGTGTTACATAAAGATTGCCATAAAATATGACAATCAACGCAGCAATAATCTGTCCGATGAATTTGGGATAATGACCGATTTCGAAGGCGTCATCCCACAGGCCAAAAATAAACAGCACTGAAGCACCAAACACATAGGACTGACTTAACTTGTCTGGCGACAACACCAGCATGATGGGAAGCAGACTGCCGACGACAATACCAATACCACCGACCCGGGGCACAGGCGCGGCGTGCACCTTTCTTTCACAAGGAACATCGACAAGCCCGAAACGTCCCGCCACACGGGACATAAGCGGGATCAGAACCATACTGATCGCCATTGCTGCGACCAGAGTCAGCAGATTACTCATGACGATCTATCTAGAATTGTTAAAATACCCACGTCCAAGGTGATACCGTCCCTAGTGACTTTCATTGTCATGGCACTTTGATTTCTGTTGCACCCTGTAACGGCAACATCCCGTCAGTATTGATTTATTTCGTAACTATAAAACAAAAAACAGCACGCCCACCACGTCTTCGCCGGCAAGCCTACAGAGAATAACATTATTTTTTAAATGGGTAATTAGCGGTTATGGCGGGAAACCGGGACCAGCCCGATAAGCGCAAACAGCGCCAACGCAAGAGAATAAGGTATCCGTGACGTTTTTTCACTTTCTGTATCGCTGGTCACTTCCTGCGCAGCATCAGTGGTTGCAGAACCCTGTCTGAACCCCAGATGACTATCAGACGGTGCAAATGCCACTGAAATCAGTGATGTTGGCAGCATTTCCTCATCCTGGACAATCACCGCGTCATCTTTAGATGCGAGTACCACCCTGTTTATTCCCTGATCAAGGGGGACTGCAACAGCAGCCGTTTCAACCAGGGGCACTAACGGTTCGTTATTACGCTGTTGTGTTGCCTGAGACGTTCCCGCAAAAACGACAGCGGGTAATAAACAGGCTAAAAAAAGCGCACAACGGCGATTAGCGTATCGCGAGCCAATATCAAAATAGTTCTTGTTCATGAGCCATCCCGTAAAGATCGAGTCAAACAGCTGACTGCCTGTCATCATATGGATCTTCATTCATTATAAATTCTAGTCTAAGTTCCGCGGCTTACTACTTAACCTGTGCCCTGAAACCTGTCTCATAAAGCGCATTGATTGGGCGCCTATCCGGGAGAAAACGGATATAAATTTCGCAAGAAACCAAGCAATAACAGTGCCATTTTATATCTCACTGTTAATTATAGAAATTTATTTTCAGGAGATTTTCTATGTAAACTATTTCGACATTATCAGGCTGAACAGGCCTGCCAAATCATCAAAATTTAGTCAAAAATTTAACCTGTTTTGTATATATAACAATTTGTTATGAAGCGCAGGTAAAGAAACCCATCAGGTTTTCATGGTTTGTATCAATCGCTGTTAACATTTCAGACAAACCGTCAATACACGACTATTGTACAACGAGTGGTTGCTATTAACTAACTGATAATTATAATTATATAGAAATATCCAACATCATTTTATAGATGTCGGATAAATTGACAGAAAGGAGTTCTTACAGAAGAAAACATGGTGCCCGGGGCCGGAATCGAACCGGCACGGTGTTTCCACCGAGGGATTTTCATACCCGCTATAGCTTTCGCTACTGTCATACGACATTTGGGGTCTGGACTTTCTCTTCACCCTATCATAGCTTTAAACCATGACTTAGGCAGGAGCCGTCAAGTCTCTACACTTTCAATGGAATGATTTATAGAACTACCGGAGTAAAAATCGCTCCAAAGCTTAGCTCGGGATTGCCACCAACCCAATGCTGAGGTTTCCCCGAATTTGACTCCATTCACACCAGCAGTTTCCTGGCTGGGTGCTCAAGTTATTTAAGTCCCTTGCGTCTACCAATTTCGCCACCCGGGCTGGGTAGGAACGACGTGTATAGTACAGCGTTAATGCTTGATTTGGAAATGAGATTTAATCAGATAATGGAGGCTGAGCCCGGAGTCGAACCGAGGTCCACGGCTTTGCAGGCCGCTGCATAACCACTCTGCCACTCAGCCTAATAATCATGGGCAGGCCCGTATTTAAAAAACCCCCGGTTTATACCGCCGAGGTTCGATCCTGCGGACCAACAAAATTTGGAGCGGGAAACGAGATTCGAACTCGCGACCCCAACCTTGGCAAGGTTG